>DAIDHB010000001.1 GCA_027452145.1 Planctomycetales bacterium
CCTGCCGATCCACGCCGCCGGCAGCCTGCTCCTGGCCGCCGGCCTCGGCCGCTACGCCGCGATGGCGACGGCACGGCTGGGCCCGCGGCGGACGCGCGCCCTGGCGGCCGGCTCGGTCGCCGTGCTGGCCACGCTGGCGGCGGGATCGTCGGGGTGGCAGGTCCTGCGCGAGCGCCGGGCCGTCGCCGCCCTGCCGCCCCCGCCGACCGGCGGCCGGGCGCGCAACGTCGTCCTCATCGTCTGGGACACCGTCCGCGCCTACAGCCTCGCCGACCACGGCTACTCCCGGCCGACCACCCCCAACCTGTCGCGGTGCGTGGAGCGGGGCGTGCAGTATCTCTACACCATCGCCCCCGCGCCGTGGACGATCCCCTCGCACACCAGCTTCTTCACGGGCCGGTGGCCCATGCAGCTCGACTCGCAGTGGAAGATGAAGCTGGAGACCGCCGATCCGACCCTGGCCGAGTACCTCGCCTCCCGCGGCTACCAGACCGCAGGGTTCGCCGCCAACACCAATTGCTGCACCTACGAGAGCGGCCTCGACCGCGGATTCGCCCACTACGAGGACTACTCGCTGGCCCCGCTGGCCCTCCTCGGCCGGACGGTCCCCGGCGCGTGGCTTGTCCGGCAGGCCCTCAGGCGCGGCGGCTGGTACCACGCGGAGAAGTGGGCCCGCCTCCAGTCGCGCGACGCCGGCGGCATCAACGACGCCTTCCTCGCCTGGCTGGACCGGCGGCGGGCCGATCGGCCGTTCTTCGCCTTCCTCAACTACTTCGACGCCCACGAGCCCTACCTGCCCCCGCCGGACTTCGCCGGCCGCTTCGGCACCCGGCTGGTCGCGCGTCGCGACTACGAGTTCCTGCTGGACTACACCACGATCCAGAAGGGCTCGGCGCCGAAGCGCGACATCATCATGGCGCGCGACGCCTACGACGACTGCATCGCGTATCTCGACGAGAAGCTCGGCCGGCTCATGGCCGAGCTCGGCCGTCGCGGGCTCCTCGCCGAGACCGAGGTGATCATCACCTCGGACCACGGCGAGGGGTTCGGCGACCACGGCATCGTGGGCCACTCGTACAGCCTCTACCTCGACGAGATCGGCGTGCCCCTGGTGATCCTCTCGCCGGACGCCCCGGCGGGCCGAAAGGTGTTTGACGTGGTGAGCCTGCGCGACATCCCGGCGACCGTGGTGGATCGGCTGGGACTCGCCGAGCACTCGCCGTTCCCCGGCCGCTCGCTGGCCGCCTGCTGGGTCAACCGGCCCGGCCAGGATGCCGGGGACCTCACCAGCCCGGCCTTCGCCGAGCAGGTCAGCCGGGCGACGCCGCGGCCGCAGCGCGGCCCGGGCGGGATCTTCCCCGGGTTCCAGATGAGTATCATCGCGTCCGGCGACCACTACATCCGCGACGGGGCCGGCAATGAGCGGCTCTACCACCTGTTTCAGGACCCGTACGAGCGGCACGAGATCCTCGGCTCGCACGACCCGAAGCCCGACCTGACGCCCTACCGGCGAAAGCTGCTGAAGGTGCTGGTCGAGAACCCGGGCACGACGGAGATCGAACGGGCCTATCTCGACGACTTTCGCCGGTCGCTCCGGTCTCTCGTCCGCGACCCGTCGGGCGAGGCACCGGCGATTGACTCCTACCGCGGCCGGCCTTAACATCCAAATCCGGTTCGACGACGACCGTTTCGAGACCCCGATGGACCCCACGCCGCCCGCACCCCAGCATCGTCCCGCGCCCGCACCCCAGGATCGTCCCGCGCCCGCACCGATCGCCCTGACCCCGTCGTCCGCGATCCTGCTGGCGATCGCGCTGGGCCTCTGCGGCGGCTGCCTCGACGTCCTGCTCATCGTCCTCAGGCGCTTCCTGCTCAACCCCGAGGGCTACTTCCGCAGCCCCCGCGACTTCCCCTGGACC
>DAIDHB010000002.1 GCA_027452145.1 Planctomycetales bacterium
TCGTCACCGAGCAGCCGCAGAAGCGCGTATTGTCGCGACGCACCTGCCACGCCTCGCTCGAAATCTGCCCCTTGGCCGCCGTCTGGCGGAGTTCCTCCTCGGTCTGCCGAGACTGGTCGTCCTCGGGGGTCGAGAACCGCGACAGCCGCTGGCCGATCACCTCGGCCGCGTTGTAGCCGAAGAGCAGCGTCGCACCGTCGTTCCAGCTCAGCACGCGCCCCTCGGCGTCCAGCAGGAAGATCGCGTAGTCCCTGACGCCGTCGAGCAGCAGCTCGATCCGCTGCCGGTCGATGGCGACCGTTTCCTTCCCCGGGATCTCGTCGACCATGGCCAGTGACCCCCGTTGCTTCGCGGTTCGCCCCCGCGCGGCCTGGCCACATCGCGACCGATCGGGCGACGGGCCGTGATGCGTTGATGCGAACCACCAGGTCTCACGCGAGCGGGTGAATCGATCAATTCACCCACCCGTCCGTTGGATACGTCCCGCGCCGTGGATGGGAACGGCCGAAGCCCCGAGGCCGAGAGACGCTCCGGGATAGTGCGTGAAGGACGTAGATGCAATATGGGTGCCAGGTATGGATCGACCCACCCGCGAGTCTGTCGCCCCGTGGGGATTTCCTGAATCCATCATCCGCGAGAGCTGCCGGGGCCGCGGACCTCGACCAGCCGTCTCGCCTTCGCGCGGCGGACACGCGGGTCGCTCAGTCCCCCGTCGGCGGCGCGGTCGGATAGCGAGGCTCGGCCGGATCCGAACGACTGCCCGTACCGTCCCAGGGGATCGTGACGATGAAGGTCGAGCCCCGTCCGGGCTCGCTGCGAACCTCGATCGCGCCACCGTGAGCCTCCACGAGCGAGCGGACGATGTACAGTCCCAGGCCGAGGCTCGCCTGCCGGTGCCCGCTGGACGCCCGCTCGAACCGGTCGAAGATCCGCTCCCGGTCTTCCGGCGCGATGCCGGCACCCTGATCCTCGACCTCGACCACCGCCCTGTCCGCCTCCCCCCGCACCCGCACCCGGATCGGCTTGCCGTCGCCGTATTTGATGGCGTTGGACAGCAGGTTGGCGATGACCTGCTCGATCTTGAGCCGGTCGAATCGGCCCACGACCGGCCGGGACGGCTCGGCGGTGAGTATCGTTCCGCTCGAACCCGCCTGCTCGGCGAACCGCGTCACCACCTGCTGCGCCAGCTCGCTCAGGTCGAGCGGCTCGAATTCCAGCTCGATCCGGCCGTGGACGATGCGGGCGACATCGAGCATGTTGTCGATCAGCCGGGCCAGCCGACCGATCTGGCGCTCCCCCACCTCCAGATGTTGCGTGACATGCGGCGGGACCGCGCCATCAAGCTCGGCGACGTGCCGCAGGAGCTGGATCGAGAGCTGGAGCGAGAACAAGGGATCCTTCAGCTCGTGCGTCGCCACCGAGAACAGCTCGTCCCGCGCGTGCACCGCATCCCGCAGCGCCACCTCGGCACGCCTCTGCCCGGTCATGTCGAGGAACGTGACCATCGACAGTTCGTCCAATCCCGGACGGCCGGGCAGGGGCCTCGCCGCCACCCGGTAGGACCGCCGCTCGCCGGCCCTGGGCAGCGACAACTCCACCCCATCACCCGGGTCGGACCGACCGAGAAGGTAGGGGATCACCCTCGCCAGCTCGACCGGCGAACCGTCATCGGCCGCGGCTGTCCACGAGCCCTCCTCCGGCAAGGGACTCGCCCCCAGCCGGTCGAACATCAGCCGCCGCGCCTCGATATTGGCCAGCACGGCCCGCGCGGTACCGTTGTGAACGATCAGGCAGGGGAACGGCTGGAGCGCCAGCATCATCTCCAGGCAAGGTCGTTCGTCCAGCGAGGTGTCCTCTCCCGCAGCCGCCGACCCCGGTTCGTTCGGATTCATGATGACGAATCCCTCGTCGGACCAGATCTCCAGGATCTCACGAGCCGCTCCGACTCGCCTGTCCGGGCCGATCGGGTCGACTCCGCCCGGGCCGGCCTTCGGCGCGGAGGATCTCCGCCGGCCGGGCTGACCCGGTCGCTTCGCTGATATCTCACCGACTCCGTCGCGGGATGATCCCATCCTGAGGAGGCGACTTCGCGTCACACCCTGTCAACCGATGAGGATCGGACAACCCCGCAATTGCCCGCGGCCCGGCACTCGAGCTGAGTGCCGGCGGGCTCTAAATCCCCACGCTTTGCAAACGGCGTGCCAGCCGTCAGACAGTGAGTGCTGGATATGAGGGAGCCGAGGCGACGCGAACGGCTCTCAGCGTCATGCGGGGGGCGGCGCGGCGTCCCCGCTCGCGACGGTCCCGGGATAGCGCCGCTCAAGATCGGTGAGGAATCGATGAATGTGTCCCATCCCCTTGCGATGCGCACCGGGAAAGCGGCGCCGCATCCACCTGTCGGCCCGGGCGAATGCCCCGGGCCAGAGCATCAAGCCGCCCGCGACGAGCGCCGGCGCCCCGGGACCAGGAAGCACGACGCCGATAACACCGGCCGACACGAGCATCCATCCTAGCTCGCGAGATGCAGGCACGGGGAGGCTCGACTCCGTACCGGCCGCGGGAATGGTGGATTCCGATCCCGACGAGACCTCGCTGTCGTCGGCCGGGGTGATGGCGTCGGTATCCGGCTTGTCTTCGGTCATCGCGTACGTCCTCAGCGTCTCTCTCATTCGCTTGCAACGACCTGGTCATCCCGCTCTGATCGGGTCGTTCCGGGATACCGGCGCTCCAGGTCGGCCAGGTAGCGCTCGAGCTGGCGGATTCCCTCGGCATAGAGCCGCGGCGACATCCGGTGTAGCCAGTCCTCCATCTTCCGGAAGCTCGTCGGCCACATGGCCAGCCCGCCGGCAATCAGGAAGGGCGAACCCACCGGCCCGGGCAGCAGGATGCCGAAGACTCCGACCACCATCAGCAGCACGGCCACCTCGGGAGGGAGCTTCTCCAGCCGGCGGATCACCGCCTCGTCGGCCGCCAGGACGGTCTCCGGCTCGGTTGGCCGTCCCTTATCGCGGCTTCTCTCGGGATACCGGCGGCGGAGGTCGCTACGAAACCGACCGACCGTACCGGCCTCCGCGCGACGCGAGAGCGAACGGATCAAGGTGGCACCTCCAGGTGAGTCGATCAGCCCGCAGAGTCCTCGCCGGGCACGATGATATGAGGATGCTCGGAGGCCGACTCCGCCGCCGGGGTCGAACCGCCCGGACGGATGGCGTCGCGAGCCGCCCGGGCTCCGTCGGCCAGCCCGTGGATGATCGGGTTGTCCTTCGGAACGGCTCGGGCCACCAGCAAGCTGGGGAAGACCACACCGTATGACACGGCATAGCAGGTCGTGTAGGTGAGCCGGCTGACAAAGCCCCCGATGGCCGGCAACATCTCGTCGACGCGCTGCCGGGCGTCGGCGGCGCCATCCTTCGCCGCCTGGAGGGCCAGCGACATCGCGTCGGCCGTGGCGCGAAGGGGGTCGGAGGTGGGTGTCTCTGCGGTGATGGCCTGTTCCGACATCGGCGATTTCTCCGTCCAGTTCGTGACTCGATGTGGTCCCGCGCGGGATGGCATGACCAGAGTGGCGGATGAGGACCCCATGCAATCCCCAGGCTCCGCCCAGCAATTTATTATAATGGGGTAATCCCGGCTGAACCAATAGCCAGGGGCATGCAAAGCCCGGGCCGGGCTGGGGCGATGCCCCTACGATCCCACCCTCCATGATCGGCGGCCAGCGGACGCCTCCTCGTCCGGGGCAGGGCAGCCGTTATAATCCACAAGGGCGGCACCGTGATCCTTTCGGCTCCGGTCGACTCGCCTCGACGGCCCACCTCGAATGGAAAGCGGAGTGCCGCGATGGCGGACGCAGGCGCAGGCCGGACGACCGATGAGACGGGACCCCGCGAATCGGGGCGGTTCCACGTCGTCGTACTGGGCACGGGTCCGGTCGGCAAGACCTCGCTCATCGCCGCGCTCCTCGGCCGCTCGGCGGGTGCCACCGGCGCGACGATGGGGACCACGCCCCACGGCCGGACGCACACCCACTCTGTCGAAGGGGTCGAGGGGACGTTGCTACTCAACGACACCCCGGGCCTCGGCGAGCCGGGCTATGTCGGGCGAACGCGCGAGGCCTTAACCGTCGAACTCGCCCTCCAGGCCGACCTCCTGATCTTCCTCGTCGACCAGGACATGGCGCGGGCCGATCGGCAGATGCTTTCGGACATGGTCCGCGAGGGAAAGCGCGCCGTTGTCGCGCTCAACAAGAAGGACCGCCTGAGCGACCAGGACCGCGCCGCCATCCTGGCGAAGCTGCGCGAACGGCTGGCGGGACTGGTCCCGCCCGAGGATGTCATCGCCATCGCCGCGAGTCCCGCGCCGATCACCGTCCGCGTCCGCCGGCCGGACGGCTCGACCGAGACCACGCTCGAGGAGGAGCCGCCCGACCTCGAGGACCTCGAGGCCCGCGTCGCCGCGATCCTTGCCCGCGAGGGCGAGTCCCTCCGCGCCGGCAACCTCCTCCTCAAGGCGCGACGACTGGAGCGGGCCGAGCGGGCCCGACTCGCCGCCGAGCGCAAGCAAATGGCCCGTGCCATCATCGAGCGGCATCAGTGGATCGCCGCGGTGACCGCGTTCGCCAATCCGATCCTGGCCCTGGGGCCCATGGCCGCCGGCGCGGTGCAACTCCGGATGCTCAGCGAGATCGCCGCGGTCTACGAAGTCCAGCTCTCGGCCGAGTACATCGAGCAGGTCGGGCGGCAGATGGTCCAGACTCTCTTCAAGCTGGGCGTCGCCGAGGCCGCGGCGAGCGTTCTGGGCGGCCTGCTCAAATTCAACCCGCTCGGGTTCATGGCCGGCGGCGCCGTGCAGGCCGTGACGATGGCCTACCTGACCCAGCTCACCGGCTCGTCGTTCCTCGAATACGTCGAGCAGGGCCAGACCTGGGGCGCCGGCGGAATGCAGGCCGCGCTCTCGCGCCACCTCGAATCCACCCGCCGCACCGAGTGGCTCACCGGCTTCGCCAAGGCCCTGCTGGAACGCCTCCTGAAGAAGCGGAAATAAGCCCTCATGCCAGCAGCTCCCGGATCGGCCGGCCGGCGCTCAGCTTGATCGGCCGACCCGTCGCCGGGGCGGTGTTCTCCTTACCGGGCTCGAGCCCCAGGGCCGACAGGATCGTCGCGTGCACGTCCTCGATCGTCGTGGGACGCACGGGCCCCTTGATCCCCTCGGGATCGGTCTCTCCCAGCGCCAGCCCGCCGCGGATCCCGCCGCCGGCGAGTGCCAGGCTGAACCCGCCCGGCCAGTGGTCGCGGCCCCCCAGCGGGTTGACCCGCGGCGTCCGGCCGAACTCGCCGCAGCAGAGGACCACCGTGCGCTCGAGCAGCCGCCGGTCCGCCAGGTCGCGCAACAGGGCCGCGAACGCCGGGTCGAGGATCCGGGACTTCGCCCGATGGATTTCGTGATTATTGACATGTGCATCCCAGCCGCCGAGCGTCACCTCGACGCAGCGCACGCCGACCTCGATCAGCCGGCGGGCCGCCAGGCACCCGCGGCCAAACGGCGTCTCGCCGTACTCAGCCCGGAGCGCCGCCGGCTCCTGCGCGACGTCGAACGCGCGAAGCTGCTCCGACGTCATCATCACGCGTGCCCGCGCCAGCATCTCGCGATGCCCGGTCGTCCGGACCCGCCCCGTCCGGCCCCGGGCGAACGCCCGCTCGGCGATCTCCAGGTCGTTCACCCGCGCCGCCTCGCGCGAGGCGGGCACGGGCGAGGTGACGTCCGGCAGCCGGTCCTTCGGGTCCCCGACCTGGAACGCGTCGTATTCGCTCCCCAGGAAACCGCCGCGGCTCGGGCGTTGCTCGGTCAGGATCGAGATGTGCCGCGGGATATCCGTGGGACCGACCGGCAGCTCGTGGCAGCAGATCGCGCCGATCGACGGATGCTCGACGGTCGGATCCGGGCGATAGCCCGTCTTCATCAGGTAGGTCCCACGCTCGTGGTCCCCCTCCTTGCTCACCATCGACCGCACCAGGGCCACGGACCGCATCTGCCCGGCCAGATGTTCGTAGCCCTCGGCCAGCCGAATGTCCTTCACCGTGGTCTCGATCGCCCGCGTGCCGCCGGCGATCCGCGTGTCCGGATGCGGGTCGAACGTCTCAAGCTGGCTCGGCCCGCCATCAAGCCACAGCAGGATGATCGACTGCGCCGGCCGCCGCATCTTCTCGGCCTGATCGGCCAGGAGCCGTCCGACCGGCGTCAGCCAGCTCAGGCCGGCGACCTTGAGGAAGCGACGTCGGGCGAAGGCCGAGTACGAGGAAGCCCTCATGGTGGTATCCCGTTCGCTCCTGGAGGAGCGACACACGTCCGCCGGTTCAGCTTCGGACCTCGCGAAGCGCCCACGGCAGTTGCGTGGTAAAGATCAGAGATTGAGAGGCGAATTCGACCGCAAGGCTCGCATGAAGAGAACCGCTCGCCTCGCAGTAATCCGCGGTATTCGAGGTGCAATAAACCCGCCGCCTGGAGAAGCCCGCGGCTCGCAGGCCACGACAGACAGCCAGGTATTCTTCGATGATCGCGCTGTCCTTGACCTGGCCCTTCAGCGCAGGGGGAACCCTTGCAACAACTCTCTCGACCGCCCGGACTCGGCAGCCGGGATCCTCATCCAGGCGAACGGCCTGGTCGATGAGCGATTGTGATAGATCGCGAAGCGCCTCAGCGAGCCCGCACCTCCCATAGGCTGTCGGCGGGGAAGCCACCGCAATCCCGAGGGCACGGCACGCGTCATCAAAGTGCGACGCCTGCTCCTCCATCCGGCGTAGGTGTCTGATGGTCTCATCTGTCACCCCCTGCACGTTGTCGCCCCACTCCTTCGGCACGAGCGACGAAACGACGAGCGAGCAAACCGGCGGGGTAGCAGAGACCAGCTTCGCCAGGTGCCATGCCGCCTCGGCACACCCTTTCAAGCAGCGGTGAGTCGACCGAATGACATCGAGCAAGACGCAGGTATCCAGGAAGAGGACTGGCCGATCCGCCGCAAGCAGCTCTCCCACCGCCTCGTGGAGACTCGGCATCGGAGCTACACCCCCGCCGCCTGGCTCTCGGAGAAGGAAAGCAGCTCCCCGCCGAAGGCGTACTGGGCAGCAAGTTGGTCGGCGATCTCGGGGACCCACCCTTCCACCTCGACAAGCCAGCGACGCAGGGTATCCCCGTCAAGGCTGCTCCGCTCACGATGCGCCGTCAGGACAAAATCGAGCCAGCGCTTCCGGTCCTCTGGCAGTAGGTATCCCGCGTGCTTGTTGGCGCCCGCCGAGAATCGGTGGAACTTGTCCAGGGCAGGCCTGCTCAGCCAGTGGCTTAGCGCCTGGTCGCGCGACGTCAGATTGACGCCCACGCCCAGTCGGTCGGCAACCGGCACGAGAAGCTCCCGATAGAACTTCTCGCGCAGGTCGTTGGACTGGCCGATTCCAAGTGGTTCCATGGTCGGGGTGAATACGCCGGATAGCCAAAGCTCGCGGCCGTCGGCGCCTTCTCCCACGATAAGATCCGCCTGCGGGATCCAATCGTCTCCATCGTAGGTTAAGCAAAAGATCCTGTTAGGATAGAAAATGTGCTCATATTTAATTTCCATCGTCCGATCTCGCGACCACCCGGATGGCAGGTTCTTCGCGAGTTCCGCGATGAGAGCGTCGGCCTGCTCCCGACCGCTGGTATGTACCCGCACCTCTCGAAGGACTTCCATCTCCGATCCTCATTCTCGTGATTCATTCGCTTCTGGCCCAGGGGTCCGACCCGACTCGGTCCTTCCAGTATCGCATTTTTCCCTGCCTCGCGGGAGCCAGACCATGACCTCGACCCCAGTGGTCGGCGGCGGCCAACCTTCGCTCAATGATCCCACGAGAACTCGGTCGTATTGATCAGCGTCCAGCAAAGGTCGCTCAATCGGTCCTTGCGCTCGTTCCCCGTCGTGCCCACGAGCCGGGCGGCGAAGTGGGCGAGCTCTTCGTCGGTCGGACGGCGGGTGAGGACCGTCAGATAGGCCGCCTCGACGGCCCTGCGGTCGTCGGGCGCGAGTGTCGCGATGTTCGACGACGCCGAGAACAATCCGTCCTTCAACTGCTCGCGGACGACCTCGCCGTTCATGAGCAGCAGGCGCTGGGGGATCGTGCCGGCCCTTGCGTCGAACTCGTCCTCGCCCGTGTCGCCGTAGCGGCCGACGAAGTTGTTCCGCCCGGTGTACGCCACCAGTCGCGCGAACCAGTGCGACTGCGGGCCGATCGTGCCGAGCGACGCCGACTGGAACAGCGCCCCGGCCACCTGCTCGGACCGCAGCCGCGAGAGCGGGAACACCGCCCAGGCCGACTCGTGCTCGTCGGTCACGCCGTCGAACGCGCTATCGAGGCGGAACGCCTCGCTCGACGCGATCAGGCGGATCAGCCGGTGCAGGTCGAAGCGATGCGCCGCGAAGTCCTCCGCCAGGACGGCGAGCGCCGGGTGCAGCTCGCCCGAGGCCAGCAGGTCGTCCACTGGCTCGGCCAGCGGGCGGCCGAACAGCAGTGCCCAGATGCGGTTGACCGTCACTCGTGCCAGCCCCGGATTACGAGGATCGATCACCCACGCCGCGAGTCGCTCGCGTGGACCCATGGCCGCTCGCCCCTCGTTCGCCTCGACCGCCGGCAGCAGCTCCGGCAGGAACGGGACGGACGGCTGGACCACCGGCAGCTCTTTTCCCTTGCGGTCGAGCGGACGATAATCATTTTCGCCGTCGCGGATCCCGCGCAGGTTCGACCGGACGCCGCCGAAGAACGCCGCCAGGCCGCGGAACTGGTCCTGCTTCCACGGCTGGAACGGGTGGTCGTGGCACTGCGCGCAATCCAGCCGGACGCCCAGGAACGCCCGAGCCACACGCGCCGACAAACGATCGGGCGTCGGCCGCTCGGTCTTCTCGTCGATCGTCACCGTGAGGAAGTTCGTCGCCGGGTGATCGGTCCACAACCCCTCGTCGGCGATCAGGTCGCGAACGATCGCGTCGTACCGCCGATTCTCGCGGAACGCATCGCTCAGCCACGCCACGAGCCGCCTGCGCCGGTAGCGCAGGAACGGCCCGTCCTCGGTGCCGACAAACGCCCTCGCGAACCGCTCGGCCAGGTAGTCGGCCGACCGGCGATCCGCCAGCAGCTCCTCGAGCCACGCGTCCAGGCGCGTCCCTGGAGATCTCGCCTCGAACCGTCGGATTTCTTCCAGCGACGGTACCGTGCCGCAAAGCGCCAGCGACAACCGCCGCATCACGGCCAGCTCGGAGGCCGGCGCCGCGGGCGTCAGCTTCAGCTCGCTCCACCGCCGATGAAAAGCCTCATCGACGCGAGCGAGGACCGGACGAAGGTCCTCGGTCCGGGCAGCCGTTCCGCTGTGCGAGGATACCGAGCCCGACAACCTGGCCGCCGGCCGCAACAGGCTCGCGGCCAGTCCCGTCGAGCCGGCCACCACGGCCAGGACAAAGCCAACGTCGCGGAGTCGTGATTTCATCATGGCGGATCTTATGCAGGAGAAATCCTTGCTGAATCACAGAGACATGGAGTCAGAGAGACCGGACGAGAAGACTCAGACCCGGGATTATACTCTTCAGTCGTTACCTGTTGGCCCGTCACCGGGCAGACGATCTTCGCAATGGATATTCACGCCGACTCTCCGTCCCGGCCGCAATGGTCTCTCTTCCGATCTCTGTGCCACTTTGCCTCTTTGATCCCCAACCTTCTCTGCTTCTCGTACCCATCCCGTGCCAGCCGGGTTTCGCTCGCTACCATCCTGAAACCTCTTCACCATAGCCTGGGTATCACCGAGCATGACCGATACCGCGACAATCCCCGATGTTTGGGAGGCCGACGAGACCGCGATCGCCGGCATCGAGCCCGCTCCCTACCGGTCGCGACCCATCCGACGGCTCGCATGCCTCACAGCCTCCTCGGCCGAGTGGCTTTTCGGCCTGCTGTCGCTCCTGGTCGGCCTGTCCACGCTGGCCGCGCTGCCGGTCTTGCAGCTCCTCAGCCTCGGTTACTTCCTGGAGATGTCGGCGCGCGTCGCGAGCACCGGACGGCTGCGCGACGGATTCGTCGGCGTCCGCAAGGCGGCGCGAGCCGGGGGGCTGGCTCTGGGGCTCTGGATCGCGACACTTCCCGCCTGGCTGGTGGGTCAATTCGCCCATTCGGCCGAGATCGTCGCTCCCGGCGGCCGCTCCGCCCGCGGCTGGCGGATTGTCCTGATCTTGCTCGTGGCGCTCACCGTCCTGCACGTCCTCGCCGCCTGCGCCCGAGGCGGACGACTGCGCCACTTCCTCTGGCCGTTCGGAAATCCGATCTGGCTGATTCGCCGTATCCGGCGGGGCGGTCTTTACGCGGACTCCCGCGACGCCTTCTGGAATGGCCTTGCCGCGCTACGACTGCCGTATTACTTCCGGCTCGGAATGGTCGGGTTCCTGGGTACGCTCGCCTGGCTGATCGTGCCGGCCCTGCTGATCGCGGCCGGCGGCAAGCTGCCGCCGCTGGGAATCGTCGGTGCGCTCCTGCTGGCGATCGTCGTCCCGTTCCTGCCGTTCCTCCAGGTGCGCTATGCCCTCGAGGGCCGCCTCTCGGCGCTCTTCTCGCGGCGGGCGATCCGCGAGCGGTTCCGCCGCGCCCCCTGGGCGTTCGCGTTTGCCCTGATGGCCCTCCTGCTCGCCGCGATCCCGCTCTACCTGCTCAAGATCGAGATGATCCCGCGCGAGGCGGCCTGGCTGCCGAGCCTTGTCTTCGTGGCATTCCTCGCCCCGGCCCGGATCCTCACCGGCTGGGCGTACGCGCGCTCGGGTCGTCGCGACCGGCCGCGGCACTGGACCTTCCGCCTGGTCGGCCGAGCAGCGATCGTCGTCGCGGCGATCTTCTATGTGCTGGTCGTCTTCCTGGCGCAGTACACCTCGTGGGGCGGCGCGGCGAGTCTGCTCGAGCAGCACGCCTTCCTGCTCCCGGTGCCGTTCGGGCGGATGTAGAGAAGTCCGCGGTCTCGACCGCCTCGCTTCAACCCCCGGGGACCGTCGGAGGTGTGCTCCACTCGACGGTGAGGATCATCACCACGAGCACCAGCAGGCTGACGACGGCCAGCAGGCCGCTCGGCATGAACTTGCCCGTCTTGATGGCGTACCGGTAACCGAAAAGCACGAACAGCACCACGGCCAGCAGCGACCCCAGACCGGTCGTGAGCTGCTGGTTGCCGTTGATCGAGAACCCCAGCGCCCCGAAGGCCGCGACCGAGCTCGTCAATCCCGCGATCAGCGAGGGCCGGCTGCCGGCCTTGAAATAGCCGATCAGCCCGCCAACGGCGAGCAACACCCCATAAATCGCCAGCGTGACCTGTCCCACGATCGGTGAGATCATTCGTGTTGGCCTTTCTCGACGAGTGGCAAGTGACCAGTAGCAAACAGCAGGCCGCGACCCGGTCCGCGATCGACCGTTCAACTCGGCTCGCGAGCCGCCTGCCACCTGCCACTTGCCACTTTCACGCCAAACAAGCCGAGGGCCCGCAACGGATCGGGTGTTGCGGGCCCCCGGCGATTGGGGGGACTCGGGTTGTCGGATCGGATCGGATCGGCTTGGATCGGCCCAGCCCCGCCCGATTCCACCGGACGAGGCGAGGCGAGCCGATCCAATCGAATCGAATTCGGTTGACCTGGCTCAGGGCTGCGGGTTGCCGCCCTGCTGCATGTCGGGCGGCGGCACGTTGGCCGCCCCGCCCGGCGCGGGGACTCCGCCGGGTGCGGGGGCTCCGCCCGGTGCGGCGGGCATGGCGCCCGGCAGCATTCCCGGTCCCGGCGGCGGGACGGCGCCCGGGCCAGGTCCCATCGGGATGGCGCCGCCCGGCACGACGCCCGGCGGCATGGCCGGCGGCGGGAAGGCGTTGATATTCGTGGGCCGTCCGCCACCCTGCTGCACGCCCGGCTGGGCGCCCATCGCCTCGGGGATCGCCCCGGCCGGCGGCGGCTCGATGCCCATCGCCCGCATCCTGGCCCGCTGCGCGGCCGCCTGGGTGTTCGCCCAGGGGAAGTCCGGGCTCGAGGCAAAATACTGGACGTCGTCGTGCATGTACCGGCCCGAGGGCAGCGTCATGCCGGCGTATTCCACCTGGCAGCCGACCGAGGGCAGGACCACGCCCAGGGTCAGTGCCATCCATCTCGCTACCTGGTGCCGCCGGGTGAACCGTCGCGGCGACCTCTTCCGGGGCAACCCCATTGTTTCCACCCTCCTTGGCGAAATCGGCGGCCCCTCGCGTCCTGCGACGAGGGACGTGTCCTCTGCCGCCGTCGGGGAATCCCTCCCCGGGCCGATCCAACCTGTCCTCCGCGCCACCCGGGCCGATCCCGGCTCGGTCGTCGCGGTCGAACGGGCCTTGACTTGCCTATCCCATCGGCCGGATTCCGCCGCCCGGACCAATGATTCCGCTCTTTTTGAAGAAAACTCCATTGCCCGCCCCGCGGAATCCTCCGTCCGGGCCGATCGTCCGGCCCTTGCCTCTATTCATCGGCTTCGCCGGACGATGTCTGCACGGTGGGGTTCCCGCTCCAGAAGGTGCGGCCGGAAATGCTAATCCCTCAGAAAGTTGCGCGTTTCTCGACCTGGACAGCGCCCCAGGAATCGCTGGCGGACGGCATCGATCGTCGACCATTCATCCTGGGGCGGAGCCGGCTTCACGATCAATCGGGGTCGCCAACAAGCACGAACGCCGCCCAGAAATAGGGGTGCTCGTAGGGGCGCGGGCCCGATTGCGTCAGGACGTCGCCGGAGGCCCGGGGGTCCTTGTCGACGAGCGGGCGGACGACGCCGCGTTCGACGGACCCCAGCGCGACGCCGACCTCGTCGAGCGAGAGGCGGCGGAGCCACTGCTTCGCCTCGCGCAGCGCCTCGGCCTTGGGGAGCGGGGCCGGCAGGCCCGCGCGCCGGCCGAGGAGGTTCTGGTAGAATCTTGTCATCAAAAGCGCGGTGGCGCGATCGTCCACCTTCCACTGGCTGACCAGCACGCTACGGCTGCCCGCGAGTAGCAGCGCCTGGGTAAACCCGACCAGTCCCTCGCCCCCCGCGGTGCGTCCGAGCGCGGTCTCGCACGCCGAGAGCGCCACGAGCTCGGCATCGAGGTCCCATTCGGCCCGGATCTGCTGCATGCTCAGCCGGCCGTCAAGGACCGGGCGGTGGTTCATGGCCTGTGTGAGCGGGTCGGGCAGGTCTGCCTGGCTAAGGATCACCGCCGAGCGCTCGGGCATTTGCCCGTCGATGATCCCGTGCGTCGCCAGGTGCAGATAGCCGAACCGAGCCAGGTCCCCCGACGCGGCCAGGCCCTCGACCTGGGGCTCGCCGGCCTCGCGCCCGAGCAATAGCCGAACCGGGCGGCCGTCCTCGGCGAAGACTCGCGCGATCGCCTGGACCTCCGCCCGCGTGCCGGGGAGCGGGGCCAGCACACCGCCGCCGGAACGCACCGCGAGGAGAAGCTCTTGAAGCCCCCGGCGCTCGGCCAGCGCGACCCGGGCCGGGCGAGCGTCCGTCACCAGGCTGAGCCGACCGGGGTCCACCGCGCCTGGGACCTCGACACCCTCGCGCCAGATCACCACCGGGACCTTCTGGCCGGGCGGACCTGCCACGACCTTCAGGTCGCGATCGGCGTGCAGCGCGACCCCGTTGTACGACAGCAGCACGTCGCCCGGGCGGATGTCGTGTTTCGCCGCGTTCGACCCCGGCTCGACCCGGTCGACCAGCAACCCGTGGTCGGGCAGGCGGCCCGGGTCGCTCGACGCCGGGGGCGATGGGCGGCCGAAGTCCGGGTCCCCCAGCGCCAGCAGCCCGGCATGCCGATCGGGCCGACGACGCTCGCGCAGGAGCTTGAACACGGTCGAGGACGGCGCGTAGCTGACCGTCCTCTCGTCGCCCGGGCCCAGCAGGGCCTCGACGGGGATGCCCGTCACCGCCCGCGACGGGAGGACGACCAGCCGACGGGCCGGCGGAAGGGCATTCGCCGGAGCCGGCGCGCCCGCATCGGCCGCCCCCAGCGCCCGGTCCAGCGGATCCATGCGTTGGGCACGGAGCCGCCGGAGTAAATCCGCGAGGATGCCCTCGCTGGCAGATGCGGCACCGCCGCCCCCGTCCGGTCCCGCCGGTTTCGAACCGGGCCGTCCCTGGAGGGCCAGGCGGACGCGCAGGGGCAGCTCGGTGTCCTGGCGGGTCCAGTGGCCGTCGGGGCCGCATCCCTTCAGCCGGATCCACCGGGGCGGGCCGACGGAACGGACCACGACGCCCCAGTGCTCGCCGTCGGGGTCGGCGGCGCCGGGGCCGTCCGGGTTGTCGTCCACCCAGGCCACCAGCGCGACGTCGGCGGGGAGCGAGCGCTGGAGCTCGTCGAGTCCGGCGACCCGCCCGGCGGCGACCCCGCGGGCCTTGAACAAACCGGCTTGAAACTCGCCCAGCGCGATGCTCGCCAGCTCGCGTCGCCGACGAAGGTCGTCGTACTTCGAGGCGCGGCGGGCCTGGTCGTCCTCGCGGGGCAGCGACTCGACCAGGCGATCGAGCCGCTCCAGCTCGGCGGTCAGCTCGCGAAGCCGCGTCCGCTCGGCCGGGGTCATCCGCCGGTCGGCGCGGGCGGCCAGCTCGTCGAGCAGGCCGCGGCCGAGGTCCTCCTCCAGCGTCTGCCAGGCCGCCGTCGGGTTGCCCAGCCGGGCCTGCACGGCCGCAAGCGCGGGCCGCATCGAGCGCAACGCTTCGGACCGCTCCAGGCCCGTGAACGCCGCCAGCAACCGGGCGCGGTCGAACCCGGAGAGCGAACTGCGCCAGGCGTCGCGCGCCTCGGCGTACTTCCCCTGCGCGTGCAGCGCCGCGCCGAGCCCCTGCCAGGCCGTGACCGTGTCGGGATGGTCGTCCCCTCGCGCCTCGCGATAGGTCCGCAAGGCCCGCTCGAAGGACGCCTGGGCCTCCGCGAACCGGCCCAGCTCCGCCAGATCTTGCCCCAGATTGGCGTCCGACTGCGCGACGCTCGGGTGGTGCTCGCCCAGACGGCGAACTCGGATCCCCCGCGCCTTCTCGTGGAGCTCGCGTGCTCGCGACGGGTCCCCTGCGAGCTGGAAGTTCCGCGCCAGGTTCTCGTAGCTCAGTGCCGTGAGCGGATGATCCTCGGTGAGCTTGCGGCGGCGGATCTCCAGCGCCTTCTCGAACAACGGGCGGGCCGCCGCATACTGGTACTGGCGCTCGAGGTTGTACGCGAGGTTGTTGTAAACGCGGGCGATGTCGGGATGGTCCGCGGGCAGGATGCGGCGGTAGATCTCGAGTGCCCTCTCATACGCCGGCTGCGCCTGCGCATACTTCCCCTGGGCGTTCAGGTTGAAGCCCAGGTTGTTGTAGCTCAGCGCCGTCTCGAGGTGGAGGTCCGTGAACCGCCGCCGTCGGATCTCCAGCGCCTTCTCGAACAGCGGCTGGGCCTCCGCGTAGCGGCCCTGGCTGTTGAGGTTGTACGCCAGGTTGTTATAACCCTGCCCGGTCTCAGCATCGTCGTCGCCGAAGAGCCGTCGACGCAGCTCGAGCGACCGCTCGAAATGGACCTGGGCACCGGCGAGGTCGCCCCGGGCATTGAGCGCGGTCGCCACGTTGCT
The DNA here is from genome assembly GCA_027452145.1 of Planctomycetales bacterium. GTDB lineage: Bacteria > Planctomycetota > Planctomycetia > Isosphaerales > Isosphaeraceae > JAKAUH01. The sequence continues at coordinate 15,629 of DAIDHB010000002.1, forward strand.
GAACGTCTGGGCGATCTCCCGCTCCTGGCCCCGGGGATTCCGCTGGCGGATCGCCAGGGCTTGCTCGAAGCGCGCCTGGGCCTCCGCTGGCTTCCCCTGGTGGAGGAGGCAAAGCCCCAGGTTGTTGCAGGCCGTCGCCACCCGCGGGTCGTCGTCGCCTCCGAGCCGGCGGCGGATCGCCACCTCCTTCTCGTAATAGGCGCGGGCATCGTCATACCGTGCCAGGTCGTCGAGCGTCCCGGCCTGGACGCCGTAGGTGTCGGCGGTCTCGTCGTGGTCCTCGCCCAGCAGCCGGCGCCGCAGAGCCAGCGCCTCCTCGCCGAGCTTGTACGACGGCTCGAGTCGGGCGCGCTGCCGCAGGACGAACGCCAGGTCATGGCAGGCCGAGGCGGTCTCGGGAAAACCCTCGCCCAGCAGCCGTCGCTTGATCTCCAGCACGCGGACGAACTCGGATTCGGCCTCGGCGTATTTCGCCTTGTAGAAGAGCGCCTCGCCCTTCGCGGACGCCGTCATCGCCGTCCGGTAGGCGTCGCGATCCGCTCTCGGCAGCGAAGACACCCGCCGGAGCGTGCGGACCCGCCAGTCGGCGCTCACGGTCTCGGGATGCTTCGACCCCTGGACCCTGGTGCGGAGTGCCAGCAGCGCCTCGGCCTTCGAAATCGCCTCGTCGAGCCGGTCGCCCTCGATCGCGGCATTGACGGCGCGGTCGAGCCCGGCGGCCCGCCTGGCGTCGTCGCCGGCAAGCCTCACCGTCGGGCCCTGGCCCGACGACGATGCGGCCTGCGCCATCGCAATGGATGCAGCGGCCAGCCAGAACATCAAGGCGGACGCCACGTGTTGGAAGGGTTGCATCAGGGGGACTCCTCTTCGGCCTTGCCCGAGCAGGACTGTCGGATGGGTCGGCGACTTGATGAGCTACGGCCTGACGGGGAACGCCAGTGCCCGGATGGCCTCGATACCTGGGCCGCTTCGCAACTTCCGGCAAGCGGCCTCGAGCGATGCGGGAAGGTCGGCCAACGGCCGGACCGCCCCTCGCTCCTGGTCGTGCTGGAGCCGGACGCCGTCGTGCGCCCAGACCGCCTCGATCGGCGCCGGCTTCCAGCCCAGCGGACCCAGGGCCCGCGACCATTCCTCGTAAGCCGGCAACGGCCGCGACGATGCGACCACGACGAACGCCTGCGTGCCGGCGCCGTCGGTGAGGCCGAAGCCAAGCCCAGCCTCGGCGGGGAACTCGATTCGATCGGTCTTCGTGGGCGGCGACAACGACGACGCGGGAAATCCGACCTGCACAGCACCGTCAGGGTTGAGCGCCAGCAGGAAGCAGTACGCCGGGGCGTCGAGCTTCACCCGGACCTGGAGATCCTGCCCCAGCCGGGCGGACTGGACATTCACCCCGACCACACCGGTCGGATCGTCGGCCGTGCGCCGGTGCAGGTCGACGCGAATCGGCTCGATCCGGGGTGCGGAGCCGGGCAGGGCGTGGGCGCCTGGCGTTGCGACATGAGGGGCAGGGGCCCCTGCGACGTCCTCCGCGCCGAGCCGGTTTAGCCGATCGGCGCGGGAGGCGAGCCAGACGCCGCCTGCCGCGGCCAGCAGCCCGAGCCCGGCCACGGCAGACAGGGCGGCGATTCGCCGGGGCCGCCGGGCGAATGCGTCGAGCGCGGCGGCCAGCGCGGCGGCCGAAGGATAGCGGTCGGCAGGCTCGGCGGCCATCGCCTTCAGCACGATCCGGCGCAGCGTGGGCGGGATGCCCGATCCCGAGAGGACCTCCCGATCGAAGTCGCAGCAGCTCGCGCGGCGCCACTGCTCCTCGCGCGTCGCCCCGCCGAACGGCGGCCGGCCCGCCAGCAGGCAGTACAGAACCCCGCCGAGCCCGAACACATCGCTCGCCTCGCCGATTCGACGGACCTCGCCACGGGCCTGCTCCGGCGACATGAATGCCAGCGTGCCGCCCGAGGGGCCCGAGCCGTGCCCCGACCAGGCGTCGCGCCATCGGGCCATGCCAAAGTCGATCAGCCTCGGCCGGCCGCTCTCGTCCAGCAGGATGTTCGCGGGCTTGATGTCCTGGTGGACCACGCCGCGTCGATGAACGTGCTCGAGCGCCCGGGCCACCTCGGCGAGCCAGGCGGCCGCCTGGCGGGGCGTTGGCGGCGAGACCTCGGCCACCTGGCGCAGATTCCGGCCCCGGACGAACTCCATCGCCACGAACGGACGCCCCTCGTGCACATCGAGGTCGTACACCCGGACCAGGTTGGGGTGGTCGAGCTCGCAGAGGATCTCAGCGTCGCCCCGCAGCAGCCGGTGGTCGACCGGACCCGAGCTCCGGGCGATCTTGATCGCCAGCTCGCGCGGCAGGCTGGGATGCACGGCGCGGTAGACGTCGGCCTGCCCGCCCGCATCGAGCTCGCCCAGCACGCGATAGCGCCCGATGGTCGCTGGAAGCGGGCGGGCTGCCGCCGCCTCGCCATCGCCGGCGGATAAGCCGCGGTCGGAGCCTTCGGTCTTGAAGGGATCGACGACCGTCTCGGGCGGAAGAAGGTGCGTCGCGGTCGCGTCGGCATCGGCGGCGGCGTCCGACCGCGGCGGGTGGCCCGATCCGCCCGGCCCGTCCGAGTCGCGAGGGGTTGAGGTTGACGACATCGGCCGGTCCTCGTCATTTCGGCCCGAGCGGGGCACCTTCGCCCGGCGTCGGAGAGGTGGACCCGGGCTCGCACGGACCATCATACGACAACCGCATCGAGACAACCAAGGGCCTGAACGGGTTCTTCGGCAGCCTGACTGTCGGCCGGCCCCCAGGGCGGATATGATGGCCTGGCCTGGCCGAGAGAGTCCGCCAGGGCGGAGGATTGGCGAGCGATGCGACTGGACAAGCTGGTGTCGGAGCGGTTCAACCTGTCGCGGCGCGCGGGGCGCGAGGCGGTCTGGCGGGGTCAGATCGACGTGGCCGGGCGGACGAGCCTCGACCCGGCCCTCGAGGTCGAGCCCGAAGCCGAACTCAAATTCGACCCCAATCGCCCCCGGCCCGAGGTCGCGGCGCGTCGAATTCGCGTGCTCTATGAGGACAAGCAGATCCTCGTGGTGGACAAGCCCGCCGGGCTGCTCAGCCAGCCGACGCCCGCACGCGAGCCCGACACCCTGGTCGAACGCGCGGGCCGATATCTCGCCCGGACCCGACCCGGGAGCCAGCCTTACGTCGGCGTCGTCCACCGGCTCGACCGCGACACCTCGGGCGTGATGCTGCTGGTGATCGCGCGCCAGGCACTCCGGCCGTTCCAGGCGCTTTTCCGCGCCCACACGATCGAGCGGCGCTATCTCACGGTCGTGGAAGGCTGGCTGACCCCCGAACGGGGGACGATCGACCTGCCGCTGGTCGCCGACCGCGGCGACGGCCGCCGGGGAGCCGCCCGCATCCCCGGCCTCGGCGTGCCGGCGACCACGCATTTCGAGGTGCTCGAACGGTTCGGCTCCGTCGCCACACTGGCCGCATGCCGGCTCGAGACCGGCCGCACCCACCAGATCCGCATCCACCTGGCCGAGTCGGGCTTCCCCGTGGTGAGCGACGCCGTCTATCGCCCCTCCGGCCGGCGGCCGTTCCCCATGCCCTTCGCCCGCCAGGCCCTCCACGCCCAGGCGCTCGGTTTCGTGCATCCGTTCTCAAAGGTCGGCCTGCGGATCGAGGCTCCCCTCCCGACCGACCTCGCCGACTGGATCGCGGGGCTGAGGCACCGTTACGGGGGCGGCTGATCGGGCGGGTCAGTCGCCGGGCCATCCCCAGGCGAGCCGGCGACGTCCGCCGAGTTTTCAGGCTCCTCGCGGCAAGGATTGCCACGGCCCGGTCTCCGGTCCCTTCCGACCCCGCCTCGCCGGCCCGTCTGCCGACGGTCGGGAGGGCGATGTCCGCCCGGTCCCGTCCGGCGGCGGCGAGGACTCGGATGGGCGGCAGTGAAGCGTCAGACGAACGAGTCGGCCCGGCCGGAGGGTCGTCGGACAACTGCCGATTCAACGACTGCCCCCTTCGCATTTCCTGATCCCTTTGACTTTCCCGCGCGGGACGGATTCCGCCGTGCAGGTCGGTTCATGGCAATGTCTCGACCGTCAGGTCGGTGAACCGCGCGAGCCTCGAGTCGTTGGTCAGGAAGACCCCGCAGCCCGATTCCATGGCGGCGGCGAGGTTGAGGGCGTCAGGGGTGCGGAAGCCATGCGCGGCCCGGATCGCCGCCGCCCTGTCGCAGACGGTGCGAGTCAGGCCGACGACCTGGACGTCGCGGGCCGAGAAGAAGCCGTCGTATCCGGCCAGCAGCGCCGCATCCCCCGACTTGAGCGGGCCGACCCGACATTCCATGCGAATCAGATCGCTCACGACGACCTGATCTCCGGCCGCATGAAGGGTCGCCAACCGGGCGGAGGCCCTTTCTCCCAGGTCCGGGTTCGCTTCGAGGTGGTAGATCAGGATATTGGCATCGACAAAAACGAGCAAGGTGACAACTCCTGATCCACCTCAATAGGTCCGCCCAAGAGGGAAAGCGAAGATGGGCGGACGGAGCGGCCTCCCCAGGAAGACCGCCGGATTCGGCCCTTGTAAGAGGCGGCTCCGTCCGCCGACTCCCGGCCACGCATTGCCCTTGACTTGGAGCGATTTAGGGGCGATCCCATTCGTCCCGCATGGCGTCGATCTCGGCGTCAATCTCCTCTCTGGCACGAAATCGGACCCCGGCGGCCTCGCGCTCGGCCCTGGCCCGCTGGAGGTACTCGAACCAGTCTTCTCCTGCCGATGCGGGCTCGTCCAGCACTTCGACGGTCACTCGAACCCGGCCGGGCGGCAAGCCGAGCTTCTCAGCCACCTCCAACGACCCATCTGGTTTCAGCGTCCCTTCCACGATGGCCTGTGCCAGGTTCATGAACGCGCGGTCTCCTCTCCGGATGAAGGATATTATTTGGCTCATTCTAACCGTCCGATACGTCTCGCGGAAGTCATCCCGCGAGCCTCCGTCCAGGTCTTCCAGGAGAGCAAAACGGGGACCTGCCCGGAGAGCAAAACGGAGACATCCTGAAGATCGACAGTTATCCCAGGCTGTATGCCATCCTCGATGGCCGGTCGATCGGCTCTGACCGCCCGGCGCTGGTCCGCCCCGCGCCCCAGGCCATTCGCCCGCCAGGGTGCCGCCCGCGGAAAGACAGCCCGAATCGCCGCTCTCCCCCTTCGGTCTTGCCGCGGCCGATCGGAACGGCGACGTCCGCCCGGTCCCGGCCGGCGGCGGCGAGTGCCCCGTCGGGCGGGTCGGACCAGCCGGCCGGGCCCTCGGACATCTGTCGATCGGGTCCTGACCCCTGGTATTGCCTGACCCCCTTCCTCTTCGCGCCCGTCCGACCCGACGGCCGCCGCCAGGAGGATGTCCATCCGGCCCCGGCCTGTGACACGTTCCCCGGAAGCCCCGAGATCGGAGTGCTTCGACTCAGTCGCTCATCCCGCCCGATAACTCTACGAGGAAATAAGACTCGCCCAGGTCGCTGCTGGCTCGTTTGCCCCAAAGGGAGGCCCGGACCGAAAGGACCATGCACGGAATCCAGACGCAGACGAACAACATGAACAGGAACCCGCCAGGGGATCTCAACGCGGCCCCGGCCCGGTCCACGAGCCCAGCCGGCAGATGACAGGAGGTCATCATCCGTAGCAGGTCCTCAGTGACTCCCTGACGAAAGATCCAGGCGATCGCGGGCACGAGGTACGTGATCGCGGCCAGGGTCCCGACGCGCCGTCGAGCGGCGGCGTGCAGCTCCTTCCACCCCGCCTTCACCCCGCAGACCAGCTCCACGACCTCGCCGGGGCCGACCTTGATCCGCCTGGACAGCCGGTGCTTCCCCGGACGCGCGGCACGCGGGCAACCGAAGAGGACGGTGATCCAGTGCTCGCCGGGCTCGACGGGGAGGAAGGCCGGCCGATCGTCGACCAGGTCGCCGCGCTGCCGGCGGTCGACGACCACGATGCCCGTGATTCGACCGCGTCCGGGAGAAACGTCCGTCCTTCGTATCGCGATCCGTGCCTTCTCGGGCCTGCCCCTGCGCGCCCGCCACGCCTTCACCCGTTCCAGGAGCACCGAAAGCGTCGCCGCCATGTCCATGGCCCTCGCCGGAAGAGACGATCTTGAAATCCCCCGCCGGCCCCGACACCACCTGGCGAGCCGGTCGATGACTCGATCGATTCACCTGGATTCGTAGAGCGGCGAACTGTTGGTCTGAGCCCTGGCGGAGCCCCTCACTCCATCCCTCTCCCCGCGTCGCGGGGAGAGGGCGACCGCTCTCTCGCCCCGCCGGACAGGTCATACCCAGCGACGGCCGAGGCCGTCCCCTTCTCCCCGACCCGCGGCGGGGAGAAGGTGCCCGAAGGGCGGATGAGGCGTGCTTTCATCCTCAGTCCATGCGCAAACCAATCGCTCGGCGCTCCAGGACGCGAGGCGACTCATCGGCAGCCGCGCGTCCCTGGGAAGCCCTCAAGGTCGATGATGCCCACCCGGCCCTGCCGCGCCATCACTCGCGTCCGAGAAATCGGACAGGGCGCCGAGGACGATCGCCGCCGTTTCCTCGTCGCCGGTCGATGAAGTACCCGACGGACCGGCCCATGTAGACGACCCATTCCCTCCCCGTTGGTCGTGGGGCACGACAACCGTCACCGACCAATGGCCGACGTTACCGGCCAGGTCGGCGTCGGTGATCGTGATGGTGTAGATCCTCCCTGCGAGGTCCCCGCCGGCCCGGCTCGCAACCAGGGGAACCTGGAACCGGTACGAGCCGTCGGCGCCCAGCGTCAACGGACCGCCGAGGCTGATCTGACCCTCCGAGTCGCTCACCGAATAGGTCGCCCCGCCCGGGTCGACGCCCGAGAGGCTATCGGTGATCGTGCCCGAGACCGTGACCTCGACCGTCCGGCCATTCGGGGGCCACAGGCTGCTTACGTCGACCGACGGGGCCGAGACCGGCGGCGTCCCGTCGATCCGGATCGCCGGCAGGGCGTGGGGCGTCTCCACGTTCCCGGCGTTGTCGGTCGCGCGAATCAGCACGTCGTACACGCCGTCGGCCGTCAGCGTGAAGGCGTACTCCGGCGCACCGTCCGCGCCATAGGGCGCGTCCGGAACGGCGAGCGCACCGGTCGGGGCTGCATCGAGCCAGGTCGAGCCGCCATCGGTGCTGTACTGCACCCCCGCCACGCCCGAGCCAAACCGATTGTCCGAGGCGCTCAGGGTGACCGTCACGGGCCCGGTCCACCATCCGTTGTCCCCGGTCGGCGACGGCAGATTTACCAGTGCCGAGGTCGGCGCGACGTGGTCGACCTGGTGCACATACGACCGGACGTCGAAATACGAGGCCGGACCGGCCGGCGGCGTGACGCCGCTCGCCGCCAGGATCTCCTGGTCGGTCAGCGGGTCGATGTTGTAGCCATAAGAGCCATCCAGCGCCTCCACGACCATGTTGGCGATCAGGCCCGACGGAATTCCCCCGGGATGCTGGCTGTCCGCGTACATCGCGGGGGGATTGCCCGTCGAGTTACCGACGCCCGTGCCGACCGTCACGCCGCCGATCATCATGGGTGCGGTGGTCAGGTCCACCAGGCTCTTGAGGTCCAGGAGCGGCATGCCGGCAGCGTCGGTAAGCGGCTGGAGCTGCGCGTTGGCGGAGTTGATCGCGGCGGTCACCAGGGCTCGCTTCGCCGGATCGGACGTGGCGGGATAGTCCTGGATGAACGGCGTGTCGCCGAAGTCGGGGATGTTGGCGACCACCATGTTGGCCCCGGCTCCCTGTACGGCCTTCGCCGCCTGCATGATCTGGCCGAGCGTCCGGTTGATGTACGCCTGGAGGTTCGGGCCGGCGAGCTGGCTGTTATAGATGCTCAGGTACGTGTTGCCGATCGGGTTCCCGTTGTCGTCGTTGTACGAGTTGGCAACGATGGTGTTGCCGCTCGAGTCGGTGTACTGGACGGTCGGACCGATCGGCCCGAGGTCGTGCGCGCCGACCTCGAGCACGGCGGCCTGGATGGGCGCGCCGGCCTGGATGTCCTGGACCAGGGCAGGGGCCTGGAGGTTCGCGGCGTGATAGGCCTCGAAATTCCCCGCGATCTGCGCGGGCATGTCGTAGGCATAGGCGAGCGGCCCGGACGCGGTGGGCGCGCCGAAGTTCAACCCGCGTCCGTCGACGAGCTGCTGGAGCCAGCTCGGGTTCACGCCGCCGTAACGATTGGCATTGGAGAGGCTGTCTCCCATCACCCCGATTGCCGTGGGCGCGGACCCCGTGAGCAGGGTCCTCGACTCCATGGGCAGTACGGTCGGCCGCATCGCATGCGATGGTCGCATCGTCGTTGCTCCTCATGGCTACGGCCGTTGCGAACGCCGGCTCCGTCCGGCGATCCCCGGCCGGGGTGACGCGTCTGAGAAATGCTGCCTGCCGACGGAAGCCTGCGCCGAAGAGATCTGACGCCGTTTCATGTCTCTTCCCGGCTATTCCGCCGCATGGCAGCGGATTATCGGTGCTGCCCGCGCGAGAAGCAAGGGTCAATTGCTGGCGCCTGCGAATCCTTTCGATTCCACATCTCTCCTCCCGAGCCCGGCCCGGCGGGGCCGCCACGCTCCGGCAGCATGCAAGTTCGAGCACCGTCACGGCGGACTCGCAGACCGCCCGGCGGCCCGCTGCCGTCGGTCGCCGAGTGCTTTTCAGCCGCGACCCGGTGCCGGGCGCAGGGATTGGCGCGGGGAGGAAGGCGCGCGACGATACGCTGATCGCCGCTCGCGCCTCTCGACGGAACGAGCGGCCGGTGGCAATCGGATGATCGCGAAGTCCCCGGCAACTTTCGAGGAGGGCAGCCGTGCGAGGGATGAGGTTCACCATCGCCGCGCTGATGGCCTGCGTCCTGGTGGCCGCGATCGGACTGGCCGCTCTGCGCGACCCCTCTGAGCTCTGGGCCAGCGCGATCTTCAGCCTGACCGTCGTCGGCCTGCTCGTCTCGGCGCTGGCCGCCGCGGCGCGAGGCGGTGCCGCTCGCCTGGCATGCCTGGGATTCTTCCTCTTCGCCGGCACTTACCTCGCCCTGAGCTTCGGCCCCTGGGCATGGTTCAATTCCGAGGGCCTACGCCCGCCCCCGCTGATCACCCGGCTGCTGCTAGGCCGCCTCCGCGAGCAACAACCCGACCTGGCCGAGAGGTGGAAGTCCCATGGCACCGGCCTCGGGATCAGCAGCACCGGGATCCACTTCTCGGTCGGCCCGGCGGACACCGCGGTTTTTGCCCCGTCGGGCAAACAAATATCCTTCTACGACCCGGTCGTCCCGTTCGACTACTCCCCGTACAAGCAGATCGCCCACTCGATCTTCGCCCTGATCGCCGGCGGCCTGGGGGCAGCCACTGGCCGATTCCTCGCCCCGGCCCGGTCCGCCCGGTCCGAGCAAAACCCCGCGCTGACGCCGTGATCGATCCGCATATTGCAGTCCGGGTGATCTTCATGCAGACGCAGGGATCGACGCGTCAGAAAAAGGGGCAGGACAGAACGGCACTTCCTCGGGAAGATGTGCAGGAGTCCGGACGGGATAGGCTACCTCGAGCCGCCCGGTTTTTCACCAGGAAACGGCCGGGCGTACCATTCGGCTCAGGACCCGATTCCGCGCTTCCGGAGCCTCCCGCGCGGCCTCAGCGTCCACTCGATCCCCAGCCTCGCCGCCACCGACGTCCGCCACGCCTCCGACCCGTACGGCTGTCCTCGCTCCACGCTGCGCCTCGCCGCCGCCTCCTTCTGCGAGCGCCTCCTCACTTCACTTTGGGGGAAACCCTTGCGTCGAGCCTCGATCCAATGCCATGTATGCTCGAATCGTCGTCTGAGTCTGGTGGCACGATCCGCGCTCAGACTCCCTCGAGGGAGGAATTGCGAGACGATGTCCAATCCCCCCCTGGCTCAGACCGACCTCCAGCCGAACACGGAATCCACCGACCCGGCTACCGCCGTGGAGCGGCCGCACGCGACGGCCTCGGCGGCCACGAGTATCCATCGAGAAGATGGCGGAAAACGAATCGGGAGGCGACTTGCCCGGGGACTCCTCGGGGCGACGCTCCTGGGCGCCGTCGCGGGTGGGCTGGTCCTGTGGCGAAGCTGGCCCTGGTCGGTCCCGCAGCCGGTCGACGTGCTCGTGCTCTATGGCAACGTGGACATCCGCGACGTGGAGCTCGCATTCAACGACAGCGACCGGATCACCCGGATGCTGGTAAAGGAGGGAGACCGTGTCTCTGGCGGGCAACTGCTGGCCGAACTCGACACCCGCCGACTCCAGGCGGCCGTGGCGCGGGCCGGCGCTCAGGTCGACGCTCAGAAGGAGGTGCTCACCAGGTTGGTGAACGGCACTCGCCCGGAGGATATCCGCAAGGCGCGCGCCGACCTGGAGCTGGCGAAGGCCGAACTGGAGAACGCGCGCCGGACGTCGGCGCGGCGCCAGTCCCTGGCGGCCAGGAACGCGGGCTCGAAACAGGACGCGGATGACGCCCAGGCCGCAGCCGCGACAGCCGACGCACGGTTGGCCGCGGCGCAGGCGATTCTCGACCTCGCCGTCGCGGGCCCGCGTCGGGAAGACATCGAGGAAGCACGCGCAACCCTGGCCGCGCTCCAGGCCCAGCTCCAATCGGCTCGGATCGAGCTTGCGGACGCCGAGCTGCACTCGCCCGACGCGGGCGTGATCCAGGAGCGGCTGCTCGAGCCCGGCGACATGGCCTCGCCCCAGAAGCCCGTCTTCACGCTGGCCCTCACGGACCCTGTCTGGGTCCGCGCCTATGCGGCCGAGCCCGACCTTGGGAAGATCCGCCCGGGCATGGCCGCGGAAGTGGAGACCGACAGTTTTCCGGGCAAGCGGTATCCGGCATGGATCGGGTTCATCTCACCCACGGCCGAATTCACACCCAAATCGGTCGAGGTCCGCCAGTTACGCACCCGGTTGGTCTACCAGGTGCGGGTGTTCGTCCAGAACCCGGCCGATGAGCTTCGCCTGGGGATGCCCGCGACCGTGCGAGTGTTCCTGAATTCGAGCCGCGCCACCGAGTATGGAGCCGGCTCCAGGGACCCCGGCGCGCGATGACGATTCCTCCCGCCACCTCACCTGGCGACACATTCGCTCCCAATGGCGAGCCGGGCGAGCTCGTGGTGGACGTGCGCCAGGTCCATAAACACTTCCAACGGGGGAAACACCAGGTCACGGCCCTCTCCGGCATCAGCTTGCGGGCCCGGCGCGGCCAGGTCACGGGGCTCATCGGACCGGACGGCGCGGGCAAGACCACGCTCTTGCGGCTGATCGCCGGCCTTCTCGAACCCGACGCGGGTGAGGTCCTGGTGCTGGGAAGGGACGCGACCCGGGATTCGCTCGGTGTTCAGTCAGTCCTCAGCTACATGCCGCAGCGCTTCGGCCTCTACGAGGATCTCACGGTGATGGAGAACCTGGAGCTCTACGCGGACCTGCACCGGGTTTCGCGCGCGCACCGGCGCGATCGCTACCGGGAGCTGCTGCACATGACGGATCTCGGTCCATTTACCGGACGCCTGGCCGGGCGCCTGTCCGGGGGGATGAAACAGAAGCTCGGATTGGCCTGCACCCTGGTGCGCGCCCCGGAGTTGCTGCTGCTGGATGAACCGACGGTGGGCGTCGATCCCCTGTCCCGCCGGGAGCTGTGGGCGATCGTCAATCGCCTCGTGCGCGATGAGGGGGTAAGCGTGCTGATGAGCACCCTCTATCTCGACGAGGCGGAGCATTGTCACGAGGTGGTGGTCCTCCACGATGGGGAAGTCCTCGACCAGGATTCGCCACGAGCCTTCAGCGGGCGCATGCGGGGGAGGAGCTGGATCGTGGAGGCAGCAGGCGCAGGGCCGCGTGCGCTGCAGGCGCGCCTCGCACGGTCGCCCGGCGTCCTCGACGCCGTGATCCAGGACGGGCGGGTACGGATCGTCTGTGAGGCGGGGACGACGCCCGAGGCGGACCGGCTGCTCGACGGCCTCGGAGGTGCCGTCCTGAAATCGGTGGAACCCCGGTTCGAGGACAGCTTCATCGCCCTGCTGCGGATGCGAATCCCGAAATCGGGCATGGACACGGCCCGACCGACAACAGGCGCATCGCCCCCGCAGCCCGAGGCAACCGCCGCGCCGCGTCCCGGTCGTTCGACCGATTCCCCCGTGATCGAGGTGCGCGATGTCCAGCGGCGGTTCGGCGAGTTTTACGCCGTCCACGGGGTGTCCTTCCACGTAGATCGCGGCGAGGTGTTCGGGCTTCTGGGTGCCAACGGCGCCGGCAAATCCACCATGTTCCGGATGCTCTGCGGACTGCTCCCGCCCAGCGCGGGTTCGCTGCGCGTCGCCGGGGTGGACGTTCGCCGCGCCCCGGCCGACGCCCGGGCACGGCTGGGCTACATGTCACAGCGCTTCTCGCTGTACGGCTATCTGAGCGTCCGCCAGAACCTGAACTTCTTCAGCAGCGCCTACGGCCTTGCGGGCCGCCGACGCGCGGCCCGAATCGCCTGGGCGCTGGAGCAGTTCCAGCTCGCTCCGCTGGCCGACTCGACCAGCGCGGACCTGCCGCTGGGCTACAAGCAGCGGCTGGCCCTGGCCTGCGCCTTGATGCACGAGCCGGAGATCCTGTTCCTGGACGAGCCGACCTCGGGGGTCGATCCCCTGGCGCGGCGCGAGTTCTGGCGCCGGATCGAAGAACTGGCCGAACGGCACGTCACGGTGCTCGTGACCACCCACTTCCTCGAAGAGGCCGAGTACTGCGATCGGCTGGCCGTCATGGCGAGCGGGGTGATCCTGGCGCTGGGCACACCAGCCGAGGTCAAACGCCTGGCCGGCTCGTCGTCGGCGCAT
>DAIDHB010000003.1 GCA_027452145.1 Planctomycetales bacterium
CGCCTCGTCCCACTGCGCCATCATCTTCTTGAGGGCGGCGATGTGCTCCGGCTGGGCGAGCACGCCGAGCGCCCGGAGACCAACCGTCCCGAGCTGATCGTGCATGGCCTTGGCCGTCGCGTCCAACGGATGGGCCTGCACGAAGCCGGACATCTTCGCGAGCGACGCCAGGAGGTCGACCTGGCCGTCCTTCTCGACGATGAACCCGTGGCCCTTCTTGCTGACGAGTGCGTGCAACAGCCCGGAGCTGAATTCCGTGGCCCCGCGCTTGTCGAGGCCGATGTTCTCGAACTCGGCGGCGAGCTGCATCTGCTGGCGCAGCGGAATGCCGGACATGCCGGCGACGCCGTGCAGCCCACCGAAGATCGTGAAGAGCTTGTTCGGGTCGCCGCTCGCCGTGAACTGCGAGCCGCGGAAGAGCTCATCCATCGCCCGCGTCAGGTTCTCGGGGGTGTTCGCACCCGTGGCCTGGGCGAACCGGACGCCAAGCTCCGCCGAGGCTTTGAAGTCCATCCCGCGGGTGAACTGCATCACGTCCGCGAAGTCGGACACCGGGCCAAGCAAGCCCTCAAGCGCCTTTGGGTCCCGGATGCCGCTGCGAGCCATTACCCCGACCATGTCGGCGGCGTCGGCCGTGGACATCAGGTGGGCCTGCTGGATGCGAAGCGCCGCGGAGTGCATCGTGTCCATCTGCCCCGCGGACAGGCCGGCGGCGATCTGGACTCGCGTCAGGGCCGCTTCGAGCTCGCCCGCCCCGGACACCATGGCGGCGAACATGCCGAAGGTGGCCTCCCCGAGTCGGATGAACTCCCGCGAGACGAAGACGGCAGTCCAGAACTGGCCGAGTCGCTGGATGTTGCGTCCCGCGCCGTCGGCCGCGGTTCCGATCCGGTTCAGGTTCTTCGATGCCTGGTCCGCCCCCTGTCCGATCCGCTCGATGCTCCGTCCGGCGGCGGCGAGCGGACCCGTCAGCATGTCGCGTAGGCCGACCTGGACCTCGACGCTGTAGACGGTGGCGGCCATCAGGACTCCTCGTCCGGCAAACGGAGAACGCCAATCCTGGCTGCGGCACGTTCCGCCGCCTCCGCGATCGACGACTCGACCTTGTGGACGATCTCTCGCTCCTGCTCGACGAGGGCCGGCGCGAGGTATGGGCGGGGCGGGATGTGGACGCGCGGCACCCCGGCGTCCCCGCCGAGTTCCTGGATGCGGGCCTGCGGGGCGTTGCTGCCGACATGGGCGACTCCGCCGACCTTGCGGCGCTCGACAGTGACCTGGATTGATGAGCGGAGCGTGCCCGTCACAAGGAGCGGCTCGTCCGCGGGGTAGCCCGCCTCCGCGCGCGTCGCCTTGGTCGAGTCGGCAAGCGGGGCCCATCCGGCCTGGTACTCTCCGAGCTTGCTCTTGGCCGTCCGGGCCACCCCCTCGCCCAAGTCCCGGACCATGGGGCCAGTCAGCTCTCTGGCGATCTCCTGGCCAAGCGCCTCCAGGAAGATCCCGATGTCCTCCTGGAAGTGGCCGATGTCGCTGACCTTTGCCACGGCGCCTCGCTAGTCCCGGTGGACCGATCCGGTGCTCCAATTGACATTGTACCCTTCGGCCTGTGCGACGTGGAAGTAGAAGGCCAAGCGGACGGCCTCCGGCGCGCGCCAGACCTCATCCCAACTCCCGAAGCCGTATCGGATGCAGGTGGCGGCGACGACGAAGTCCGGGTCGGTCGCCACCTCTCTTACAAAGGGAGCGAGGGGCCGCTTTCGGTGAGGAAGTGGGCCGTCCAGGCATCGGCCACGCGGTCGGTGTTTCCCTCTCCGATCCGGTTCGCCAACTCCCTGGCCTGGATTCCGTCGCCGGGGCGCGTGACGGGCTCGCCGCGAACCTCGGTGACGTAGAGGAGGGCCTTGATCGTCGCCAGCATCCCGCGCGGGAAGCCGGTTGCGGCACCGGACGGCAACCACTGCATCGCGATCCGGTACACGTCGACGCCGATGTAGATGTTCGGCTTCGACAGCTTGACGACGCCGCCGTCTGGCAGGACGACGACGAGGTCCGGGTCGGGCGGCGGCGGCGGCTTGGGCGCCTGGTTTTCCGGCATGGGCTACCTCCGAATCAGATGAACGAGAGCGGGCTGGCGCCGAGGATCGGAGCGTTCGGACCGAAGATGCGCCCCTGCGTGAAGGAGAGCGAGATCCCCTGTTCCACGTCCTTCTCGCCGCTGAACCGCCCGAGATCCGGCCGCGTGATCTTTCCGCCGATGAACACGACGCGGTCGATCGACCCGTCCTTGTTCGTGATGAAGTAGGTGGCGGAGAAGTTCGGACGCGCGTCCTGGAAGAAGAAGTTTTGCATGGCCGTCAGGGCCATGTATTCGAGGTTCCCGCGGGCGCGCGTGTACCGCAGGTGTAGGATGCCGCCGCGCCAGATCGTTTCCTTGAGCGGCACGCCGCCGCCGGTGATCGGGATGACTTCGATCAGGCGATCCTCGATCTCCAGGCGCAGCTCCAGCATGTGCCCGATGTCCGCGAACTGCCGCACGTTGCCGGCGTCGTCCGCGAGGAAGCCGGAGATGTCCTTGCCGATGTTGAAGTCGTTGGGGGCCAGGCGGATGTTCGACATGGCGTCAGCTCCCTTGCTGGACGTTCACCTGGACGGTCGTTCCGCCGGTGAAGGAGAGGAAGAAGAACCAGACGCTCGACAGGTACTTGGCCGACGCGGTGGCGAAGAGGTAGTGCGAGGCGATGTTGGCCTGCGAGTTCAGGCTGAGGTCGCACTGCGCCGAGTAGTCCGCGATCTGGCCGGCCGCCCGGAGCGACTCCAGGAAGTTCGCAAGCGCCGTCTCGACGCCCGACCTCACCGGGTCCGGGTCGACAGGCCCCTGGAGGTTGCTTCCACCGACGAACTTGCCGAACGCCGCGGCGAGCGACTTGGCGATCAGGAGCGTCATCGCCGTGTACTCGGTCGGAGCCGTGGCGACGTTCGAGGATCCGTTGACGCCGGTCGCGAAGCCCATCACGTTGCCGCTCGGGATCGGCTTCGCGAGAAGGAGGATGCGCCCGTTCTGGCACAGGCCGATCTCGCTCTGGCTGTAGGGTGCCGGTGACCCCAGCGAACTGGAGCGGGCCGAGCCGCCGGACACGACGGTCGTGTTGAGCAGGGAGTTTTGTGGCGGGCTCGCGAGGTAGCGGCCGAGCGTGAACGGCGCCGCGTCGACCAGCCGGAGCGCGTTGAGGCCGTCGTTGAGAACCTGGCGATCCTTGACGTAGAAGCAGATCCAGTCGTCCGGGTTGGACTGGACCAGCGTCACGGCGTCGCCCGTGTTGTTCTCGACGCCGGCCGGCAGACCGGAGATGAAGGCCGCGCCGATGCTCTGCGCGAACGCCTCGACAGCGGCGAACGCGGTGCCCTCGCCCTGGGCGTAGCTGGTCCCGCTCCCGTTGCCCCATCCGCAGAGGCAGAAGGCGTCCACCCCGAGCCCAGCGAGGGCGTACATCCCGGCCGGCGGAGTGGTGGAGAGCGAGCTGATTTCGAGCTGCGCGAGGTTGCCGGAGGTGCCGTAGTTCAGGGAGACGGCGCCGCTCGTGAGCGTGGTCCCGTCCGCGCCGCCGGTGAGGGTGTAGGTCGCGAGCGCCGGGTTCTCGGCGGTGCTGCTGGGGCTGGCTCCGACCAAGAGGTTGCTGGGGCCTCGCCCGCCCGCGATGCCGTTCGCGAGCGCCGCGTTCAGGCTGTTCCAGAACGGAGAGTTGGCCGTGGCGGGCGTCGTGCCGGCGATGTTCGCGAAGACCTCGGCCGGAATGCCAAGGCCCGGCGGGGGCGAGATCGTCACGGTGAAGTTGTTGCCGCCCTTCGAGCCGACCGCGATCGAGACGGCGATGCCGTTGCCGGTCGTCCCGAGGTACTTGGCGTTCAGGGTGATGCCGGTTACCGCCGTCGGGGCCGTGGTGTCCTTGGCGGCAACCGTCGCCGCAGCGGCGGAGCTGTCCGCGACCCGGACGCACCAGATCCCGATGCCGGCGCCATTCTGCGCCTGCTGGAATGCGGCGAGGGCGTAGGTGCCCATGTCCGCCGGGTTCACCGGGGCAGGCGCCGTCGGGGCCTGGTACGAGGCGGACGGAGACGGGATCTGTCCGAAGTTGCGGAGGTAGTCCGACATCGACCCGCAGAAGATGGGGACGTTGGTCGGGCCCCATGTTGCGCTGCCAACGAGGGCGCCGATGTTGGAGGGCGCGCCGCGGACGATTGCCGGGGGCGGCAGGATGGAGACATAGAGGCCGGGGGCGGAAACCTGAGACGGTGAGATGCCGCCTTCGACGATCGTTCCTGGCACGGTTTTGGCTCCTGTTCTCCGTGAACTATGACATCTGAGTCATGGCAGGTCAAGGCACCTGCGGGGTGAAGTTCAGGCTGCCGCCGAGCACGGGGTAGAGCGTTTCGAGGTAGCTGGTCCCGTACTCCAGTGCGACCCGGAAGTCCCTGCGGTAGAGGTCGGCAAGCTGCTCCTCGATGTAGAGATCCGAGAGGTAGCGGACCCGGACCCAATCGCTCGCCGTCGAGGTCCCGGCTGTCCCGGCCAGCGGAAAGCCGAAGTAGTTGGAGAGGTATCCGATCGTCGAGTCGACCGGATCGGTGACAGCCTGCCGCGTCGGCTCGTCCTTGCACCAGCAGATCACGCGGACGTGCCGCTCGACCCTCTTGGTTTCCAGGGTGCGGGATCCGACGTTCCCGGCGTTGGCCGCGATGTTCAGGGTCGGGGTCGTGGAGACCGCCGAGATCGTCACGACGGCGCCGGAGGCAGAGGCCGTCACGCCGTAGAGCGCGGCCGAGCTGATCGACGAGGCCAGTGCGGACGCAAGGGAGGCCAGCGACTCCCCCGTGGATGCGATGGCGTTCGCGAGCAGGGATGCGCCGAGCATCGGCTGCCCGGAGAAGACCACCGCGTCGTTGGCGTTCGGGGCGCCGGAGAGCGTCAGAGTGGCCGTCCCGCCCGGCGTCAGCACGGCGGGCGAGAGGACGGCGGTGACGCCCGGCGTCGGCGGAGTAACGTCCGGCGCGATGTAGCTCGTCCCGGCCCAGCGCGTCGTGTTCTTGGTTCCGTCGCCGTCCCAGACCGACGCGAGCGAGTAGGAGCCCTTGGTCACGTCCTGGATGAGAAGCTGAGAGGGCCATCCGACGCCGAACTTCACCGGCGGGTTGAACCCGCTCCAGAGGGGTACGAGTTGCGTCAGGAGCCCCTGGAGCGCAGTTCGGGCCGTTGCCATCAGGTGTTGCCCACCATGCGCTTGCAGACGAGTTGGTAGCCCGACAGCCCGGCGTACTGCGCCCACGGGCCATGGACGACGTAGCGCCCGGCTGTGGCGAGGCTCGTCGAGACGCCATCGATCAGGATGCGGTCGCCTTCCCGCAGGTTCACGCCCGGCAGCGGCGGGACGTAGAAGAAGAAGTGGTTGATGTCGGTCGAGTTCGGGATGCCGCGGAACTCCTCCCGGAAGGTCCGCGAGAACGTCGAGACCCCAACGGGGACGCCCGCCGCGGTGGCGCCGGCAGACCCAAACGAGAAGCCGCCGGACGCGAGCACAAGCGGCAGCTCCGCCTCGCCGGAGACGGTCTCGTTGAAGTAGGGCCCCGTCGCGTCCGAGGTAGAGGCGGTGGCCGGCCGGTAGATCTTCGCCACGCGGTCGATCCTGACGCCGATCGCCTTGCGCATCGGGGGTCCGTGGTAGGCGAGGCAGAACGCCTCGAACTGGTCCGTCGAGAACTCCGTCTCCGTCGCGCCGACGCCATAGTAGGGGTCGTCGTCCACGAACACGTCGCCCACCTCGAAATGGTAGGCGCCCATCGATGGGATGCCTGCGTCGAAGAGCAGTTCGTAGAAGATCGAGTGCATCTGGTCGGGGCCGGGGATGCCCTTGGTCGAGAGCATCCGGCGCCCGACGCGGAGGTCCCTGGCGACGAGGTTCGCTGCGTCCAGGTAGTTGACCGCTGCGTTGGCCTGGAGCCGGTAGACATTCTCCGGCACCCCGATCTTCTGCCCGGCCATCCCGCGGCCGTAGTCGATGTGGAGTTGGGCGGTGACGTAATCCACGTCAGACCCCGACCTTGAGCGCCCCCGAAGCGACGTAGTTGCCGGCGCCGATCACGCCGCCGTCCGTACCGGCGATGCCGAAGAGGTAGTCACGCATCCGGCCGCGCCACTCCTGATACAGCTTCCGCCGCTCCTGGCGCTCGTCCATGCGCGAGAACCACACGTCCGCACGCGAGGTGTCGAGGTTCTGGCTCGTGCCCGCCCAGGCCCCTTCGAGCGCGTTCAAGATCGGCAGGAACCCATAGAGCGTCCCGGCGGGCTTCTGCGTCCAGTCCACCGGGGCGTAGGGCGGGAGCTGCACGCCCTGGTTCGTCACGGCCGGCCCCTCGGTCCCCGTGGCGGAGACGGACAGCGTGAAGGCAAGGGTCGGGTGCACGATGGCGATCTGCGGGATCGGCAGCGCGAGGTTGCCGCTCGGGTTGCCCTGCACGTAGTTCTGCGCGAAGGGTCCGGTGCCGAACGGCGCCAGGCCGATGAACCCAGCCGCCTGCATGACGGAGTCGACGTTGACGGCCTGTGCAAGCCTGGACGCAAGGTTGATCATCGAGTCGCCCGCGACTGCGACGGCCGTGACCGTCCGAGGGCTCCCCGTGAAGCTCCCGGTCACGACGACGGACACCTGGTCCCCGGCCTTCGGAACCGGGTTGCCGGAAGCATCGGTGAGTGGCCCGAGCAGCGCGACGCCACCCAGGAACGAGCCGGTGAGTCGGCACTCCTCATCGGGCATGAGGTTGTTCATGCGCCACTCGTTGAGGCCGTAGGCTTGGTTCCAGCGGTAGCCGGCGGCGCCGACGGCCAGGGTCCCGGCGGCTGGGGATGTTCGCCAGAGGCCGCCGACCGCGAGTCCGAGATGCCGCCGGATGTCGCTCTGCTGCGTCAGCGTGAGGGGCACTGGCCCTCCGGTTTATCCGAGGGGAAGGCCCGCCGCGTTCAGCGTCGCGAGGATGCCGGCGTCGATGGAGACGGGGCGTCCGTAGATGAACTCCATCGTGTGCGTGGCGCCCGCGACCTCGGGGAAGGCGTTGAACGTGGCGAGCGGCACCACGGGGCCGGATCCGCCAGAGAAGGCGCCGGAGCTCGCCCACGTCGCCGTCTCAGTGGCCCCGCCGGAGAGCGTCGAGGTCCCGACCGTGAAGTTGCCGACCGGGCCACCGTAGGCCACGGTGATCACGGCGTCGTTCGTCCCGCCGACCGAGGCCGAGATCCCGAAGGCGCGGCAGGTCTGGTTGGCCGCGATGAGGCCGGCGAGGGCTGCGGCGATGGTCGTCACCGTGTCTGCCGCGAGCACGGTGTACGTCACCGAGACGCTTCCGCCGGGCAGGACGGCGTTCGTCAGCGTCAGCTCGATGGTGTCGCCGGCCGTGACGGCCCCGCCGATGGTGACGCTGCCTGTGGCGTCGCTGCGCGGGTTGGCGGCCAGGAACGCCTCGGGGCTCTGGTAGCCGATCTGGCTGCCCATCGCGACGGCGCCGTACCACCGCGGGAGGAGGTAGGGATCGAAGGTCTGCGTGGCGGACTTGCCACGGAACCCTTCCGGCACGCCTGGAATCGACTGGAACGCCATGCCTTGCCTCTACTTTCGCCCGCTCTTCAAGGGTCCGCGGAACTTCGCCCCGCTCCGCCGCTCGGCGCGGTCGACGCGATCCTTGGCCTGCATCGCCGCCTGGTTGCCGGCGACCTCGGTCATGCCGAAGCCCGGCACGTTGCGATCCTTCTCGAACGTGTAGAGCGGCCGGTGCGACTTCTGCTTGCCGTAGATCGACGGCATCTTGCTATCGGAGGCTGGGGCCAGACCGCTTGGTGATCCCGCCGACCGGGCGGGCCGCGTCGACCGCATCGGCGTCGTGCATCACGCTGCCCTCGGCATACTGCACGTCCGGCACCCGCAGCGCGCCGTCGCCCGGCGGCGTGTTGAGCTTGTAGCCAGCCTTGGGCCGCATGCTGCCGGACCGCTTCTGCTTGCCGCTCCCGGTGAACCGCTCGTTGATCTTCGCCATGGCGTGCTCCCTTCTCAGACGTGTTCGAAGACGACGGCGCGCTTGAACTGCGCGTTGGAGGCGGTCGGCAGGGCGATGGAGGGGCTGGCGGTGGCGTCGGTCGGCACCGCGTAGCCGCCGATCCAGTCGCCCGCGAAGCTCCACCAGCGGCCCATCCGGTCGATGGGGCGCCGGAGGATCTGCGCGATGTTGTCGACCAGGACCACGTCCACCGCGGACTTGGCGTCCCCCGCGACGTTGCGCACGTAGCTCTGCATCCCGGCGAAGGTCCCTTCGATCAGGGCCTCGGCTCCGACCATGATCGGGCGGTAGACGTTCTGCGCCACGGCGTCGGTCTGGGAGTTCCCCGTGTGGCTCGACTGGCTCTGGATCTGGACCTCGGTCAGTGGAACGAAGGTCACGCCGAGGTCCTTGAGGATGTACCCCTTCTTCCAGACGGACGACTGCTCGCGCCCCGCGTACCAGGTCTTGAAGTCCTGGTCCGCCATCAGCTCGCGCCGGGTCTTCGGGGGGCAGAACAGCGGGTAGGTTCCATCCGGCAGCGGAGGCACCCCGTTGTCCTCCATCTGCACGAGGGCGTCGAGGATGAGCTGGGTCGTGAAGATGTCCCCGGCGCCGAGTGCTGCCGTCGTGCTCTTCGCGTTGGGGCGCAGGATCGTCGCCGCGTTCACGGCGACGAGCGAGTCCCCGTGGACCGGGGCCGTCGCCGTCGAGAAGGTGAGCACGCCGGAGACGCCGCCCGGCGAAACCGATGCGTTGCTCCCATCCGCCGCAACACCCGTGACCACCAACGTCTGCGACACCGAACCGGACTCGACGACGTTCAGGCTGTTCGTGGCCGAGACCGGCGTCTGCACGCCGTTCACGAGCAACGTCTGGAAGCCGCGGATGTCGTCGACGTGGCAGGTGGTCGTCGAGGAGGTCCCGAGGTCCACGCGGACGCGGGTGTTGCCGCCGAGGTAGGCGTTGAACAGGGCGTTGCGGGCCAGGCGCTCCCGGAGCTGGGCGAAGTAGACGCCCGAGTTCCTGGAGATCGCGAGGAGCTGGTCGAAGCTTCCGACGAGGTTCTGGACGACATCGAGGTCGCCCGTCGCCGCCGCGTAGTCGTACAGCGTCATCGTGTACTGCTCGATGCTGTACGTCATCGGGCTCAGGCCGTCGTCGAGCGACAACGAGGACTGCGGCGAGATCGGGGTCGGGGTCTGCGAGATCGCCAGGCGACTCTTGCGCGTCCGGGTGACCGTGTCTCCGATCCCGTTCGGGAACTCCTCCTGGATGGCGATCTGGCGGTAGCCCTGGATGCTGTCCAGGCCCTCCTCGACCTCGCGGTAGATGTAGTTCTGCTGGACGGTGTTCTCGATCATCGTCGAGAAATTTTCGACTGCCATGGCGATCTCCTACGGAGGCGGTGGTCCGATTACGGGCGCGCCTGGACGGGTGCGAGTTGCGGGGCCTTCGAGGGGTCGAACCGTGGCGGCGGAGCGCCGCCGTTCAGCTCCATGCGCCTGGTGGCGATGGTTCGTGCGTAATCCGCCCGGGTGAGCGCCCGAACGTCGGTGACGGGCGGGGGCGATCCGCTGGGGATGGCCGCCGGGGCTGCGCCCGCGCTCGCGATCGGAGCGGGCGCCGCCGGCTGGCCGGGAGAGGGCGCGGGCTTGAAGAGGGCGGGGTGCTTCGACCGGAGGGCCGCGAGCGCCTCGGTGACGCCCGCGACGGTGCCGTCAGCGCCGACCTTTGCGCCGTAGGTCGGCAGGTGGTCGAGGAGCGACAGGTCGACGATCCCCTGCGAGATCGCCGCCGCCTTGAGCTCCGCCCGGACGAGCCGGTCCTGGAGCATCGGGATCTCCAGGGCCGGGGGTGACGCCTGCGCCGCCTGGGGCTGGGGCTGCGCCACCGGGGGAGTTGCCGCCGGTGGGGTCGCCTGCGTCGGGGCCGCTTGGACTGCCGGCACCTGCTGCGTCTCGGGGGCCTTCGGTTCGTCCGCCATCGCTGTCCTTTCGCGACATCTTCGTCATGGCATCCATGACACCGATGTCATACCAGGACAACGTTAGAGCAGGCGGCACGGAAAAGTCAACATCGACCGAGAGACCACCTCGCGCGAAGACGTGCTCCAGGATGAAGCTTCCGGGGAAGGAGCTTGGCATCCTGAACAGCGGGCGCCCCGTTCCGTCCCGGATCGTGAACTGACCGGAGCCCGCCGTCGTCATCAGCACGGCGTACAGGACGGCGTCGCGATCGGTCATGATCTGCGTGCCCCGCTGCACGGTGACCTGGGCGTCACGCTTCTCTTGGGCGGCGCCGCCCTGTCCCGCGACAGGCTTGGTGTTCCAAACGGCGGTGAACATCGGGGCGACGCCCTCGACGCCGCCGATGACCTCGACGACGAGCCCATGCTGGAACCCGGCGTTGAGGTGCCAGACGCCCATGGCCATCGGCGTCGCCCGCCAGATCTCGCGCCCGACCAGCCGATCGGCAACGATCTGCGCATCGTAGACGCGGACACTGCCGCTGCCTGCGTGCGCGCACGTCAGGTGAAGGATGTTGCCGGGCTGCTCTTCCAGGGCGTACAGGCCGCGTTCGAGGATCAGGTTGGCCTTGCTGCCCCACGGCGGCTTCGGCAGTGCGATGCGCCGAACCGATGCAAGCGGCTTCGGTTCGTTGACGAGGTGGAAGTGATCTGACATGGGCTACTCCTCCGCGGCCTCTGGCTCTTTGACGGGCGGCGTCTCCGCGATCGGGCCGCCAGCGGCACCCTCTGGTATCTGCGCCGAGGCAATCCCGGCATCCTCGCCGCGGGGGAAGTCCATGACGGCCGCGAGGTAGTCCTTCGCCGTCTCGATGTCGATGAGCTCCTGGCCGCCAGTGGGGGCCGCCTTGTCGGTGCCGCCTCCGGGTGACCCGGGTCCCGGCTTCGGCGCCCCGCCGCCCAGGGCTCCCTGTAGCGCCTGGACGGTCTGTAGGAACTCCTGGGCGTTCGGCGCGTACATCCGAGGCCACTGTAGCGCGAGGGACTCGACCGACTTCGCCATGTCCGACGTGACGGCCGGGTGTCGAGCCTTGACGGCCGCGCGCACGAGCTTCCGGGTCAATGGGAGCATCCCGTTGTCCCCATAGGCCAGCCGAAGATCCTGGATGAGATCCATCAGATCCGCGTCCAAGATCTCCATGGCCCGCCCCGACTGCGCGACGGTTCGCATCCGGTCGGGATCCTTCCTGGACGCAGCGATGGTTTCCAGGATGAACTTGCGAAGCTGCTCCAGGGTCTCCCGCCCCTGCTCGAAGATCTGGCCGGTGCTTTCGAGGAGCTTCGCGTCCCCGCCGCCGATGCGCTCCCCGGTGGCGCCCTGCTTCTCGGCCTCGAAGTGCAGGACGTTCGTCGGCCCGCGGATGATGGTGCTCCCCGTCTCGGTCGTCTCACGGTTCTTGAGGTCTCCCTTGACGACGAGGTCCGGGCACTGGTTGTACCAGAGTCCGCGTAGGCCCTGGCTTGTCGTGTAGTCCATGGCGATCATGGCGTCGGCCGCGCACGCCCACGTCGATGCGCCGTCCGGGAAGTCGCCGCCCGGAAGGTTCTCGAACCAGTGCCCCGGGACGAAGCCCAGGTCGTGCTGGCTCATCCTCAACTCGTCTTGGCGCAGCCGGTCGAACGTCTTGGGGTCCAGCGGGCTGTAGAGGTCCTTTCGGATCGGCAGGAAGTTCGTGACGTGACTGACGGTGTAGTCGCGCGTGAACCAGTAGATCTGGTCCTGGCGGATGTCCTCCCCCTCCTCGTCCTTGGTGACGCCGACGGACGTGAACGACGTTCCGAGGCATCGGTACTGGACGCGAACGGATCGCAGCTCGCCCAGCCGGTCGAAGACGGGAGTGCAGTCGCGGGCCCGCCAGGTGTCGAAGATGACGTGCGGGACGCCCGCGCCATCCTTGGCGATCTCGAAGGTGAGGAAGACGCTTCCAACGGACCCCCAGATGACCGCGCTCATGATCTTGGAGTCCCAGAATCCCTCCCGCAGCAGCACGTCGCACGCCTCCACGAGTTCTTCGTCGTCGTGCGTGATCCTGGGGCGCTGCCGTCCGGCGAACAGCTTTCGAGCGGTGGCGACCGAGACCATCCTGGGGTAGTTCCACTTCACGGAGGGCCGCCGCTCGAACATGCGCAGCTCGATGTTGCCGTCGCCGCGCTCGACGTGGAACGCGGGCAGGTGGTCGTACAGGCAGCCGTCGAGGAACAGGTCCAGGGCAAGCAGCCGGCGGTAGCGGAACGATGGAGCGTTGACGAAGCTCGGATGCCCTTCGACGATCGATTGCAGCATCGCTACCTCCACCGCAGCGCGTAGATGTCGCGATCGAAGACGCCCTGATCGCGGCGGTCCAAATCAAAGCCGAAGCCGCGCGACTTGTCCATGAAGTGCTGCAACGCCAGGCTGGTCGCGTCCACCTGGTCGTCGTGCGATCCGTTCGGGAACGCGCAGAGTTCTGCGATGTAGGCCCCGAGGAACTTGGAGCCGCGAAGGAACTTGCACCGGCCCGTCTCGATCAGCGGCGCAACGGCTTCCGCCCTCGTCGTCTTCGACTGGTTGACCGAGACGCCGATGCACGGGATGGCGGTCTCCCGTTTGAGCACAGGCAGGAGCGCGAGACCGGACGCCGACGCCTCGATGAGCAGCGCGTTGGCCTCGGCCCCATTGAAGATGTCGACCGCGCGCCGGAGCAGGTCCGGGAACTCCCAGCGCCCGCGGGCCACGTCCCGCAGGAAGTAGAGGTTGCCCTTGCGGCTCCAGACCTCCATGGCCGAGTAGTCGGCCCCGACGCCGGTGCTCCATGCTCCATCGATCGCGACCACCGTGTAGTCCCAGGGCGAGGTCTTGACCCCGGCGAACGCCTCCAGGGCGCCCGGGTGGGACGGGAAGATGTCGATCGCGTTGTTGCGGAACCAGTCGAGCTTGAAGACGGCGCCGGACTTGTCGGTTGGCGTGCCTTGGTAGAGCGAGGCCCAAGCGTAGGGGCCGATCGTGCCTCGGATCTGCTTGAGTTTTTCGAGCGAGAACCGATCTGGCCACAGGGGCGCCTCGTCCGACTCCCCCTCGCGGGCGATGGCCGGCAGGATCAACTTCTGCCACGGCGCCTCTGGGTGGTGTTCGAGGCGGCCCGTCAGGTCGTCCTCGTGCCATCGGGTGTGTACGACGTAGGCCGAGCCGCCGGGCTCGAGTCGCGGGTAGCCGACGTTGATGAACCAGTCCCACACCCGATCGCGGATCAGTTGGCTTTCGGCCTCCATGCGGCCCTTGTAGGGGTCGTCGATGAAGGCGTAGTCGACGCCGTGACCGCTCCATGTCCCGGAGAGGCCGGCCGCGAGCATCCCGCCGCCCTCCGCGGTCCTCCATTCGTGGACGGCCTTCGAGCCCTTGGCGAGCCGAACCCCGGCAGCAAGGGCCATTCTGCGGGCGCGGCGGGACTTGGACTTCGCCAGGTCGCCCGAGTAGGTCATGTATCCGATGGTCTTGGACGGGTCCTGCTTGAGCAGCCAGGCGCAGGCGTGCAGGATCAGCTCGGTCTTTCCGTGCCGAGGCGGGGTGGAAACGAGCCGGAAGGTCGGTTCGCGCCTGGACGCCTCGATGGCGTCGGCAAAGGCTGCCAGATGCGCCGGGGCCGCGAACTTCGGAGTGATGGTCGGGACGAAGGTGACGATGTGCCGCTGGTCGTCCAGGAGCCGGAGGCGTTCCAGTTCCGCGGCCTCGCGGCTCGACAGCCTCGTTCCACGTGGAACGCTCACTGAACGCCAGGCGCCTCGGCGGCGCGGGCCTCCAGCTCCGCTCGTCGCTCGGCCTGCTGCGCCTCCGACATGGCATCGACGGCCTTGTCCGCAGCCTCGGCGGCCTCAGGCGTCAGCGCGAGTCCTTCGAGATCGACCATGGCGCGGATGGCGGCAGTCGCGGAGCGGAAGTCCGCTGCGTCAAATGCGGCATCCGCGACCGCCGCGAGCGCATCGGCGGCTTGGCGGCGTCGCTCCGTCAGCCCGTCCGGGCGGTTCTGGCCGAGGAGAGGCATCAGACGGGGAATCGCTTGGACGCAAGGACCAGAGAAATCTCCGGTTCGAGCTGCGCGTTGTAGCAAGAGAGGGACACGAGCACCTGGGCTGCGTGCAGGCGATCGGGCACCCAGGGGCTCGGCGGGGGCTTCCAGCCGCGATCCGACGCTCTGCGGCCAACGCGGCTGCCTACCCTGGCGAGGATGTCGTGAAGCTCCTGCTTGGACACCATGACATCGAGATCCTACACCAAGGCCAGAACCGTGTCACGGATGCCGTGGCGTCCGAAAAAAGTACAGTCGCCTGTCCGAAAAGAAGACAGCGTTGACCGAAAACAGATCAGTGTACAGATCCTAGACGAAAGGGCACTGAGTCGCGATCTCGCTACCGCGGTGGGATCATGCTACGCTATGCGTTGCTAGATCCCACCGCGGTAG
>DAIDHB010000004.1 GCA_027452145.1 Planctomycetales bacterium
GGAGATCCGACGGCGGCAGTTCGGCGCGGGTCTCCGACCCCGCCGGGGAGCCTGACCGAACGTCTCCCGCGCCACCGAAGGCCAGGGGAATCTCGGGAGAACTTCGGTCGGGGCCTGGGGCGGGGTCAGGAGACCCGCGCCCAGCATCGACGAACGAACCCAACGGCCCCGGCACGGGAATCCCGACGAACGAACCCAACGGCCGCGTCCCCGGAATCCCGACGAACGAACCCAACCGGCCCGCTTCCGCCGCGAGTTTTCCGTCCGATCCGACCGAACCTCAGGCCGAGCCGGCCCTGCGATTTGGCCGTCGGCCCTCGAGCAACCGACGAACGAACCCAGGGCCCCCGCTCGCGCCGCGGACCGGCCGGCGGGAGCGTCCGGGCGGGCGGCCGGCTCCGCCGTTCTCCTCGTTTCTCGACCTTCCGAACGAGGCCCTTACCGATCCGGACGAGCCACCTGCCAGTCGGTACTTGCCATCCATGAGACCGGCCGGCGTGGTCCTGCCTCTCCTTCTGCTGTTGCTGCTCCTGCCTCTGGGCCTCGCCGCGCCGGCGGCGGGCCGGCCGGACCGCGGCGAGACGAATCAAACCGCGCCCGGAGCCCCCCGAACGGACGAATCCAGCGTCCGGATCGGGACCGACGAGTTACCTGCTGTCGGTCCCCAGCCGGTCGGGGACCGGCCGGGAGCTGGCATCGGCCCGATCGCACCCCTCGGCCGTGTACCCGTTCCGACAGGGACCTGATTCGGGAGGGCGAGCCTCCCGGCGAGCCGGCATGTGGAGGAGGCCTCGCCGAATCCCGGCTCGGCGGGAGCCTCGACTTCCCAGGTCGCGGACAGACACTCACTAGCCACTCCCCGGAACCCGGGATTTCGCGAAGCCCGTGGCTCGTTCCAGCCCGATCCGGGCATGATAGGCTGGGCAGGACAGGATCTCACCCCGCAGCCGTCGGGCCGATCGGCGGCACGATCCGATCGGCCAGTCCAGCCCGGGCCATACGCAGCATCGACGAGACGAGAGAGGGAGGGTTCGGATGGGACGCGATGAAGCTCCAGATCACGGCCACGATTACCATTCGGCCGGCGAGAAGGCTCCGGTCCTGGGCCGGCGGCTGGCCGGGATCGCGTCGGCGTGGCGAGGCCACGCGGCGGGCGCGGTGCGACATCCGATGGCCGCGCTGTTCGTCACCCAGTTCCTCGGCAATTTCAACGACAACGCCTGGAAGCAGATCGTGATCTTCCTGGCGCTGGCCTCCGCGGCGAACCCGGAGCAGGGCCAGGCGCACACCGCCATTGCTCAGATCGTGCTGATGAGCCCGCTGTTCCTCATCTCGCTCCCCGCGGGCGTGCTGGCCGATCGCCTGAGCAAGCGGACGATCGTCATTGGGACCAAGGTACTCGAGCTGGCCCTGATGTCGGCCGCGGTTGCGATCCTGGTGTACCGGCCCGACCCCGGCCTGCTGGGCCTGGCGATCCTCGGCCTGCTGGGCGTGCAGGCCGCGCTCTTCGGCCCGGCGAAGTACGGCATCATCCCCGAGCTGGTCCCGCGCGACCGGCTGTCGCGGGCGAACGGCGTGCTCGAGATGGGCTCGAACCTGGCGATCCTGGCCGGGACAGTCGGCGGGGCCCTGATCTTCCAGGCTTCGCGGCCCGCGACCGTGGCGGCCGGCGATGCGCTGCTCCACCAACCCCCGTCGCATCCGACCCCGCTCTGGCAAGGGGCGCTGGTCCTGCTCGGGCTATCCGTGTGCGGGCTGGTCACGGCCTTCAAGATCCCGCGGGTGCGTCCGGCGCGGAGCGAGGGCGGACTGGCCGCCACGATCCTCCTCGCCGCCGAGGCGATCCGCGGCGACCGGGTGCTGAAGCTGACGATCATTGGCCAGATGCTCGTGTGGGCGATCGCCAGCCTGGTCCCGGCGCCGATATTGCCCTACGCGACGCAGATCCTGAAGCTCGAGAACCAGGGCCTGGCGGTGCTGCCGCTCGTCGCGCTGGGATTGGGGATCGGGGTGGGGTGCGTTCTGGCCGGCCGGATCTCGGGCCCGAAGGTCGAGTACGGCCTGCTCCCCTTCGGCGCGCTCGGGCTGACGATCAGCACGCTGGCCTTCGCGGCGATCGGGCCGCATCTCTACGGGCTGATCGCGATCATGGCGATCATGGGGATCTTCGCCGGCTTCCTCTTCGTGCCGCTCAACGCGCTGCTCCAGGCCCGATCGCCCGACGACCGACGCGGCGCGGTGATCTCGGTCTCCAACGCTTTGGCGTACCTCGGCATGCTCGCCGGCTCGGTCCTGGCGCTCGGCCTGGCCCTGGCGGGCGTCCACCCGCGCATGACGTTCCTCGGGCTGTCGCTGGCACTGCTGGCCGGGTTCTTCTGGGCGCTGACGCTCGTTCCCGACGCCTTCTTCCGCTTCCTGCTGATCGGGCTGGCGCATTCGATCTACCGGGTGCGGGTGCTCGGGCGCGAGAACGTGCCGCAGCAGGGGGGCGCGCTCCTCGTCCCGAACCACGTGTCGTTCGCCGACGGTCTGTTCCTGATCGCGGCGGTCGACCGGCCGATCCGGTTCGTGGTGTATGCCCCGTTCTTCGAGCACCCGATTCTGGGCCCATTCCTGCGGGCGATGCGGGCGATCCCGATCTCGCCTTCGGGCGGGCCGAAGTTGATCCTGCACGCGTTCCGCGAGGCGGGCCGGGCACTCGACGCCGGCGATATCGTCTGCGTGTTCCCTGAGGGGCAGCTCACGCGCACCGGGATGATGGCGCCGTTTCAGCGCGGGTTGCAGCGGATCGTCAAGGGTCGCACCACGCCGATCATCCCGATCCACCTCGACCGCCTGATGGGCAGCATTTTCGCCCCGGCCAGCCATCGCCGGTGGCCCGAGCGGATCCCCTACCGGGTGACGGTCTCGATCGGCGAGCCGATGCCGGCCGATTCGTCGCTGTTCGCGCTGCGGCAGGCGATCACCGAGCTGGGCCAGCGGGCGTGGTCGTACCGCCGACGCGACCGGCGGCCGTTGCATCACGAGTTCATCCGCCGGGCGCGCCGGCATCCGGTCCGCCTCGCATTCGCCGACTTCCAGACGCCGAGGGTCGGGTATTTCAAGGCACTGGTGGGCGCACTGGCGATCGCGCGGGCGCTGCGCCCACGCTGGCAGGGGCAAGCGGCGGTCGGCATCCTGCTGCCGACGAGCGTCGGCGGCTCGCTCGTCAACCTGGCCGCCGCGCTGGCCGGCCGCGCCGCGGTGAACCTCAACTTCACCGCGGGCCGCGCGGGGATGGAGTCGGCCGCGGCGCAGGCCGGGCTGCGCACCGTCGTCACCAGTCGGGCTTTCCTCGAAAAGGCGAAGCTCCAGCCGCCCGAGAACCTCGAATTGATCTACCTCGAGGACGTGATGGCCGGTCTGAAGGCGGGCGATCGGGCGAAGGCCGCGCTGATCGCACTCGCGGCTCCAAAGAGGTGGATTGAGCGGGCCGCCGGCGCGCCCCGGGCCGTCAACGTCGACGATGCGGCGACGATCATCTTCAGCAGCGGCAGCACGGGCGAGCCCAAGGGCGTGGTGCTCTCGCATTTCAACATTGATTCGAACGTCCAGGCGATCCGCGAGGCGTTCCGCGTGCTGCCCGGCGACCGGCTGGCGGCGATCCTGCCGATGTTCCACTCGTTCGGCTACACGATCTCGTGGTTCGCGGCGAACACGGGCATCGGCTCGATCTGCCACCCGAGCCCGCTCGATGCCCCGCGGATCGGCGACCTGGTGGAGCGCTACGCCGCGACGGTGCTCCTCGCCACGCCGACGTTCCTCCAGCTCTACATGAGGCGCTGCACCCCGGCGCAGTTCGGCTCGCTGCGCCTGGTGCTCGCCGGCGCCGAGGCGATGCCCGACTCGCTGGCGCTGGCGTTCGAGGATACGTTCGGCATCCGGCCGATGGAGGGCTACGGGATGACCGAGTGCGCCCCGGTGGTCGCGGTGAACACGTTCGACCTCCGCGAGCCAGGTTTCTTCCAGCCCGGCTCGCGGCGGCGGTACGTCGGCCGGCCGCTGCCGGGCGTGGCGATACGCGTGGTGCACGGCGAGACGTTCGAGCCGCTCGACGCCGAAACCGAGGGCCTGATCCTGGTCAAGGGGCCAAATGTGATGCAGGGTTACCTCGGCCGCGACGACCTGACGGAGGCGGCGTTCCGCGACGGCTGGTACATCACGGGCGACCTGGGAATGCTGAGCGAGGACGGCTTCCTGAAGGTCTCGGGCCGGCTATCGCGGTTCTCGAAGATCGGCGGCGAGATGGTGCCGCACGGCCGGGTCGAGGAGGCCCTCCACCAGGCGATCGGCGCCGACACCCAGGTCTTCGCCGTGACCGCGGTCGGCGACGAGCGCAAGGGAGAGAAGCTGGTCGTGCTGACGACGGTGGACGAGGCGGCCGTCGACCGCGCCCTCGCCGGCCTGTCCACGATGGGTCTGCCCAACCTGTTCATCCCGCGGCGCGAGAACGTCATCAAGGTCGGGGCGATCCCGATCCTCGGCACCGGAAAGCTCGACCTGAAGGCGATGCGGCGGACCGCCGAGGAGGCGGTGAGCTCGCCTTTGGCGGTCGGGTCCTGATCGAGTCCGGTCGTTCCTCCGTTGGAGTCCAGCACCATGGATCAGCTCTCCAAACGACTGCCGATCTGGCCCGGCGCGGCGGATGCCGGATCACTGGCGCCTCCTCGCTCGCCTGGTGCTCCGCTCTTACGTCGATCGGGGTACCGGAATTCGTCGCCTGAGTATCTGGACGGCGGTTCCATATTCCTCGCCTTGGTTGCCGGCGAGTGCCTCGAGCTGGTGTTCGATGTCCTCGAAGACACCCAGCTTGCTGCTCCAGGTCCCGCCACTCAACTGCCTCGCGGCATGAGTCGGCCCGCTCTCATTGGCGAAGACCGCGACCTTCTCGAAACCGGGCTCGGGGTCGGGCGACTCGCATCGCTCGAAGCCGATGGACTCGAAGGCACGAATGTAGCTTTCTGGGGAGTATTCCCTGGGCGCGTCCCGCGGCCAGTAGCAGTCGCCGTCCTCATCGGGCTCCCACCATCGACGTCGATCTCCGGCGGCCCAGGCGATGCAGTTGTATCGCGGGTCGTAAGGGCTCGTGATTCGATGCGGCGACCCGGCCAGCTTCGGGAACCATTCCGTGAGATCCCTACGACCACCGGTATCCATTCGCCCGACCCCACTCAATCCACGATTCGGCCATCCTGGTCACGTCGCCGCGGTCTTCGTCGCGTACCGGGTTCGCGCCCGTCATGGCCCGGAGCGCTGCGAACCAGTGGTCGGGCTGCTGCTCCAGCTCTTTCAGGAGCAACGGGATGGCTGTCTCGCCGAGCTGCACGATCGCCAGGTAGGCGGGGTGTTTCACCATCGCCGCGACCGTCGTCGCGGGACCCCGGCTTGACTTCCATTCCTCGGATAGTCGCTGAAACTCCCGCTGGGTCTCGGTCATGACATCAGGGGCCGGCGCGGTTCTCATTGGTCCGCCTCCAGAGAAGGATCCGGGTGACACGATGGTTCGGAATCCTCTATCGATTCTCGAACCCGCCTCTCCTCGCCGTCAACCCGTGCCGCGTGTCCGGCTGCTCGCATCGACCGCCGTGCGAACCTCCCGATCAACTTTTCCCCTCGGCCATGCGTTCGAACTCGGCCTCGTCGACGACGGGGATGCCGAGCTGCTTCGCCTTGTCGAGCTTGCTGCCGGCCTCCTCGCCGGCGAGGACGTAGCTGGTCATCTTCGAGACCGAGCCGCTGATCTTGCCGCCGCGCTGCTTGATCAGGGCCTCGGCCTCGGCACGCGAACGCTTCGGCAGCGTGCCGGTCAACACGAACGTCTTGCCGGCGAACGGGAGCTTCCCGCCGCTCGCCTGCACCGGCACGAGCGGCTGGGGCGCCACGCCGACTTGCTGCAACTCGTCGATCAGCGCCTGGTGCTCGGGGTCCTGGAAATACTCGTGGATGCTCGCCGCGACCACGGGGCCGACCTCGGGGATCGCCTCGAGTTGCTCCAGGGTCATCGCGCGAAGGCGATCGAGCGTCTGGACCTTCTCGGCGATGATCTCCGACATCCGCGTGCCGACGTGGCGGATGGTCAGACCCGTGAGCAGGCGGTCGAGCGTCCGCGTCTTGCTGGCCTCAATCGCCTTCACCAGGTTCTCGGCCGACTTCTTGCCCATCCGATCCAGCTCGGCGAGCGTCGTCGCGTCGAGCCGGTAGAGGTCAGCCAGCGTCTTCACCAGGTTCTTGTCGACGAGCTGGTGGATCAGTTTCTCGCCCAGGCCGTCGACGTCCATCGCGTCGCGGTGGGCGTACCAGCGGATCCACTCCTTGAGCTGTTCCGGGCACTTGCTGGCGGGGTTCGTGCAGTAATAATCCACTTCCTCGGCCGAGCGCTCGACCGGCGCGCCGCAGCTCGGGCACTTCTTCGGGAAGCGGAACGGCTTCTCGTCGCCTTTTCGCGCATCGACCTCGACCCGCACCACCTGCGGGATGATCTCGCCGGCCTTCTGGATCACGACGGCGTCGCCGACGCGAATATCCTTGCGCTCGAGCTCATCGGCGTTGTGCAGGCTGGCACGGCGGACCGTCGTGCCGGCGAGGAGGACCGCCTCGAGCTCGGCCACGGGCGTCAGCTTGCCCGTCTTGCCGACCTGCACGGTGATCCCCGTCAGCCGGGTGACGGCCTGCTCGGCCTCGTACTTGAAGGCGATCGTCCAGCGCGGGCTCTTGCTCCGGTAGCCCAGGCGCTCGCGCTGATCCAGGTCGTCGACCTTGATGACCAGGCCGTCGGTCTGGAAGTCCAGGGTGTTCCGTTTATCGCTCCAGGCGCGGGCGTGCTCGATCACTTCCTCGATCGTGTCGTAGCGAGTCGTGTGCGGGCTGACGGGGATGCCCCACGACTTGATGATGCGGGTCAGCTCGTAATACGAGGTCTCGTCGATGCCGCGATACTCGCCCAGGCCGTGCGAGACGAATCGCAAGCGTCGCCGGCCGCAGAGCTTCGGGTCGAGCAGCTTGAGCGAGCCGGCGGTGGCGTTGCGCGGGTTGGCGAACGGGGTCTCCTCGGCCGCGTTGCGCAGCTCATTCAGGCGGAGGAGCTCGGAGTTGGTCATGTAGACCTCGCCACGGACCTCGAGCACGGGCGCCGGGCAGTCCTTGAGCGACAGCGGGACCTCGTGCACGGTCCGGATGTTCGCCGTGATGTCGTCGCCCCGCTCGCCGTCGCCGCGGGTGGCGCCCAGGACGAGCCGGCAGTCCTCGTAGCGGAGCGAGACGGCGACGCCGTCGACCTTCAGCTCGACGACGTAGCGCAACGGCTCGCCCGGGTTGAGCGCCTTGCGGACGCGAGCGTCCCACTCGCGGACCTCGTCGTAGGAATACGTGTTGTCGATCGAGAGCATCGGCACGACGTGGCGGACCGTGGCGAAGCCCTCGAGCGGCTGGCCGCCGACGCGCTGAGTCGGGCTGTCGGGCGAGACCAGCTCGGGATGCTGGCCCTCGAGCGCGGTGAGGCGCTCCATCATCCGGTCGTAATCGCGGTCGCTGATCTCCGGCTTCGCCTCGACGTAGTAGAGATAGTTGTGCCGGTTCAGATCGGACCGGAGCTGCGCGACCTCGCGCTCGATCGCCTTGCTGGCCATGAGGGGGCTCCATCAACCTCGGGGCGACGGGAACGGTGCATCGATGGACCGACTCGGGCCGGTAGGCGGCGTGGACCTGCCGGGCCCGGGATCACGAAGCGCGTACGAGCTACGACCCATCCCTCGGGCGCCGCGGCGATCCTCGACCGCGGCGACGGGGACATCTCTCACCGACCAGAAGCGGCGCTCTCGCTCCCGGCGTCACGACCCGGCGGAGACCCAGCTCTCGCCCTCGATCGTGTAATCGGCGAGCTCGGCCGGGTTGAACCAGAGCGCGATCTCTCGCTCGGCCGATTCGGGGCTGTCGCTGCCGTGCACCAGGTTGTTCTGCTTGCTGATCGAGTAATCCCCGCGGATCGTGCCGGGCGCCGCGGCGGCGCCGTTGGTGGCGCCGAGCATCGTCCGCACCACCGCGATCGCCTCGTTCCCCTCGAGCACGCCCACGACCACCGGCGACGCCGTGATGAACGAGATCAGGCCCTCGAAGAACGGCTTCCCCTTGTGCTCGGCGTAGTGCTTTTCGCCGAGGGCGCGGTCGACCTTGATGAGCTTGAGCGCGACGAGGCGCAGGCCCTTGGCCTCGAACCGCTGAAGAATCGAACCGACCAGCCGGCGCTGGACGCAATCGGGCTTGAAGATGATCAGGGTGCGTTGCATGGAACTCGGTATTCTTGCTGGACTTTGGAAGCGAAAGTAAGGCCCGTAGTGTATGCATGCCGCGAAGCGTTTGCAACGTCAAGAGGCTTCGCGGGTCGTACGGGTATCGCGGGCGGCAGCATCGGGCCCGGCGGGCTCGTCATCCTCGACGATGCGCCAGGCGAGCTCCAGGTAGGAATCGGGGTCGAGCCGCCAGATGCGGACGTCCGGCACGGGCTCGAGCAGCGAGACGATGATTCGAGGCACGGGACCGTAGTGGTTCTCGCGGAGGTCGGTCTTGCTGGGGACGGCCTGCCAGCGCGGGTGCGAGTGGTAGATCGCCAGGATCTCGGCCCCGCGATCCCGCAGAGAGACGACCGCGGCGATCAGGTCCTGGGGGTCGGCGTCATAGCGGGTCTCGCTGACGGCGGCGTTGCGCAGCGGGTGGAACGACGAGACCCGCGGCGCAATCCCGCCGAGCAGGCCGCAGCATTCCAGCGGCGCCTCGCGCAGGCAGTGCGCGACCATCGCGTCGTGGAGCCGGCGCGGGATCTCCAGCGGGTCCGGCCCGGTGGTCTCGGGGGTGGGATCGTTCAACGTCGTCCGGAGGCGTGGGGGGATTCGAAGGCGGCCGGGCCGGGCGACGGCGCCGCCCGGCCGGCCGGGTCATCACTCGGGGAACAGCGAGGTCGAGAGATAACGCTCGCCCAGGTCGGGGAGCACGACGACGACCATCTTGCCGGCGTTCTCGGGCCGCGAGGCGACCTGGATCGCCCCGGCGGCCGCCGCGCCGCAGGAGATCCCGCAGAGCATCCCCTCCTCGCGGGCCAGCCGACGGGCCATCTCGAACGATTCCTCATCGCGGACCGTGACCACCTCGTCGATGATCGACGTGTTGAGCACGTCTGGGATGAACCCGGCGCCCAGGCCCTGGATCATGTGCCGGCCGGGGCGCAGCGGCTCGTTCTTCAGCGACTGGCTGATCACCGGCGAGGTCACCGGCTCGACCGCGACCACGTGCAGCGAGGGCTTCCTCTTCTTCAGGACCTCGCCGCACCCCGTGATCGTGCCGCCCGTGCCCACGCCGCAGACGAGGATATCGATCCGGCCGTCGCTGTCCCGCCAGATCTCCTCGGCGGTCGTGCGCCGGTGGACCTCGGGGTTCGCCGGGTTCTTGAACTGCTGCGGCATGAACGCGTTGGGCGTGCTGCGGACGAGTTCCTCGGCGCGGCGGACGGCGCCCGGCATCCCCTCGGCGGCGGGGGTCAGCACGATCTCGGCGCCGAACGCCTTGAGCAGCCGGCGGCGCTCGAGGCTCATGCTCTCGGGCATGGTGACGATCAGCCGGTAGCCCCGCGCCGCGCAGGTAAAGGCCAGCGCGATGCCCGTGTTGCCGCTCGTCGGCTCGACGATCACGGTGTCCTTTGTGATCTTGCCCTCGGCCTCGGCGGCGTCGATCATCGCGACGCCGATCCGGTCCTTGACCGACCACAGCGGGTTGAAGTTCTCGAGCTTCGCCACGACCTCCGCCTGGCAGCCCTTCGCCACCGAGCGCAGCCGGATCAGCGGCGTGTTGCCGATCGTCTGCGTGATGTCATCGTAGATCCGCCCGCGGAAGCCCTTCGCCTCGACCGTCGCCATGACTTCATCCCTCCTGGCCGCCCCGGCGCCGCCACGCGGCGGACGCCGGGCAAGAGCGCTCATGGTAGTCGACAACGCGCGCGGGGGCAAGTTGCCTCGACGACCCCCTCGGACGACGTTGCGGCGGATTGGCTCGCGCCGACCTCAACGCAGCGCCAGGGGCCGCAGCGTGAACCCGGCCGCCGTCCCCTTGATCTTGTTCACCGCCGCGACGTAGCAGAAGGTGTACGCCTTCGCCTTGCTGAGGCCCTCGAGGTTGTGGAACTCGCCCAGGTGGACGCCCTGTTCGACGAGCAAGTACCGATGGACCGGGATGATCGTATCCGCGGGCTTCGGCGACGGACTTACCTCGTAGCCGCTGGTGTCGGCACCCACCATGATCGCGCCCTGGTCCTCGACCAGCCACCGGGTGGCGTCCAGGTCCGGCCCGGCCGTGTCGTGCTCGGCGAGCCGGGCGTGATCGGCGCCGTCCTCGCCCCAGTAGCGGGCGGTCCCGGTGCGCACGAGAACCACGTCGCCGGGGGCGAGCGTCACGCCCTCCCACGCCAGGGTGTCCTTCAGGTCCTGGGTGGAGATGACCGTGTGGCCGGGGAGGGCGTCGACCTTCTTGAACGCGGCGACGTCGATCAGCACTCCCCGGGCGACGATCGGCGGGATCGTCGAGGCGTCGCACTTGCGCGGGCCCCAGTCGCCGCCCCAGTCCGCCTCCTTGAATCCGTTGTACCAGTGGTCGTCGGCGCCCGCGGTGATGTGGGCCAGGCCATCGATCTGGGTGGCCACGTTGTCCGAGATGAACAGCGCGGCCGAGTGCCAGTACACCTGCCCCTGGTTTTTGGCCTCGGGCGGCGCGTCCGGGTCCTTCATCCGCCGGATGCCGTCCGGACTCCGGAACGAGATGATCTCGCCCGGGCTGTGCCCGGAGAACTTGAAGCTCCGGCGGCTGTAGGTCAGGCCCAGGTCATACACCTCGCCCCGGGTCGCCAGGGCCATCGCCGCGGCGCGCGAACGGTCGGTCATCGCGTTGAGCGAGCCGACCTCGTCGTCCTTCCCCCAGATCCAGCCCCAGCCCCGGCCCTTCTGCCAGCCGCGGATCGGCTCGGCCTGAGCCGTCGCGCCGCCGGCGCCGCCCTCGACCGGTTCTGCCGCGGCCTCGGCCGTGCCCCGGCCCGAGGTGGCCAGGACCAGCAAACCTCCCGAGAAAGCCCCCAGCGTGAGGACCGCGAGTGTACCCAGCGTTCGATGCATCCTCATGAGTCTCTCCAGCGAGGTTGGCACGACCACGACCCTGGTCCGGAAGAGCAGGCATTCTATGGGCCGGCCGGGGCCCACGCAACCTGCCGCCCCATCGGGGCGATGGTACGGTCCTCGTGCTGGCGGGTCGGCCCGGCCGGGCTTGCTTGCCGGCCCGGACGCCACGCCCGTAAGATGGGAGTCGGAATGGACCAACCGAGCGGCGATCGAAGGCTGAAAGAAGACCGAAATATGTCGAACTCTCCCCATGAGGCATCCACCCCGCCGACGCCGGCCGGTCACGGCACGACGGCCCCCGCGGCGGGCCGTCCCCACGCCGGCCGGCCCGGCGCCGAGCCGCAGGCCGCGGCGAGCCTGATCCCCGAGGAGGGCTGGCACTTCCTCCACCTGTTCTACCGGGTCGACCGCGCTCGGCTGGCGGACATGTCGTCGTCGCGCCGCGAGCAGGGCGTCGAGGAGCTCCGGCGGATCCTCACCGATCGCCCCTCCGGCGGGCTCGAGCAGCTCCAGTGCATCGCGATGCCCGGCCACAAGGCGAACCTGGGCGTCGTGATGGCCGGCCCGGACATCAAGCGCGTGCATGCCGTGCAGACCGCCATCGAGGCCTCGGGCCTGGGCGCGGCCCTCGTGCCAACCTATGCGTTTTACTCGATCACCGAGATCTCCGAATACGTGCCCGACGCCGAGGCCTACGGCCGGATCCTCCGCGAGCGCGAGGGCCTCGACCCCGAGAGCAGCATCTATCAGACGAAGGTCAACGCCTACGCGGAGCGCCTCGGGCCGATGAACAGGCAGCGGCTCTATCCCGAGTTCCCGAACTGGCCCTGCCTGTGCTTCTATCCCATGAGCAAGGCCAGGGCCGAGGGCCACAACTGGTACATGCTCCCCTTCGAGGCCCGCTCCGAGCTGATGTCCGCCCACGCCAAAAGCGGGATGAAGTTCGCCGGCAAGGTGTCGCAGCTCATCACCGCCTCGACGGGCCTGGACGACTGGGAGTGGGGCGTGACCCTCTGGGCCCGCAACCCGTCCTATCTCAAGGACATCGTCTACACCATGCGGTTCGACGAGAGCTCGGCCCGCTACGGACTCTTTGGCGACTTCTACTTCGGCTACATCCTCCCTCCGGACGAATTACTGAAAACGCTCCGGATCTAACCAGGAGACCGCGGATTGACGCCCTCGACCACGTCGCCGACCCGGGGAACCGGTCTCTCCCTCGTGCTGGCGAGCACCTCGGCCTACCGCCGGGGCCTGCTCGAGCGGCTTGGGGTCCCATTCCGCGGCGTGGCCCCGCGCTGCGACGAGGCGGCCCTCCAGCGCGAGCTGAGCGGCCTGGAGCCGCGCCGGCTGGCCGAGGCGCTGGCACTCGCCAAGGCCGCGAGCCTGGCGGAGGACCAGCGAGGTTCGGTCATCGTCGGCTGCGACCAGCTCGTCGCCTTCGAGGGGCAGGTTTTCGGCAAGCCGGGTGCGGCCGAACGGGCCGTGGACCAGCTCGCGGCCATGGCGGGCCGGACGCACGAGCTGATCACGGCGATGGCGGTGATCCACGAAGACGCGACGTTCCGGCACACCGACGTCACGCGCCTGCGAATGCGGCCCCTCGGTAGGGATGCGATTGCGCGCTATGTCGAGTCAGATCTCCCCCTCGACTGCGCCGGCAGCTACAAGCTCGAATCGCGCGGGATCGCACTCTTCGACCGGATCGAGAGCGACGACCACTCCGCGATCACCGGGCTGCCTCTGATGTCGCTGGTGACGATCCTCCAGGGTCTCGGATTCGCGATCCCCTGACCGGATTCCCGCCGCGAGATCGGCGAGAGGCGTTGGCCCGGCACAACCCGACGATTCGAAGAATCCCGACGCCGCGTGTGACACCTTCGAAGAGGCCCGCGCAAAAACGAGGGCCTCTTCGAAGGAACTCTTCGAAGACCGCGAGGGGGCGTGCGTGCACGTCACGGCTCTGGGCGGGTGCCTGGTAACGCCCTACTTTCGAACAGGTCGTCATCGTGATTTCAATCCTAGCTGAGAATCGGCTCGATCCCTTCCCAGGCTGCGTCGACGGGCCATGCGCCCCTTGACAAACCGTCCCTCTGCGGGTGGAATAAAGCCGTCGAAGTGCCCGTAGCTCAATTGGATAGAGCGTTAGCCTCCGGAGCTAAAGGTTGCAGGTTCAAATCCTGCCGGGCATATCGGGAAACCCTGGGCGACCAGGGTCCTTCGCGCCGGCCGGCGGGAGCGCCGCCAAAGCATTAGCCCGCCGGCCGGCTTATTTGCCCCGCGGAGCGATCGGGGCCGTCGCCGCTCCATCGCTCCGCCGCACGCCCGCAGGGCCGCCAGGCGTGAAGCCAGGCCGGCCGCCGGGCCGATAGGGCAGGGGATCGCGCGGCCGACGGCACCGGGAGCGGGAAACCACCGGAGCGCCCCGCGTTCGGAGTCCGGGAGCCGGAGGCGATCGCATCTTCTTTTCCCCTCCATCTCAATACAAAGAAGAAAACCGGCCGTTTCGTGCGCATGCATTCAGCATGATGGCGCATGGTTTGTGCGCAGATCGGCGCATGAAAAAAAGACCGATCAACGGTCCATGAATCGACTTCCGCGTTCCCGGCGTGCGAATGGGTGCACGGCGCGCACCGCCGCCATCCGTGCGAATGGGTGCACTCCAGGGGTCCCGACTTTCTCTCGCGGCAGGGCGGCCGTCGTCACGCCTCGGAACGGCCGGCAGGGGCGGGGCGGCTCAGGGGCCGGCCCGCTGGTCGGGGGAGCCGGGCGGCTCCTCCCTCCCGATCATGGCCCGGATCGCCGCCGCGGCGTCCTTCGGATCGATCGGGTCGTCGACCGGCCGGTTGATCGCCTCGGCGGCCGCCCGGGCCGCCGCCTCCTCCTCGGGAGTGACCGGCCGGTCGTTCTGGAGGTTGGGGATTGGCAGCCTCTTCCTGGACGATGCGGGAGTGGAGGGAGACCCCTTGTTTCCGCCCTTATCCTTGTCCTTCGCGGAGGGTTTGACCTGGGGGCACTCGATCGTGATGACCCGGTGCCCATGCTGACGCCGGCGCGAGATCAGCCCCATGTCCTCGAGCTGCTTCAGCCCCTTCTGGA
Organism: Planctomycetales bacterium; assembly: GCA_027452145.1. Taxonomy (GTDB): domain Bacteria; phylum Planctomycetota; class Planctomycetia; order Isosphaerales; family Isosphaeraceae; genus JAKAUH01. The sequence continues at coordinate 14,289 of DAIDHB010000004.1, forward strand.
CGCATCGCCGCCGGATCCCGCACCACTGGGCGATCTGCAGGTCGGTGGCCGTGACGGTGAACTTGCCGCGGCCGATGAAGGGACCGAAGAACTCCCAGACGGTCTGCGCGGCCTGGGGCCATCTAGAGGAGCCGTAGACGCCCTTATACCAGTGTTTCGAGAGGGGCGGAGGGGAGGACGTAGACGCGGCGCTCATGGCCCACCCCCGGCGCGAGAAATGCGCGCGGAAAATGGGCATCCGACGCATGCCACTCCTGGACGGAAGGGCATGGCCGGGTTACCATAGCCTGTGCGTGAACGGACGGGGGACGGATCCCCGCCACAGGGCCTGCCGAAAGTCACGGTTTGCGGGTCCTTCGCTGAGCTGCACCAGAGAGCGCCGCCAAGCACTAGCTCTGGGAAAGCCGCGAGAAGAACGGAACAGAGCGAACTCCATTAAGTCGGCCGGCCGCCGGGGGCCCCCCCTGCGCCGGCCGATTGCGTTTGGTCGTATGCAAGATACCAGCGCGATTGGTGGTACGTAAATTCCCCCATCTTAACGGCCGCGATTTTTCGAACCAATTCCGCCGGCCAATCCCCCCCATTGCGGCCGGGATTGGCCGGCGGCCGTCAAGGATAGGTCCCGTAGACTCTGGCGGTGAAGCTTTCGGGGTCCTTGGCTTCGCGTCGGGCGGTTCGCCAGGACTCTTCCCAGGTCGCCAGGGCCTGTCGAGGCGGCTGATCGCCTTCGAGGTAACCTTTGGTCCTCAGCTCCTCGACGCCTCGGTCAAACCTCTTCTTTGAGATGCGGACGCCCCCGGCGCGGAGGCCGTCGAGAATCCAGTCGCCGACCGGCCGGTAAGGGTCTCGCGACCAGAGGAAAGAAAGCACCCGCAGGACCTCGTCCGAGAGCTCGTTATGCCCGCACATCGGCATTATGGCGAACCTGGCGGCCTCCCGGAATCGCTTCATGCCGGAACTGAGTTTCGGTCGCTCGATCATCGGCGTGCTCCTCACTGGCGGTGCACCCGGAGCTGCTCGGCCAGGTCGCTGACCATGGCCCTGGCCTCGGCCGACGCGAGCCGGTCGAGCCGGATCACACGGTCGGCCGGGACGACGACCAGGCCGTCGGAGTCGGTCGCCAGGGCGCACGCCGAGCCGTCGCCGGCGACGACGATCACGCCCTGGCCCGGATGGCGCCGGAGGAGCGGCTCCAGCTCCGAGATCAACCAGTCCCGGGCGACGCGGTCGGCCTCGAAGAGCCGGGCCGCGCGGGCCTCGTGGTGGGCGATGATGTCGCGCGGGGCCCGATCGCCGGGCTGGCATCCTTCCAGCTCGTCGATCGACCGGTCGGCGCGGAGCGCCGCGGCGAGGCTTTCCTCGAGATCCTGGGGTTTCACGGCGGAACTCCCTCCGGACGAGGTTGACGGGGATCGGGACGGTGATGGCGGCGACGTGCCGGGCGCGAGGCGAGGGTCCCGCTCGTGGAGCGAGTCGAAGTACTCCACGGTGTCCTGCCAGTGGCGGTTGTGCTTGTCGTCCAGCGCGCGGCCCAGTGCGGCCAGCGCGCGGCGGAAGAGGGCCTTCATCGGCGGGGTCTCCTGACTGTGAGGTGCCATTACAGGATAACGGCGCCGGAGGTGATGGTGACGGACCCGTCCTTCTGACGGATCATCCAGCGCTTCTCGTCGTGGCGAATGAGGAAACCCCAGATCTCGCCGTCGAGGTCGATCCGGTATTCCTGGTTCGGCCCAGGCGCCCATCCGGAAGCGACGCGCGCGACCAGGTCGGCCAGGGTCGCGGCGCTCCAGAGATGGGGGCCGTCGGTCGAGGTGGCGGGGCACCGGACGAGGTAGCACTCCGCAAGCGCCTCCTCCGGCGTGGGCGGGTCGCAATCGCCGAGGGGCCGGATCGACTGGAGCAGGCGCCAGGTGGCCCGGGCGTCGGCGCCGGTGAGGTACACGTCCTCCCGGCCGGCGAAGAGGAGTATGAGCGTGTCGTCGGCCCGGCGGCCCGGCTCGGCGGGGGCGAGCTGGGCCTCCTGGACGTTGTCGAGGTTGAAGATCCGGTGTCCGACCCGGAGCAGATTCGGTCCATTCACGGTCGGGATTCCTTCGCGGTGGGGAGCGGAAACGACGATGCCCCGGCGCCGATCGCCGGGGCGGGAGGGATTCGTTTCAATTGCGGCCCGGGCCTCGGGTCCGCCAGCGGACGCCCACGGAGATCCACCCCAGGACGAGCATCCTGCGCCCGACGGGAATATAAACCCGGCCGAACGCGTCGAGGTCCCCGGGGTCGCCGTCGAGGGTGGGATCGCCCAGGGCCCGGACCGCCCGCCGCCAGGACGGCGAGCAGCAGCGGTTGGCCTCGGCGACGGTGTCCCAGACGTGGGCGCCGGTCCGACACTTCTGTTTCATCGGGACCTCTCCCGGGCCTGATGCCTCATCACGCAGGCGGGGCAGTAATCGCCGTTCGGCCCCGTGTTCGTCAGGCGGTATGTCGCCCACCCCTTCTCGTGGGCCTCGCCGCGCAGCTCCTCGAGTTTCTTCCGCAGTACGGGGATCCGGTGTTCCCGCGACTTCGGGAACACCTTGTCGCACCCGTCGCATTTCAGTTGCACTCCGACAGTGAGCATCGACGGTACTCCAATATGACTACCCGCCCGGCCGGGACCGCCCCGGCCGGGCGGAATGGTTCGGTCGGTCTCGGGCCTAGCGGCCCCGGTAGCGATCGGCCTCGGCGCGGGCGTCGTCGTCGTGGCGGAGCGCGTCGAGGACCTCCGCGGCGCGGGCGGCGGCGTGGTAGTCGTCGAGATCCGCCGGCGTCGGCTCGCGGCGGTCGGCCTCGGGCGAGCCGCCGGCGATCGGGGCGACGACCAGGGCGAAGTCCTCGGGCGCCTCGGGCTCGCCGAGGGGCTCGTGCTCGCGGAGCCAGCGGTCGTAATCGGCCTCCTCCTCGGGCGTCGGCTCGTAGGGCTCGCCGGCATCGGGGATCCGGTCCACCTCGAGCTGCCGAATGGCCTCCTCGTGCTGGTCCTCCCAGAGGTTGAGCAGGACCGTCTCGTCGTCGTCATCATCCAGCTCCGGCGGGATCGCGCGGAGGGTCCACCGGGCGCCCGTGCCGTCCGGGTCGGGGCCCGGCCCCAGCTCCCACAGATCGTCCTCCTCGCGGTAGGGCGACTCGTCGCCGCGCATACTCCCCCAGTAGGGCGACGGCGAAGGTACGGCGTCCATCTCGCGGACAAACACGACCTCGGCCTCGGCCTCGTCGGCCGCGTCCAGCTCGGGGCAGCCGGCCAGTGTGCCCTCGGTCTCCGCGTAGTCGGCGATCCGCCCGGTCGCCGGGCTGCTGTAGCCGATGCTCATCAGGTGGACCCTCAACAGGGCCAGCTCGGGCCGCCAGGGCCTCAGCTTGCCCGCGGACGTAAGGGCGTGTACAGTGCTCATTGGTTACCTCGTGTGGAATGAGGGACGCCATTCGCCGGGCCGCGGGGGAGTACCATTCCCCCGCGGCCCTCTCTTTTTGGCGGGGACGGACGGCGGGCCGGCTCGCACCGAAACCGACCCGCCGCCGCCATCGGCCGGACGTCCGACCGACGATTTCAGGGTACGCCGTGTAAATACTTCTGTCAATACAGAAGTACGGAAGTTGTGCATTGACCTGACAAGACGAAAGGTCTATGATCGTGCGTACAACGGTCATGACGGTGTCTTGGCCGCGGCCTTTCCGCCGTGCTAGCCTCTTGCGCTCGGAGTACGTCCGTGACGACCAAGTTGCAAACCAAGGCTGGGCGCGGAATGGCGAAGAAGCGGAAGCCGGCCGATGAGGCGCGGAGCTGGCCGGGGAAGCCCCTGGCGATCCAGGTCCGAGGGTCCGCCGAGTGGAAGGCGTGGCTCGAGGAGCTGGCCGAGTTCGATCGATCCACGATCGCGGATATCAGCGATCGTGCGATCGCAGCCTATGCGCGCACGATCGGGTTCCCGAAACCGCCGCCGCCCCGATGATCGGGAGGCAAGTCGATGCCGGCTTCATGGCTTCTGCTCGCAGTGTTCGCAGTCCAGGACCCAATTCCTGTCGTCGAGGGCCAGGCCGTGCGGATCAATGCCGTTAGTCCGGATGGCCAACTCTCGACGGCCCCCGTGTTCCCTTCGCTAGAGGAGGCCCTCAAATACGACGGCGACGTCGCGGCATCAAACCGCACTCACACCGCTCCCCCGACGGAGGGCATGGTGTACCTGGGGCACAATACGCCGGCGACGATACTGCGTCTCCATTCCGGCGTGGCCGGCGACGGTGCTAATCAGCGGCTCATCAAAATCCGGCTCGACGGAGGTTTCCTCGCGGGCCGGGAGGTCTGGACGTCGCCGCGGCTTGTCCGGCCGGCCGATCAGCCCGACCCGTCGATCCTCTCGATGAAGTCTGCGGTATCGAGGCGTATGCCGCGGACCGCGGCGGATGAGAGGGAAGCTCGCCGGCTCCGAGAGGGCCGGGAGCGTTGGCGGCTGGATCCCGATTTCACTCCGCATGTGGGCGACCTCTGTTATCTCGGCGTGGCCAATATCGATGCCGAGAGCGGGGGCAGACTTTCCCCCATCTATCCGGCCCGGTGTTTCTCATCCTTCGACGCCGCATCAGAGTATGCTCGCCGGGCGCCGGAGGCGAAGAAGCGTCGCGTCAGCGTGGCGCCCGATTGCTATGAGCCCCGGGCTGCCACGCCGGCGATCGTCCGCGAGATCCGATCCGTCGAAGTCGTCCGCGACGGAGAGGAGGCCAGCGTCGAATTGATTCGGGTCGAATTGATCGAGGGCGATTTCTACGGCCGGCTCTTCTGGACCGCGATCGGGTCGGCCCAACGGTTCAAGGTGCCGAGGGAGGACGTGCGCGAATGACGACCCAGACCGACGATCTGATCGCCTAATTGCGTGAGGCCCTCCAGCGCGAGCGGGCGGCCCATCAGGACCTGCTCGACGCCGAGGCCCAGGCCCGCGAGCTGCGGGCGGCCTGGAGGGAGCGGCAAAAGCTCGTCGAGGAGATCCAGCAGGAAGTCCTGACCGGCTCGACGGGCCGGCCGATCCTGGATCGCTGCAATGGGGCCGCGACCAACGGCGACGGGGCATCCGCCGCGGCCCCGGCCCGGTCCGGTTTCGACCTGGTCACGAGCCGGCCGGGGTCGGTGCCGGAGACGAACGGCGTGGGGCCGGGGGTATTCACCGGCGCGGACCTCTTCGCAGCCGTTCGGGCGGCAGTCGGCTGGGGCGGCATCTCGGAGCGGCTCCGGGCCGGAGACCGGTCCCCGACGGACCGGGAGATCCTCGACGAGCTGGGGGATCACTGGGGCACGTCGCCGCAACAGTGGGCGCACCTCGACAAGCATTGCAAGGGCTACCGGGTCGCGGGCGGCAAGGTGCCGAAGTTCTGGATGGGCGAGGTTGCCCGCGCGTCCGTCGGACCGACCCTCCAGGGGGACGACCTGGTCGCCGTGGTGCGGAGCGTGCTCAAGCTCGGCCGGCCCGCGGCCGAGCCGCCGGCCCCCAGCAAGTCCGCCCGGGGCCGGAAGCCGGCCGCGGCATCGAAATGAGTCGGGAGGCGACTCAATGACCAGGCTCTGCCTCTGGCCCGGCTGCAAGCGGACCGTCCAGGCCCGATTCTGGGGCTGCCGGGCGCACTGGTACCAGCTCCCGGAAGCGGTCCGGTCGCGGATCTGGGCCGCCTACCGGACCGGCCAGGAGTCCGACGGCCGGCCGCTCTCGCGGGAGTACCTCGCGGCGATCCGCGAGGCGGAGGAGTGGATCAAGCGGTTCGAGCGGTCGCAACCCGGCCGGCCGGTCGAACCAGGGCGGCCGACGTTGCCGGGGCTGGAGTGGTAGACCAGAAAGGGCGCGAAGCATGGCGGTCGATGTGACGGAAGTGCCCCGTTGGTGGTCGATCGACGGGGTCGGGCACGTGCTGGTGTCGATGTGCACGTGCGGCGAGTGCGAGGACGCCCAGGTCGCGCTCTGCGGCCTGCGCAGCGTGAAGGCCGGCGAGATCGGGACCGAGGTCCCCGGGCGCGTCTGCTCGGTCTGCCGGCGGCAGCTCGACACGCCTACCCTCCGGATCGGGGCGTCGCGGACGGTGAAGATGCCGCCGGCGGACGTCTTCGAGGTCACGAAGGTGGGCGTCATCGAGGCGCGGGACCTGCCGTCGCTGATGGCGATGGTCGGCACGCTCAGGCGGAGCGAGGGGCCGAAGGATAACTGAGACGGACCCGACAGGGAGGGTGGACCGTGGCAAATGAACTGATCAGGCGGGCGCTGGGGATCATCGACCGGGCCGAGGCGTCGGAAGTCTTCCGGCAGCTCGTCCTGGCCCGCGTCGCCGAGGGGATGGCGCCTGAGGACGCGGCGCTCCTGGCCCGGCACGAGCTGGGGTATCACGCGGCGCATTTCTTCGGGTCGATTCACCGGGCCTGGCTGGCCGCTTACGGGGCGGATGATCCGGTGTACCTGCACGCGATCCCGGCGACCGCCGACGAGGCCCAGGAGATGGCTAGGACCTACTTCGAGCGGACGCGCTCAGGCCGACCGGATTGATGCGACGGCGCGAAACTGCCGATCCCAGGAGACGGGATTGCACCGACCCACCAAGAAGGAGGGGAGCGCCATGGCGGCAAGGAAACTGAGGACCGTGCGGCCGGACGGGACGGACCCCGACCCGGGCGAAGCGACCGCGGACGGCCATGACGGCCAGGCGGCGCGGGGGGTGTCGGAAAACCGCAGGAAGCGGTCCGGCGCGCCCGCGGTCCGATACACTGTGGAGATCTCCGAGGAGCTGGATTTCCGGTTGAGCGGAGTCGCGAAGTTCCGGCGGATGCGTAAAAACGCCCTGATGCGTGAGATGATCGAGATGGGATGCGCGCGCTACAAGATCGACGGCGCGCTGAAGATCGCATGGGCGGAAAGCAGCGGTCAAAACGTGGCGGTCGCGTAGGGTCTGCGGTTGAAACCGTGCGGTTCGGGCAAGGGGTGCCGACGCGCCCCCTGCCCCGATCCGGCGGGGGAGGGCGGGGGCATCGAATCCACTGACGGAGAGAGACCCATGAAGAAACGGTCATGGCTCGACAAGCTTGAAAGCGGGCTGAGGCGACGGCGGGGAAAGCCCGAGGTCGGCCGGCTGGAAGACCCGTCGACGCACTACATCTTCCCGAAGGATCCCTCCACTCCGCACATTCCGATGGACGAGGGGGACGTGCGCGAGATGGAGGAGCAGCTCGCGGAGGCATGCCTGGCGGCCGGCGTGCCGGTAATCACATTCGACGACCTGGCCGAGCACGGGCGCCGGTGCCGGGAACAGGGCATCGACCCCATGACTGGCGAGCCGATAACCGACGATGAGCGCGACGCGAAGGTCCAGGAGATCATGGGGCGATTCGTCGAGCGGACGCGCGAGGAGTCGGCCCGGAGGGCGGAGGGCAACTAGCGATGAGCCACCCGAAGAAAATGAATGACACCGCCTCGCGCCCGACGTGTGCGACCTGTCCTTTCTGGTCGGCGGAGCTCGCCGAAGGCGAATCGCCCGAGGACTGGGCGGGTCAGTGCCGGCGATACGCGCCGCGAGCTGCGATGGACCGGGTGATAAAGGAGCAAGACTATTCCGACTTCCCGACCTGGCCGGAGACCAGTGGTGGGGAATGGTGTGGCGATCATCCTGACTTTCCGAATTATGCTCGCGGGAAGGCGATGCCGCCCCGCACCGATTAACGGGGCATACCCCGCCGGCCGCCGGCCGGCGTCCCCGGCGACGGCCGCGGCTCAGCGAAGCGGACACCCCGATCGTCGATGGCGATAATCCCCCGGCGCTCCGCCTCGAGCAGGAAGTAGTAACAGCACCGGAGCGCCTCGCTGACATTCCCCTTGCCCGCGCGGCCCGGCGCCCACCTGGGCGCCAGCCGGTGCGAGAGGGCCTCGATCCCGGCCCAGTCCGCGGGGGTCGCGGTCACGTTGCGGCGGCGGTAATTGCGGTCGGCGTCGGCAGCGGCCATCGGCGGTGCTCCCCGGTGCGATGTGTATCCAGTCTACACTTTGCTCGAGGTTAGTCCACACTGGACCCACACCGCGATCGCCGGTCCCGCCCGTTATTCCTCCCCCTCCCCGGCCGCCGGCCTGGCCGACCGGTCCCACATCTTCTCGCGCTTGAAGCGGCCCGGGTCGAGCTCGGTGTAGCGGACCGTGTTCTGGATGTTCTTGTGCCCCATCCAGTCCTGGATGACCCGCGTCGCCTTGCCCCCGCGGGTCAGCTCGTATCCGCAGGCGTGGCGGAGCATATGCGGGTGGATCGGGAACGGCATCCCCGCCAGCTCGCCGGCGCGGGCGACGATCTTGCGGAACCCGCTCTCGCTCACCGGGCCATCGCGGTCGGACTTGAACACATGTCCGACCCGGTCCCGGGAGTTGGGCGCGAGCTTCTTGAGCGCGGCGACCTCGTCGCGCTCAAGGGTGTGCATCCCCGACTTCGACCCCTTCAACCGGCGGACGAAGACGGTGCCCGCGTCGAGGTCGACGACCTCCCACTTCCAGGCGACCAGCTCGGCGACGCGCAGGCCATGGCGGTAGGCGGCCAGGATCATGAGCTGGTCCCGGTGCCCGTGCCGGCCGACCCGCCCGGCCGCCCGGCGGATCCTCGCGACCTCGTCCTCGGTCAACCACTCGCGCTCGCGCACGGCCGAGTAGGGCTGACGCATCGGCGGTCCCTTGCGCTTCGGGGGCGCGGTCCGCTTGCGGGCCATGGATGCCTCTTTCCCGTTTTCAGTTTTGGACATTCCCATTTACGGTGCGACGTCGCGCCGAGAACCCCGAGAATACAGGGCTTTTTGCGCGCGATCCAGCCGAACTTTCCCGTTTCTAGCTGGAAATGGGAAAGTCGCCCCGGCAGGACCCCGTCTGCACGCCGGCTCCCATGAGTGCATGCGTCCCCAGGCTTCCCCTCATTCATTTCCTTTTGTCCAGCAGCCCGCGACCGCAGTAGGTGCACCTATCCGCCATCCGGCGGCATGGGGTGGTGGGGCAAAGAGGGAAATCTGCACGACCTATGTCGCTTGGTGTACGGAATTTCGGTCAAATGGATATCGGGCCGAGGCACCGGCGGCCCGACCGGCCGGTGCCCCTCGCCGCGGGTCCGCAGCTCTCTCGGCGGGGGGTGCCGGGTGAAAAATGTTGCGAGGGGTCGGGGAGGCGGCACATATAGACCTGTAGAGAGCTGCGCCCCTCGATGACGACACAGGTCGGTGATGACCCTCACCCTCGCGTATGACACCCCCGCTGCGCGTGACGCGCTGATCCTCCGCTACCTCCCGCTGGCCCAGGCTGCGGCCGCGCGCCGGCACCGGCCGGTCTCCGGGCTATCGGCTGAGGACCTCGAGCAGGAGGCGACCGCCGCCCTGGTCGAGGCCGTGGACGCCTATGATGTCGGGTCGGGGATCTCCCTGGCCACGTTCGCCGAAGGGAGGATCCGCAATGCGCTGAACCGCTCGATCGACCGGGCCTCTCCCTGCCCGATGTCAAGGAAACTCGAACGCGCGGCGAGGAAGTGCCGCGCCGCCAAATCGGCGCTGATGGCCGACGGCGTGATCCGACCGACGCTGGCGGAGATCGCCGAGAGGGCCGGACTCGACGTCGCGACGGCCCGCAAATCACTGCGGATGATCCCCATGCCGCCCGACTGGCTGGAGACGATGGGGTTGCTCCCGCCGGGTGCCGATAGCCGGTCCGACCTGGCCCGCGTCGTCGCCGGCGGCCTAGCGTTGTGCACCGAGCTGGGCCGGCAGCTCCTCGAGCTCATGGGCGAGTACGACCTCACGGTCGGCCAGGCCGCGTACCGCCTGGGCGTGCCGTACCGCCAGGCCGTCGCCGAGCACCGGCGGGCCTGTGCCACCCTGGCGGCCCACGCGCGGGCCGAGGGATTCGACGAGTCGCGGTACGCCGCGGCGATCGCCTGAGACCGACCCGACCCGCCCCAACCTCGAAGCTGAGGCCCTGAAATAGTGTGCTCTACCGCGCCGTCGGCCGCGTCCTGCTCTGCCTGCCCGCCGCGGCCCCGAGGGCCGCTGCCGTGATCCCCGCCCTGGACGAGATCCGCCGCGGCCGGAGCAACCTGGCTCGCGAGCAGGAGCCGAAGCCGCCGCGGAAGGAGAAGCCCGGCCGACCCGTCCGGCCGCCGGTCCGACCCGACACCATCGGCGACCCGGGCCTGGCCCGGTCGATGCGGCCCCGGCCCGGATTCGACACCGCCGTCGGCCACCACAATCCATTCGCACTGTTCGAACTGTACCTCGGCCCGGCCCGCGAGTATTCCCGCCGCCGCCTGGCCGAGTTTCTCGGCTGTGATCCAGGAGCCATCCCGTGCAATTGAACATCACCGGCCCGTCGAAGCGATCGGTCGCGGTCTTCCTGGCCGGGGCGCTCGTCGCCCTGGGCGTCGTGTTCGGACCGCGTGCCGCCGAGCATCTCCGGCCGAAGCCCGCCCCGCCGGCGCCGGCCCCGGCTCCCGCCCCGAAGCCCGACTGGTTCGGCTGGAGGGGCGCCGACACTCCGGAGGCCAAGATCGTCGCCGCGTCGATGCCGCGGCTGTTCAGCGCGGCCCCGTCACTGGCGACCGCCCGCGACGCCAATGATACCCGGCCGATCCTGCTCTACCGGGCCTGGACCGACCTCTTCGCGGGCTATCCGCCCTATCCGGCGCAGCAGATCGGCGACTGCGTCAGCTTCGGCCACGCCCACGCCAATGATCTCCTGCAATGCGTCGAGTGGTGCCTGGCCCATCCGGGCCGCGAGCCGAAGCCGCCCGACATCCAGGAGACGGACACCGAGGCCCTCTACGGCATGGCCCGCGAGGCGGGCGGCATGCTGGGCTTCCAGGACGGGTGTTACGGGTCGGCCGCGGTGAAGGCGATGACGACGATGGGCGTCGTCAGTCGGCGGCAGCTCGGCGACCAGGGCGCGTACAGCGGCCGGCGGGCCAAGACGTGGGGCCGCACCGGGGCGCCGGCGTCGGTCAAGCAGATCGCCGGCAAGCAGCTCCTGGGCTCGGCCGCCCAGGTCACGACCTGGGACGAGCTCGTTGCCGCGCTGCACAACGGCAACCCCGTGACGATCTGCTCGAACCAGGGCTTCAGCCTCCAGCGCGACTCGCAGGGCTTCTGTCGGGCGCAGGGCCGATGGGAGCACTGCATGTTCATCGCGGGGGTCCGGTTCGACCGCCCCGGCGCGTGCATCGTGCAGAGCTGGGGTATGACCACGCCGAGCGGCCCGACCGACCTCGGGCAACCGCCGTACTCGTTCTGGGCCGATCGCCAGGTGATCGAGCGGATCCTGGGCGAGGGCGACTCCTGGGCGCTGTCGAAGGCCCCGCACTTCGGCGCGTCTGCCGCGGCGAGGGCGAAGCGGCGGCTGCCGCCCCACTGGCGGAAGGCGGCGTTCGTCGCGACGCCGGCGCCGCTCCTGCGGGCCGCATGAGTACGCTCCTGGCTGTGCTGGCGGTCTTCCTGGTCGTCGCCGTGAATGAGGGTTGGGGCTGATGTTCGTGATCAAGGCCGTGCCGTACGACAAAAGATGGACGCCGCAACGGCCCTGGTGGACGGGCTCCGATTTCTCCCCGGCGGCGGACCTCGCCAGGCGGTTCCCGACCCGCGAGGCCGCGGAGGCCGAGCTGGGCGTGGCGAGAGGCCGCACTTACCACAATGCGGTGGTCACCGAGCTGACCGAGTCCGACCAGTGATCCTCCCGGGCCACCTGTTCGCCCAGATGGGAGGGCCGCATTGAGCGCCCGGCCCGACGAGCCGGTCCGGCTGACCTGGACCGACCGCGATGAGACCGCCCGGGCCGGGGGCCATGCCGAGGACGGCCACGCGATCCTGCCCCGTCGGGACGCCGAGCAGCTCCTCCACTGGCTCCTCCGCGACGGCGACGACCGCTTCGACTTCTCGATCGACACCTGGCCGGCGGCGATGTCCGCCGCGGCCTCAACTCCAACGCCGGAGGCTCCCGTGGGATGGCTCGCGTTGCTCGGTTTTCTGTCGTCGGTCTGGGGCTTCCTGGTGAAGCATCGGGCCGTCCTTGCCGCGGCCGGCGTGCTGCTGGGATTCCTGGTCCTGGCGGGTCTGTCGATCTACCTGCCGACCGCGCACATGCGGACGATCCCCGTCGCCGCCCTGGCGATCTTCGCGCTGCTGGTCGGCTTCCTGGTCAACGTGCTGCCCAAACCGACCCCATGACCACCGCGACCCTCCCCACCGACCGCCGGTCCGGCGGACTCGAGCGCCTCGCGTGGCTCGGCCTCGCCGCCGGGCTGTGCGCCGTCTGGGCCGCCGCCTCGGGCGCCCGGCCGTGCGTGATCGGCTATGCCGCGCTGTCGCCCCAGGACTTCACCGCCTGGGTCACCGCGATCTGCTCGGCGATCGGGGCCGCCACCGCGGCGGCCAACGGCGTGGCGATCGTGATCCACCGCTGGGGCCGGAAGCCCCGCAAGCCGCGGAAACGGAAGGGCGACGATGCGCAGGCTGAGAAACCTGCTGGCTGACACGATCGCGTGGGCGGCGCTCTGGGGGCTGGTCGCCGCGGCGATCGTCTTCGGGCCGGCCGTCCGGAGGTGGCTAATCGGGGCCAATTTCTAGTCTAGCGATCGATCACGAGCGAGCCGCCCGGAAGGTCGGGAGCGGGGAGGATCAGAGTCCCAGGCTGTGAATCCCCGCCCCGGCCCCGGGCACACCGGATCCGGGAACCAACGTCATGGATAGCGGCAACCGCAACCCCCTCGGCCTCGTCCGCCCCACCTCTCGTCCGCTGGCCTCCGTCGGGCATGGCGAGCTGGGCATCCGCGTGATGCCGCGGGGCGGCCGCGTGCTGGCCGTGTTCGAGCTGCCCCAGGGCAAGCGGGCCACCTCCACCATCGACCCCTCGACCGCCCGGCGGATCGCCCGGGCGTTCGACGCCGCGGCCGACGCCGCGGACCCGCCGGATCGGCCCGAGCCCGAGCCCGGGCCGGCGGAGGACCTCCTCGAGGAAGCCCTCCGCGCCGTCGTCACGGACGGCGTCGACGGCTGAAGTGAAGCGATCCAGTCTGCAACCGGGAGACGAATTGTGAAAGAGAGCGACGATTGCAAATGCGTGATCTGTCAGGAATCGCGAATGCTCCGCCAGTTGAAGGCGGAGAACGACAAGCTGACCCAGGAGCGTGACAGGCTCGCCGGCCGGGTCGTGGCGCTCGAGGTGCAGTGCGTCGAGCTGGGGCATGCGGTCAAGGCCCACCGCGATAGCCTCATACTCCTCACGGTCGACGGCGAACGCCGCGCGGTCAAGGTGGACGACCTGGTCGACGCCTACGTGTCGATGGAGAAGACGCGCAAGACCATGCAGGACCTCGCCGCCTCCGCCGCCACGCTGAAGCCGCCCTTGCCGCGGCCGGCCGAGTTCGCGGTGGGCGCCGTCGCCGGCGAGCCAGGCTGCCGTCCCTGCGTCACGGTCGCCGGCGAGGACGACCAGGGCGTGTTCATGGTGACCGTCCCGCAGGCCCGCTCCGTGGCGATCGATTTTTGATGAGGTAGCCGTCGCGGGTCTCCGCGCCGATCGCATAGGAGAAGTCGAAGGGCACCCTCTCGTCGGCCTCTGACTTCGCCACGCCTTTCCGCAGGTCATACACGAGCCAAGCCCCGCTCTCCCCGTCGAGCGGGAAACAGAGCTGATCGCAATTCGGGTCCAGGGGCGACACGACCGTCCCGTCCCTCGGACCTCCGACCATGATGCCCGACCTGGCCATTGTGTCCCCCTTGACCAATTGACCAATCAACCCCGCCTCGAATTCCTGGACCCGGCTTCCCTCGACGATAACCCGTCGAACTGGAAGTTCCACCCCCCCGAGCAGCTCGACACCATCGAGCAGCTCGTCGGCGAGCTCGGGTGGTTGAAGCCGCTGGTCTACAACGAACGCACCCGCCGGCTGATCGACGGCCACGGACGGAAGGAGCGGTTCGCCGGCCATCCGGTGCCCGTCTACATCGTCGACCTGCCCGAGGAGCTCGAGGCCAAGGCCCTGGCCACCCTCGACCCCATCGGCTGGACGGCGATCTCGGACAAGCGGAAGTACGACGAGCTGCTGTCGAAGAACAACCTGCTTTCGGGGACCCGGGACAACATCCGGAAGCTACTCGACCAGGTCTCCCGGGCGTCCTCGATGCTGAATCCCGGCAGCGGCGAGGCGCCCGGCGAGGCCCGGGCCGACGGCCAGGACCGCGAGGCCGAGGTCACGGTCCCGCTGGACTCGATCTGGCCCAGCGACAACCCGTGGGAC
>DAIDHB010000005.1 GCA_027452145.1 Planctomycetales bacterium
CTTCGAATCCTCTGATCAGACGACACCTGGGAAAGCGCGCCGAGGCCGGTACGAGGGCTGTCACACTCGACCCGATCCCGGGTAAAATGACAGCATCGGGCCGCGCCGTGCGCTGGATCAACCGCGCAACCGGCTCTTGGGGGATTCGATCCGGAGCTCAGCCGTTTGGTCCGCCGGCCGTACTGGTCGGGGCACGAACAGGCGAGACCTGCTCGCGGGATATCTCCCATGCTTGCCAGCAGGTGCTGCGTTCGCGGCGAAGTTCCGGACCGACTCATCCCGAACCGGGACGCCGGAGAAGGGCGGGGTCGGCGAGACAATCGGATCTGGCGATGGATGACCCCCGCACGCAATTCCCGTCGCTAGCCAGGAGCCTGGTCGGCCAGCAAATCGGCAGCTACCGGGTCGTCGAGACGATCGGCAGCGGCGGGATGAGCACGGTCTTCCGCGCGGTCCACGCCGACACCGGGCACGAGGTCGCGCTCAAGGTCATGCAGGGCACGCTGGCGCGCAACTCCACGTTGCTCCAGCGCTTTCTGCGCGAGGCCCGGTCCGCCGAGAGCCTCGAGCATCCCAACATCGTGGCGATTTACGATCGGGGAGTCGACCAGGGACGGCACTACCTGGCGCTCGAATTCGTTCCGGGTGGCGACTTTCACGACTACGTCCAGCGGAACGGCCCGCTCGGGGCGGATGAGGCGATCGCCGTCATCCGGGGGGTGGCCAGCGCCCTGCGGTACGCGGCGGGTCGAGGGGTCATCCACCGGGACATCAAGCCCTCCAACATTCTGCGGTCCCCGGCCGGCCCGCCCAAGATCATTGACCTGGGCCTGGCGCTCCAGGCCGGGGCCGAGGACGAGCGGGTGACGCGCGAGGGGACGACCGTGGGCACGGTCGACTACATGTCGCCCGAGCAGGCGCGCGACAGCCGGGCCACGAGCGTGCAGAGCGATATGTATTCGCTCGGATGCACGTTCTACTACCTGCTGGCGGGAGTCCCGCCGTTTCCGGGCGGCGACATCACCGACAAGCTGACGCGCCACGCGCGCACCCCCGCTCCCGACATCCGCGACCTTCGGCCCGACATCCCGCCGCCGGTGGCCCGGATCATCCTGAAGATGATGGCCAAGCAGCCCGTGGATCGATTCGACGACTACGACGAGCTGATCGCGGCCCTCGACGCTGTTCCGCTGCTGGGGTCGGGCGGTTCCCCGGGCGTCGCGCTGGAGCCGCTCGACGATGACGTCGACGTCGAATGGCCGCGGCCGTCGACACCCGCGCGGGCGGACCGCCCGGCCAGTCCGAGGGCCTGGCCCGGATCGGACGACGACGATCTGCCGCTCGACTTAGGCCCGGGACTGCTGCTGAAGCCGTCCGACGAGCGCGACGGCGCCCGCCCTTTCGCGCCGGCCGCTTCACCTGCCGCCCCGCTGACCCGGCTGGGACACTCGCCGCCGCCCGACGAGATCGGGCTTGCGGACGTGAACGAGGAGGACCTTGAGCCGGCCTCCGAGACGATGCTGGGCCGGCGCGTCCCGCCGGGCATCGCCTGGTGGCTGCCGGCCTCGATCTCGGCCGCGGTCGCCGCGGTCGTCCTGGTGCTGGTGCTGCACCTGACCCTCTCGGGCTCCGACGGGGCGAACCCGATGGGCGTGGAGATGCCCGAGCCGGACGCCGACGGCTACCGCCCGGCCGTCGTCGATCGCGTCGAACGAGGGCGAGACCGAGACGAGTTCGCCCCCCGAGGCGGGCCGAGGCGCATCGACGACGGGGGAATCCGCGGGCACGCCCCGGTCCCGCGGATCGTGACCCCGAGCTGGGAGGAGCCCGTCGACACGGACCCGATCCCGGGGGACCGGCCCGCTCCGGCTCGAGAGCTGGCGGAATGGCGACGGCGCCTGCCCGAGTGGACGCGCCCCGTCGAGCCCGGCGAGGTCAGTCAGGTCATCGTCCGTCGGGTCCCCGACGTCACCGACGGGCCGACCGAGCCGACGCTCCACTTCGCCCTCGACCAGCACCAGGGAGGCGTCGTCGAGCTCGCGGACGTGGGACCTTTCCCGGTCGACGACCTGAAGATGTCCGGTGAGTCGCGGATCGTCCGCGCCCGACGAGGATATCGGCCGATCATCCGGATCACGCGCACGCGCACGCTCGCATCGCGGGAGCAGACTGCGTATCTGCCGCTGAGCGGGAAGTCGCTCACCCTGGAGGGGATCGACCTGATCGTCGATGCCCGCGACCTTTCCGGCCGGCAGACGGCGCTCTTCGGGTGTGCGGGGACGACCCTGGTCCTGCGCGACTGCACCATCACCGTGCTCAACCCGACGGGCGCGCCGTTCGTCCTGGTGCGCCAGGAGCCCGGCGCTCGTCCATCGCGGATCCTGCTGGAGCGGACCCTGGTGCGAGGCGGGTTCACAACCCTGGCCGAGTTGACCGGCGGCGCGGTGGACCTGGTGCTCAACGGCACGGCAGTTCTGGGCGGGATCGGTCCGCTGGTGCGAGTCCCGGGGCGGGCCGGTTCGGAGCCCCCGCGCGGACCGCAGCCCGAGGCGGCCGTTGAGCGGCGGATCTTCTTCGCCGGCGCACTGGTCGTCGGTCCAGGGCCGATCGTCCAGTGCAGCTCGACGGTGCCAGCCAACGCGACTCCGGAGCCGCCCAGGAAAGTCGCGATCCGCGCGTGGGGATCGGCGTTCGGCCGAATCAAGGGCCCGGGGGTCGCCAGCCTGGTGGGCGTCTCCGACGTCGGGGCGTCGGCCGAGCGGTGGGTCGACTGGTCCGGCGAG
Source organism: Planctomycetales bacterium (assembly GCA_027452145.1). GTDB lineage: Bacteria > Planctomycetota > Planctomycetia > Isosphaerales > Isosphaeraceae > JAKAUH01. The sequence continues at coordinate 2,784 of DAIDHB010000005.1, forward strand.
GGAAATCTCTACGAGGGCTGGAAGGGCTTCTTCGCCCACGGCGCGGACATGATCATCACGATCGGCAACCTGGCACAGGTGCGTTCCACGTGGAACTCGACGGAGCAGGGGAGCCAGGAGATCGTCGATGCCTGGCCACTGGCGGTCCCGGCGGTGGCGGCAACGCCTGGCGACCTCGATCGCTACCTGCCGCCCGATCGAAACCACCTCATGCTCGAGCCGGCCCGACCGGCGCCCGACCTGTTCGCCCGCGCGCTGGAGGGATATCCCGATCCGGCGATCGCCGCCCCGGCCGCGTGGGCCCTCCGCCAGCCACCCGCGCCAGGGCCGGCCGGCGCGCAGCCGGGGACGGCGGGTGCCTACGACCGCCAGGCCGCGTCGAAGGCCGGGCGCTCCACCGACCCCGGCGCCCACCTCACGACCGGCGGCGGACCCGGGCCCGATGGTTCGGACCTCACCCTCAACACGGCCGATCCCCAATGGAACGGCGACCTCGGCGCCTTCCTGGGCCGTAGCGTGCGGGGAAATCCCCGCCACCTGAAGGTTCGCGTCGTCGGGACCGGTGTGCATCCCTTTACGCCCGTCCATCTCCCCGACGGCATGGTCGTCGAGATCCGCGTCGACGCATCCCCAGGAGCCGTGCCGCCGTCGTGGTATCCTCGTCCCCATGTCTCCGCGCCCGCGCTGATCGAGCTGCACGGCGGGGCCCTCGTGCTCGCCGGGGTGATCCTCTACCCGCACCCCGACGCGAGACTCGATACCCTGCTCGCGGTGCACCAGGCGCATCTGGTCCTGGCGCGGTGCCGACTGACGGTACCGCCGGGCACGGCCGGTGCCGGTGCCGACCTGATCCGGTTCCTGGCCCCGTCGACCCGTCCGATCGAGGCCCCCGCGGGCGGCTCGATCTTCCAGGGTCCGGTGGATCGACCCGTCTGCCGGCTGATCGACACGATTCTCATCGCGAGCCGGACGGCGCTCCGCGCCGACCTTGGCCGCGGCCTGGTCGCCCTGTCGAACTGCGCCGTCGCATCGGACGAGACGACCATCGAGCTCAACCCGGCCGACGCCCGGGTCGCGCGGGGCCGATTCACGGCCGACCTGTGGCTCGAGCGGACGACCCTGATGGCCGGTCACTCGATCGTGGCGCTGGGGCGCTGGCCGGCCCTCGGGACTGGGCCCTATCGGCCGTGGGTCGTCAACTCGCGCCTCTCGGCTTTTCTGACGCTCGCCGACACCCGGCCGAGCGAGGCGGTGTTCGTTCGCGTGGATGCGGATGCATTCGCGGGCGGCTGCCTGTTCTGGCAGTCCGAAAACGACGCCTTCGAGCTCGATCACGTCGCGGCCGCCGGCGAGTCGGTCCCGCCGGCCAGCCGCACTCGCGACCTTCCGAACCAGTGGGCCCAGTTCTGGGGATCGAACCGCCGCGCCACGATTGCGCCGGCGCGCTCGGCGGTCCATCGCCAGCACGAACGGCCCCGCCCGGGCTCGATCGAGGCGGCCGACATGCGGCTCGACATGACTTTGCGCGGCCCGAACGGCCCGATCGCCGTCGGAGCCGACCTCGCGCGCCTGGGCGTCCAGCCCCGCGCCGCTCGCCCGGGCGCTCCACGCCGTTGAGCCGCCGAGGCAGGGGACCGGGCTGGAGAGCAGCCCGGTCCCGCAGTTCCGCAGTTCCGCGCCGTTCGACTTGCGGGATCGACCCGCCGAAATCCATAATCGGGGGAATTCGGTCCCGTCTCCCAGGGAAAGAGGGGGAAACGACAATGTGCGGCCGCGTGCTCCTCTCGCTCGGCGTGACGACGGTGCTTCTGGCGAGCCCGATCGGGGCCCAGGCGCGTCACGGAGGCGGGCACGGCGGCGGCCACGGCGGCCACGGCGGCCACACGGGACACCACGACCACGACTACTACGGCGGGATACCCCTGGCCGCGGTGGGCGGCGGTTATGCCGGTTACGGCTACGGGTTTCCGGTCTTCATGGGCGGGCCGGTCTTCTACACCTATTACCCCACCCTCGTGGCGCCCGGGGTGGTCATGCCGCAGATCGCGCCCCTGCCGCCGCCGGTGCTGCTGCGCGGCCCGGTCGCGGCGGCTCCGCCACCGCGTCGTGTGGAGACGATCCCGTGGGAGCGGGGCGGCGAGGCTCGCCCCGTTTCGACGCGGCAGACACGCGTCGGCGACCCGAAACGAGCGGCGCAGGTGCTGACGTTCGGCGACCGGCTCTTCCGCGCGGGCAACACGAAACGGGCGGAGGAACGGTATCAGCAGGCGCTGGCCGCCGCCCCGAACCAGGCCGCGCCGCACGTCCGGCTGGCGCAGATCGCCCTGGCACGCGGCAACTACGCCGAGGCGGCCGATCGGTTTCGCGACGCCGAGACCGCCGAGCCCGGCTGGATCGCGACCGCACCCGACATCCAGTCACTCTACGGCGAGCCGTCCGACTTCGCCGCGCCGATCCAGAAGCTGGAGTCCTACCTCCAGACGCATCCGAACGACCGCGACGCGTGGCTGGTCCTGGGCGCCCAGTGGTTCCTCTCGGGCCGCACCCGCCAGGCCGCCGACGTTTTCGTCCGGCTCGACGACCGGCATCGCCGGCCAGACGTGGCCCTCTCGGCCTTCCTGCTAGCCACCGACCATTCGATACCGCCGGCCGCGGTCCGCCCCGGCAACGCGAACGCGGAATCGGCTCCGTCGCCGCGGCCCGAACCCGGCGGGTCCGCCCGCGAGCCCCAATGAGCCAGATCAGCCGCTACTACGTCGCCGCGTGCCAGACCGACCTTCCCTGCCCGCGCACCCGCGACGAGATCCCCGCCCGCGTCGGGCGATTACTCGCGATGATCGACAATGCGGTCGTCGGCTACGGCCCGTTCTTCGACGTCCGGCTCGTGGTGTTCCCCGAGTTCGCCCACACCGCGCCCATCTACGAGACGCCCGAGGAGCTGATCGATCGCCTCGCCGTGCCGATCCCCAACGAGCACACCGACCGTTACATCGCCAGGGCGCGCGAGCGGGGCGTCTACATCCAGACGGGCACCTTCCTCGAAGTCGACGCGCGCTGGCCCGGCCGGGTGTTCAACACCACTTGTCTGATCGGCCCGGATGGGCTGCTCAGCCGCTACCGCAAGGTCAACCCGTGGCTGCCGTGGGAGGTCCACACCAGCCCGCACGACCTGCTCGGTGCCGGCTATGACGAGCCGCTGTTCCCGGTCGTCGAGACCGAGATCGGCCGGCTGGGCGCGGCGATCTGCTACGACTGGCTGTTCCCCGAGGCGATCCGCGCCCTGGCCCTGGGCGGGGCCGAGGTGTTGATCCGCGTCTCGGCCTACATGGACCCCTGGGGCGCCACGCCGCCGATGGACTGGTGGACGCTGTTCAACCGGGCCCGTGCCGCCGAGAACGTGGCGTACGTCGTCGCGGCCAACCAGGGGGCGAGCCTGGAGAACTACCCGCCGTTCTCGTGGCCGGGGGGCAGCATGGTCGTCGACTTCGACGGCCGGATCCTCGCGCAGGCCGACCCGGGCCCCGGCGAGAAGATCGTGGTGGGCCCCATCGACATCGCTTCGCTACGGGCCGAACGGGGCCGCCGCCGGGGTCATGATCTCCTTTCCCACCTGCGCACCGAAGCCTATACTCAACTCTATGCCCGGCCCATCCATCGCCCCGGCGGCCCGACCTTGTGACCTGGACCGTTCGTGCCGGACGTCCGCCCGCCGTGGGGCTTCTCGATCGTAAACCGACGCATCCGCCGGGCATCGTGCCTTCATCCGGCCATTGATCCATCATCCTGGGAGTACGACGATGCCCTCGACGATTCTCCGCCGCCTCGTGCTGGCCATGGCCGTCGCCATGGCCCTGGCGGGTACCTTCGCCTGCCAATCGCAGCCCGAACCCGAGAAGGCCGCGCGGCCGGCGACGACCGGCCCTTCGACCGCGCCGGCCGCCCAGCTCAAGAACGAGATCCCGTCGGACGCTCTCGAGCCCGTGATGAAGGCCCACTTCGAAGGCGTGGGAAACATGGAGCAATACAAGTATGGGTTCGCGGTGCAGGCGTTCCGCGAGGTGCATAAGCTCGCGCCAGGCTGGATTCCCGGCTCGATCAACCTGGCGATCGCTCTGCTGAATGACAGCGGCGTCAAGGCGGAGGACGCCAAGAAGGCCGGAGGAGGCGCGGAGCCGGCCACGAATTTCGACGAGGCTCTGGACCTCCTCGCGGCGGTGATCGAGCGCGAACCCGGCAATCCTCATGCGCACTTCTGCCGCGGCATCATCCTCGAGCAGGACGGCAAGCTCAGCGAGGCCAACCGCCATTTCCGCAAGGTCGCCGAGATCGATCCGACCGACGCCACGGCCTGGTACTGGGTGGCGAGCACGCTGACGGATCCCGACGATCCCACGAGGCCCGCCGGTCCGAAGCAGGCGAAGGAGCAGATCGAGCTTCTCGGCAAGGCCGTCGAGCTCAATCCGTACCTCACTCCCGCGGTCTTCAAGATGGCGACCGCGTATCGGATGACCGGGCAGAACGCGAAACAGAAGGAGCTGCTCGATCGGTGGCGGAAGATCAATCCGGACCGCCCCGACCCCGTCCCCGGCCCGGGTGACTCGGCCGAGAAGGTCTACGGCGAAATGGGGAAGTACGCCACCATCATCGACCCGTTCGCTCGCCCCGCCTCGCCGGCCGGTACCACCGTTCATCGGCCGCGCTTCGAGGCTCCGAAACCGATCGAGGTCAAGCTGTCCGAGGGGACGCACTGGGCCGTGCGTGAAGACTTCACCGGCCCTCGTGAGGTGATCTGGAAGCTGCGCGTCGCGTTCGGCGTCGGGGTCGCGGCCTTCGATGCCGACGGCGACGGTAAGCTGGATCTGTACATGGCCTCGGCGGTCACCGGGAAAAAGGGCGTGCGGGACGCGCTCCTGCTCAACCGAGGCGACGGCCGATTCGAGGAGGCTGCGATGTCGTTCGGCCTGCCGGAGGACCGCGCCAGCATCGGCGTCGCGGCGGCCGACTTCGACGCCGACCGCTTCATCGACCTGTTCCTCACCGGAATCGGCGACAACCGCCTGCTGAGGAACAAGGGTGGCAAGTCGTTCGAGGACGTCTCTGGCTCGCTCAAGCCTTGCGGCCCGCCGGCGCTCGCGCTGACGGCCCGTTGGCTCGACCTCGACCAGGACGGTGATCTCGACCTGTATATCGTCAACTTCTGCGCCGCGGCCGATGCCGCGCGGGCCTTCGCGGAGAAGGGCGAACCCCCGGCGGGCGTGGCGAACGTCGCCTATCGGAATGATGGACGGCCCGAGCCGATCCCGGGCAGCCCCGAACCAGCCTGGGCGCCGATTGCGATGGCCGTCGAGAGCGTGAAGGCAAAGAGCGGCCTGTCGATCGCGATGACGCCGTGGCCCGGCGCGCCGGCGCTCGCCGGGAAAACCGGCCGCCACACTGGCGTCGCCGCGCTCGACCTGGACGGCGATCGCGATCTGGACCTCGTCGTCGCCGAGGCGGGCAAGGCGCCGACCGCGGTCCTCAACGATCGGCTCGGCCAGTTCCACGAGGCGCCCATGGAGGGACTCGCGAGCGTCGCGTCCGCCGGCTTGCTGGTCACGGATCTCGACGCCGACGGCCGGGCCGACCTGATCGCGACCGACTCCCAGGGGCCGGTACGGGCCTGGAGGAACGTGACCGAGCACGCGGGCGACAGGGCGACGCGGATCCGGTTCGAGTCCTCGCCGATCGACGCGACGAGGTGGTGTTCGGCCCAGGCGATCGACCTCGACCTCGACGGCCTTCCTGACCTCCTCGGGCGGACGGACGGCCCGGCGGCCAGGGATGGTGGCGGCCGGCCGCTCTGGTCCCGGAATGAGGGGAAGCGCTTCGCGACCGAGCCTCTGCCCGTCGACGCGATGGCGACTGAGCAGGAGCCTCTGCTGGTCCTGGACGCCGTGGACCTCGTCGGCGATCCGCTGCCCGATCTGCTGACGCTCAGCGCCGGCAAGCCGCCGACGATCGCCCGGAACCTGGGGAACGGCCAGCACTGGCTGGCCCTCCAGCTCGACGGCCACTGGCAGGTGCGCAAGAGCGGGATGCGCACCAACTCGCACGGGATCGGCACTCGTCTCCTGCTCGAAGGGCAGGGGACCCACGTGACCTACTTCCACACCACGCCCGACTCGGGCCTGGGACAGTCCATCGCCCCGATCGTGGTCGGGCTGGGCAAGAGCAACGCGGTCGACCTCATCAACATCGCCTGGCCCGATGGCGTGATGCAGGGCGAGCTCAATCTGGCGGCCGATCAGAGGAAGAGCCTCGTCGAGGTGAACCGGAAGCCCAGCAGTTGTCCGGTACTTTTCACGTGGAACGGCGAGCGGTTCGTCTGCCTGGGCGACTTCCTCGGCGGCGGCGGCCTTGGCTACCTGGTCGCGCCCGGCGTCTACAACGACCCGGATCGCGACGAGTCGGTGGCGATCTCCGGCGACCAGCTCCGCCCTTATGAGGGCGTGCTGCGCGTCTCGGTCACCGAGCCGATGGACGAGGTCTCATACGTCGATCACCTGCGGCTCGAGGTCGTCGACCGGCCGCCCGGCGTGAATGCGACCCCCGACGAGCGGTTCGCCCCCGAAGGCCCGCGCCCGACCGGCGAGCTGATCGCCTGGCGGACGCGCGTCGACCCGGTCAAGGCCGCCGACCTCGACGGTCGCGACCTGACCGACACCCTTCGCGACTGGGACCGCCGCACGGCCGATGCCTTCAAGAAGCGGGCGCCCTGGATCGGGTATGCCGAGGACCATGGGATCGTCCTGGATTTCGGCGGCCGGCTGGCGAAATACTCGCCCCGCGACCGGCTGGTCCTCTGCCTGGCCGGCTGGGTCGAGTATCCCTACTCGCAGACAAATTACGCCGCCGCCACGGCGGGCGTCACCCTGAAGCCTCCGACGATCGAGCGCCGGCGCGACGACGGCACCTGGGAGGTCATTGAGCCCCACGCCGGCTACCCGGCCGGGTTGCCGCGGCTCATGACGATTGAACTGACCGGCAAGCTCACCGGGCCGAGTTGCGTGCTCCGAATCCGGACCAACATGGAGTGCTACTACGACCAGGCATTCCTCGCCCTGCTCGACGAGTCGGCCCGCGAGTCGCTCCAGGTCACGACCCTGCCGGTTGCCCGCGCGACGCTCGGCCATCGCGGCTACACCCGCGAAGTCTCGCCCGACGGCCGGCCGCCGCTCCTGTACGACTACGACTACGTCGATCCCGCGCCATTGGCCTGGTTCTCGGGCAAGCTGACGCGGTACGGCGACGTGGCCGAGCTGCTTCAGAACGATGACGACCGGCTCTGTCTGGTCGGGCCGGGGGACGAGATCCGCGTCGAGTTCGACGCGAAATCGCTGCCCGCCCCGCGCCCGGGCTGGACGCGGAGCTATGTCCTGCGTTCTTATGGGTACTGCAAGGACGCCGATCCGTTCACCGCGATGAGCGACACCGTCGAGCCGCTCCCGTGGAAGGGCATGCCCGCGTTCCCGTTCGACGCCGCGGTGAAGCGACCGGCCGACCCGGGTTATTCCGAGTACCTCCGGAAGTACCAGACCCGCGCGGCGGGGGGTAATTGAGTGCGAAAGCGACCCGCATCGAGATGACCGGTGTTGGGCGCGGGTCTCCTGACCCCGCCCACAAGCCGGACCGCAGGTCTCCTGCGCTTCCCCGGGCCCGCGCTCGTGCGGGAGACCTTCAGTCGGGCCTCGCGGCTGGGTCGGAGACCCGCGCCGAACAGAGACTCACTCGATGGGCGAGAATTGGGTCTCGAGCCAGTGATCCCTTTGCCATCATCCGCCGGAATCCCCAATGAACCGCCTGGCGCTCCCGATCGCCCTGGTGCTCGTCCTGATCTCGTCCGCGGCCGGCGAAGACGGCCCGGCCCTGATCCGCTCCGCCGGCAACGGCCGGTGGTCGGACGCCTCGACCTGGGAGGGTCGGCGCGTGCCCGGGGCAGGGGATCGGGTGCAGGTGCGCGCGGGGCACGCCGTCTCCTATGACGTGGCCTCCGAGGCCGCGGTCCGGTCGATCCACGTGGCCGGGACGCTGCGGTTCGACCCCGATCGCGACACTCGCCTCGTGGTCGGCCTGATCAAGATCCAGGCCGGCGACGACGCGGGCGAGTCGGGGTTCGACTGCGAGGTCCACGTCAAGCCGCGCGCCCCGGGTGCCCGCCGGCCGGCGCTCGAGGTCGGAACGCCCGACCGGCCGATCGCCGAGGGCCATCGCGCCGTGATCCGCCTGGCTCCAGTCGCCGGGCTCGACCCCGAGGAGTGCCCGGCGATCGTCTGCTGCGGCGGGCGCATGGATTTCCACGGCACGTCCATGCCCCGGACCTGGGTCAAGCTCGGTGCCCCGGCGCCGAAGGGGAAGGCCGAGGTCTCGCTCGCCCAGCCCGTCCCCGGCTGGCGGGCCGGCGACCGGGTCATCGTCACGGCCACAAATTATCCGCACATCAAGGGCGAAACGAAGCTGCCCGACCTGCGGGCCCATCACGAGACCGAGGAACGGATCATCCGCCGCGTCGCCGGCACGAAGCTCGAGCTCGATCGGCCGCTCGACTTCGACCACCGCGCCGAGGGCGGCTATCGCGGCGAGGTCGCGATCCTGAGCCGCAACCTCGTCGTCGAGTCGGCCGACCCCGACGGCGTCCGCGGCCACACGATGTACCATCGCTACTCCACCGGGTCGATCTCGTATGCCGAGTTTCGTCATCTTGGCAAGGCCGGGAAGCTCGGCAAGTACAGCCTCCATTTCCACCGCGTCGGCGACACGATGCGAGGGTCGTCGGTGATCGGGGCATCGATCTGGGACAGCGGCAACCGCTGGATCACGATCCACGGAACGAACGCGCTGGTGGTGCGCGACTGCGTCGGCTATCGCTCGATCGGCCACGGGTTCTTCCTGGAGGATGGGACGGAGGTCGACAACATCCTCGACGGCAACCTCGCGGTTCTGGCCTCGGCCGGGGCGCCCTTGCCCGAGCAGGCGCTGCGGTTCGACCGCAACGAGGGCGCCGGGTTCTGGTGGGCCAATAGCCGGAATGCCTTCCTCCGGAACGTGGCCGTCGAGTGCGAGCAGTACGGCTTCCGCTACGAGGCCCCGGCGACCGACGGTTTTGACCCAAAGCTGACCGTCCGCGGGCCCGACGGCACGAGCCGCCGCGTCGATATCCGCACACTGCCATTCCTCCGCTTCGAGGCCAACGAGGCACATGCGCAACGGCATTACGGCGTCAATCTGGGCGGCGGCCCAGGGTCCGGAGAGACCGGGGGAGTCGGAGGCGTTGGCCCGGATGGGCGGCATCCGTTCGCGATCCGCGACCTGAAGGTCTGGGACGCGCGCTGGGGCCTGACGCTCGATCCGCCGTCGGTGCTGGTCGATGGGCTGGACGTCGCACATTGTGAGTTCGGCCTGTGGAGGCCGCGGTACGAGCGGCACGCCTACCGGAACGTGAAGTTCTTCCACACAGGCTGGGCCTATTTCGCCGAGCGCGGCCGTCGGCCGGGAATGGGCCGGACACAGTTCCCCGCGCCGCTGGAGCCGGTCGACGACCGCCCGCCGGTGACTGTGGTGACGCGCGTCGGTCGATCGGGGAAGTCGAGCTACCGGGTCGAGGGAGTGAGTGTCGACGATGGCCGGGTCAAGGCGGTCCGGGTCAACGGCGTGCCGGCCCGCGCACTGGCTGCCGATTTCTCGCGGTGGGAGGCCGAAGTTCCGGCGGGCGCGTGCCGGTCAGGCGGGGCAGGCGAGGAGGCTGCGCTCGTCGCGGCGGCCGAGGACGACGCGGGGCATGTCGAGCAGACTCCGCACCGGCTGCTGCTCGGAGGCAATGGTGCCGGCGCCGGCCCGGCCGGTGATCGCCTCGAATCGGGCGGAGGCGCTTCATCGGGATCGCCGGCGCGAACCGAGGCGACTGGCGGCCGCGGGACTTCGGCCGTTCCGGCGGGCGCTCGGTGAGGTCGACGATCGCCGATTCAGTCCGAAGTGTTACGGATATCGGATTGGATTGGAATCACATCCTCCTTGGTGAGGTCGACGATTGCCGGCTGAATCCGACTGCGGTATCGTAAATCGGTCGATTGGCCACGACGGCCGACGCGATCCAGCTTGGTCGTTCCGCCTGCCTCTCCTCGCCTCGTGGTTCTCTCGCGGCGATCCGCCTTATCCACTCATAAACCGACTCTCGAGGTCCGTTGGTCGCCGGGCTACCGGGCGGGGTTCGTTCGCCATCTCAATGAGGAGTCTGCATCGATGAAGAGTCAACCGGGGTCCTCGACCGTGATCCTACGCCGGTGGATCGCGCCGCTCGCGGTGGTCGGCCTGCTGGCAATCCTCCCGCTGACGGCTGGCGCCCAGTCGTGGAGCGGCTACGGGCGGAACCCGCAGCACAACGCCTCTTTCCCGGGTCCCTCGCAGGTCCCTCAGATCGTCCGGTGGGCAACCCCCGTCGACCTGGCCCCGCAGTATTCCGGCGGCCTGAGCGGGGCGCTCTACACCCATTACGGTTCGCCGGTGATCACGGGCAAAAACACGGTGATCGTCCCGGTCAAGACGGGCGCGAACGGGCCATTCGAGGTCACGGCCTTGCACTCGGCTACGGGCCAGGTCATCTGGACGCAGTCCACCGATTACACGCTCCCGCCGGGCTACAACTGGATCCCGCCGATGGGGATCACGCTGACGGGCGCGGACCTCGCGGTCGCCTATCCCGGGGCAGGGGGCATCGTCTACCTGCGGTCGTCTCCCGACAAACCCACGGGCACGATCATGCCGCTTGCGTTCATGGGGCTGAAGAACTACATCAAGGACCCGCTCTCGTACCAGAGCGCCATCCACATCTCCACGCCGCTGACCTCGGACGGCGATGGGAACATCTACTTCGGCTACATCTCCAGCTTCCCGGGCATCCCCAGCGGCCTGGCGAAGGTCTCGCGCAAGGGCGGGACCTTCATCGCGGCCTCGGCCCTGTGCAACGACGGCGGGATCGAGAAGGTCGTGATGAACTGCGCGCCGGCCCTGTCATGGGACGGCAAGTCGGTGTATGTCGCGGTGAATCGCAGCAATTTCTCCGACGGCTACCTGTGCCAGGTCGGGAACGGGGCGAAGCTCACCCCGATGAACGCCGTCCACTTGAAGGACCCGGCCACCGGCCAGGATGCCAGGCTGTCCGACGACGGCACGGCCTCGCCGACGGTCGGGCCGGACAACGACGTATATTTCGGCGTCCTGGAGTCGAATTTCCCCAGCCACCATGCCCGCGGCTGGCTGCTGCACTTCGACTCGTCGCTGGCGCAGACGAAGACCCCGGGCTCGTTCGGCTGGGACGATTCGGCGTCGGTGGTCCCGTCGCGGCTGGTCCCCTCGTACCGGGGCGGCTCGCCGTACCTGATCCTGACGAAGTACAACGACTACTCCGACCAGGGGATCAACGGGTCCGGCCAGAACAAGGTCGCGCTCCTCGACCCCAGCGCCACCGAGCCCGACCCGATCGAGAACACGGTGCAGTCGATGAGGGAGATCCTCACCGTCGTCGGCCCGACGCCCAACACGGGGCAGGCCGGCGTGCGCGAGTGGTGCATCAACACGGCGGCCATCGACGAGGCGAACCGATGCGCCGTCATCAACAGCGAGGACGGGCATGTCTACCGCTGGTCGTTCGTGACGAACACCCTCTCGCCGGGCCTGCAACTGGCGCCGCCGACCGGCGAGGCTTACACGCCCACGGTGATCGGGCCCGACGGTGCCGTCTACGCGATCAACAACGCCAAGCTCTTCTGCTGCATCTCGACCGGGCTCGGCGGCGCGGCGGGCGCCGGCGCCCCGGTCCTCCCGGGCGACGGCACCGAGCTGCCGCGGACCACTCGGTGGGCCTTCACGGGGCCGTCGCCGACGATCGCCTTGATGACCGCGTCCCTTTTCGCGCTCGCGGGCCTCAGCCTGGCTCTTTCGCTTCGCCGCACCACCCGACGCGCCGTGCCTGTGGTTGTGCGCGTCGACGACCGTCGCTGATCTGATCGGCTCCAGGCGAACCGGCGAGGTGAGTCGCCGGGTCCCCCATCGGCGCGGACCCGAGGACCGGCTCCTGATGAACGACGACTCAGGTCGCCGGTTTGCCAATCCCCCTACGACCGACGGCGTGCAGTTAGCGATTTCATTTCCCGGTGCGCCGGGTCGTCGAGACCTCGGGCTCGGTGAGGTAGAGCAGGCGGCCGCAACTGAGGCAGAAGATCAGCGTCTCGCCGTTCATTAGCTCGTTGATCATCTGGGGCGTGACCGCCGTGTAGCAGCCGTGGCAAGAGTTGTCCTCGCAGGCGGCCAGGGCGTCGGCCCCGTAGCGGGCGACGATGCGTCGGTAGTGGTCGCGGTGGACGTCGGGGATCGCCGCCTCGGCGTCCTTGATGGCGGCCTCGAGCTCGCGGAGCTGCTCCCTGTGCTGGGTGCTCTGAGAATCGAGCTGCTGCTGGAGAGCGGCGACCTCGGCCGCGGTGCGCTTGACGTCGGCCTCCAACCGGGCGAGCTCGGCTGTGCGGGTCTCGACATCCTCAAGGGCGACGAGGATGTCCTCCTCGGCCTTGGACTTGGCGTTGTTGTCGTGGGCGATCTGGTTCTGGAGGGCCTTGTATTCGTCGTTCTTCTTGACCTGGTTCAGCTTGACCTTGAGGTCGTCGATCTTGCTCTCGATGCCCTTAAGGCCGTGCTCGAGCTTCTGGGTGCGGACCTTGGCGTCCTGGAGGGACTTGCGGGCGGCGTCGAGGTCGGCCTGGCGGGCGGCCTGCGCGGCCTGGCGGGCGGCGAGTGTCCTGGGGCCGGAGCTCAGCCGGTCGCGCAGGGCCCGGGCGCGCTGGTGTAACGTGTGGAGGTCGCGGAGATTCTGGGCGGTCGCCGGCATCAGTTCGGCTCCTTGGGGGGAACGGGGTCTTGATCGAGATCCCCGGGCGGGAGGGGAACTACGGCCGGGGTCGTCGCGTCCTCCGCATCCGGCCCGACGCCCGTCGATCCGAGGCCAATGGCCCGGGGGAAGCCGGGTTGCGGCGGGCGGATATCGCGGGACCATCGGGCGGTCGACCGACCAAAAAACCCCCGGACGCCAGGGGCGGCCGGGGGTTCGCGGGGGGGTCAGCCCGTACTCTCGAGGAAACCCTCGAGCTGGCGACTGCGCACGGGGTGCTGGAGCTTGCGGACCGCCTTGGCCTCGATCTGGCGGACGCGCTCGCGGGTGACCTTGAAGATCCGGCCGACCTCCTCGAGGGTGTAGGTGTAGCCGTCGCCCAGGCCGTAGCGGAGCTTGATGATCTCGCGCTCGCGGTAGGTGAGTGTCTTCAGGACCTGGTCGATCTTCTCCTTGAGCATCTCCTGGGTGGCGGCGTTGATCGGGCTCTCGGCGGCCTCATCCTCGATGAAGTCGCCGAAGTAGCTGTCCTCGCTCTCGCCGACCGGGCGATCCAGCGAGATCGGGTGGCGGGAGATCTTCATCACCCGCCGGGTCTCCTCGACGGAGATGTTCGCGGCGCGGGCGGTCTCCTCGATGGTCGGCTCGCGGCCCTTCTCCTGGAGGAGCTTCTTGGAGACGTTCCGCAGCTTCGACATCGTCTCGATCATGTGGACCGGGATGCGGATCGTCCGGGCCTGGTCGGCGATGGCGCGGGTGATCGCCTGGCGGATCCACCAGGTGGCGTACGTGCTGAACTTGTAGCCGCGGCGGTACTCGTATTTGTCCACGGCCCGCATCAGGCCGGTGTTCCCCTCCTGGATCAGGTCGAGGAACGACAGCCCGCGGTTGCGGTACTTCTTGGCGATCGAGACGACCAGCCGGAGGTTGCCGCCGGAGAGCTCGCGCTTGGCTTGCTCGTACCTGCGGAAGCGGACGTTCATCGCCTCGACGCGACGCGCCAGGGTGGCGGGCGTCTCGAGGGTGATCCGCATCAGGTCCTTGAGCTCCTTGACCAGATTGGCGCGGTCCTCCTTGCCGCCGCGGCCGGCGCGGTGCTCCTTGAGGTGGTAGACCAGCTCCGACATCCGGCTGGCGATCTGCTCGAGCCGCTTCATCAGCGGCTGGACCTTCTGGGTGCGGATCGACAACTCCTCGACCAGGTTGACGGCCTTGCGGCGGCGCCGCTTGAGGTCGGAGAGGAGCGCCTCGCGGACCTGGGGATCGCGCTCGCGGACATAGCCCTTGAAGTCGCGGACATTGCAGTCCATCAGGTGGACCAGCGTTGCGAGGTTATGGGGCATCCGTCCGAGGATCTGGTCCTTCTCGAGGTTCTCGGTGACCGAAACCTTGACGGTGCGGTCGAACGGCAGTTCGCCCTCGTTGACCTTCTTGAGGACGTCGACGACCAGCGCCAGGGCGAAATGGCATTCGAGGACCTTGCGGCGGAACTTCTTGCGGGTGATCTCGATCCGCTTGGCCAGGTTGATCTCCTGGTCGCGGGTGAGCAGCGGGATCTCGCCCATCTGGGTAAGATACATGCGGACGGGGTCGTCGATGCGGCGGGAGATCTCGTCGAGATCCTCGGGCGTAAGCTCGGCCTCCTCGTCGTCGGCGGGCTCCTCGACCAATTCCTCCTCAGCCTCGTCGTCGATGTCGCCGGAGGCCAGAAGCCGATTCTCGGCCTCGTCCTCGTTGATCAGCTCGATGCTCATCTCGTCGAGGGTTTCGAGCAGGCCGTGGATGCGCTCGGGGCTCGCCGCCTCGTCGGGCAAATAATCATTGACCTGGTCGAACGTCAGGAAGCCCCGGCGTTTGCCCAGCTCGAGGAGCGTTTTGAGGCCCTCATCCAACTTGTCCATCCAAAATCCTCCCATTCGCACGAGACGACGGATCGAGACGCTTAGGATCTCCGGGTCCGCCCGCTGGTCAGAAGTCTGCGGTATTCCAATTCTATCGCACGATAGGCGTCGGGGTCGGCCTGCCTGTCGACGGCGGCGAGGGCTTTCCTCAACTCCTCTCGCCGGGCGTGGCGTTCGCGGTCGTCGAGGACCTCGAGCATCCGCTCGAGCTGCTCGCGCCAGGGGGCGGGCCGCAGGTCATCGGGCAGCCGGGCCGGCTCGGGGTTGACCAGGGTCGCCGAGGCGACCAGGTCGGTGGCCAGCGCGCGGAGCGCAGGGTCCTCCAGCCGGGTCATCAGTTCCTGATAGTCCGGCTCGTGCCCGTCGTCGTGCAGGTCGTAGCAGGCCTGGAGGATCGCCCGGAGCGGGGCGTCTCGCAGCGCGGCGACCGGCAGCCGCGGCTGCATCACGGCGACCGCGCGGGGCTCGTTGAGCACGATCCGGAGCACCTCGAGGTCGGTCGGGTCGAGGTCGGCCGGGCGGATGGGGGCGAAGGCCGGCGCCTCGGCCTGCGACGCCACGGCGGCCTTGCGGGCCGCGGGCCGCTTCAGTTGCTGCCGCATCCGGTGGAGCGAATCCTTCGACACGCGGAGGCGGTGGGCGAGCTGGTCGAGGACCCTGTCGACCTTGACATCCACACCGAGCCGATGGTTCGCCGGGGCGCTGCCAAGGACTTCGAGCACCCACTCCGCGGCGCGGCGGGCCCCCTCGCTGGTCTGGACATCGAATTTCGTGGCGGCGCGGTCGATCAGGTAAGCGGGCGGCTCCGGCGCCGCATCGGCCAGCTCGCCGAACGCCGACGCCCCCTGCTTCAGGAGGAAATCGCACGGGTCCAGCCCGGCCGGCAGCGTCAGCACCCGCAGGTCGACCTCGTGTCCCAGGAACAGCTCCAGCGAGCGGTCGGCGGCCGACATGCCCGCCTCGTCGCCGTCGAACACGAGCACGACCCGGTCCGCCAGCCGGCGGAGGCCGGCGATGTGCTCGGCGCCCAGGGCGGTGCCCAGTGTGCCGACCACGTTCTCCAGCCCGACCTGGTGCGCCGCGATCACGTCGGTGTACCCCTCGACCACCGCCACCCAGCCGGAGCGGCGGGCGGCCGCGCGGGCCAGGTCGGCGCCGTACAGCAGGCTCCGCTTGCGGAACAGCACCGTCTCGGCCGTGTTAAGGTACTTAGCGACGTGCCGGCCCTGTTCGGACATCGCACGCTCGACGCGGGGCAAGATTCGGCCGCCAAAGCCTACTGCCCGCCCGCGATCGTCGTGGATCGGGAAGACCAGGCGGCCGCGAAATCGCTCCCGCACCGGCCCCGTCCCCTCGGCGCGGGCCACCAGGCCTGCATGCTCGAGCACCTCCATGTTGTAGCCCTGCCGCTGCGCCAGCCCCAGCAGCCACCCGCGCGCCTCGGGCGCGTAGCCAAGCCGAAACCGCTCGACGCTCGCCGGCGAGAGCCCGCGTCCCTCCAGGTATTCCATCGCCTCGGCCGATTCTCGCAACGCCCCGGCGAATGTCCCCTCCGCCCAGGAATTCACCTCGTAAAGATCGCTCTTCGAAGGACCTCGGGACGACGCCGCGGTCGCAGGCTGCCTCTCCAGCACAATCCCAGCCCGGTCCGCCAGCATCCGCATCGCCTCGGGAAAGTCCACATGCTCGTAGTTCTTGACGAAATCAAAAATGTCCCCGCCTGCCCCGCAGCTCCAGCACTTGAACGACTGGCGCTCCGGATTCAACTCGAGCGAGGGATTATGATCGTCGTGGAACGGACACAGCGCCTTGAACTTGCTACCCACGCGGCGTAACGTCCCCGGCAGATAGTCGCCCACCAGGGTAACGATATCGACGGCGCTTTTTATGGCGGACAGCGAGCTATCGGGATGACGGGGCACCGGGTACTCCTGCCACTGGGGCTCAGGCCCGGGTCCTTGGTCTGCGGGACGGCCGACCCCGGACGGGTTGCCCGAGCAGGGGCCGAAGCCCGATCACCGTGCCCTGGATGGTTCTTGGCGGCTCCAGTCGAATTATAACCCTCCCCAAAAATCGGTCAAGTTTTCCCGGACCCCGACCGACACCGAGGTCGGCTTCCCAAGTCATTCGGAGTTCATCGTTTAGGGATCCCAGGCCGGGGGCTCTGGCGGGGGACAGCCGATTCCCATTCTCGACCTCTAAACCCTTGACAATACCGATTTGCTCGTTCCAGGACGTCTTTCCCCTCATCTATTTCCTCATAATAGTGATTTTCGTGTCTCGCAAACCAGGTGTCCAAGTCAAGGGTCGGAGCCGGAAAACGAAAAACCCGGAGTGACCTGGCGGCGAGCCGGCGCGGGCCGGCGCCCGAAATATGAGGCAAGATCGGCGGCCCGCGGCGAACCTGGGCATGAAGTATGCTTGCGGCCTCGATCGGGCCAGGGCCGGAGGCAGGCCGCTACGCCGGCGGAGGCCTCGCCTCGGCCGAGCCAGGACGACGGATCAGCGGGATTCGTCGGGCTGCGGACCCCCGACCATGATCATGCCGATGCGGCCGTCGTCGGTCTGGACCTTCAGCGGCAGTCCGCGGCGAAGGTCCAGCTTCGCCGTGGCCGACTCGAACTGCGCGGGGGTCGCCACCGGCTCCTGGCCGACGGCCAGAATCCGCATCCCGGGCCGAAGGCCCGAACGGAAGGCCGGGCTGCCGGCAATGACCTGGTCGACCTCGACGCCGGCACCGGCGCCGGCACCCGCCTGGACCGCCCGGACACGAAAGCCGAACGACGCGACGACCTCCAGGGCCGGCGGCTGCTCGGCGATCGTCACCGACAGGTCCTCACGTTTACCCTTACGGTAGAAAGTCACGGGCACGACAGCCCCGACGTCGAGGTTCGCCGTCAGGTTCCGCAGCCCCGCGGTATCATTGATCTCCCGGTCTCCCAGCTTGACGATCACGTCGCCTGCCTTCAACCCCGCCCGGTCGGCCGGGCTCCCCGGCTGGACATTCGCGATCAGGACGCCGCGAGACTGGGGCAGGCCGAGCTTGTGGGACAATTCGGCGTTGAGTCCCTCGATCGCCACGCCCAGGTAGCCGCGGACGACCTTTCCTTCCTTGATCAGCCCTTCCACTACGCGGCGCGCCTGCGACGACGGGATCGCCAGTCCGATGCCCTCGTAGCCGCCGCTCTGGGTGATGATCGCCGTGTTGATTCCAACCACCTTCCCAGCCAGGTCGATCAGCGGCCCGCCCGAGTTCCCCGGGTTGATCGCCGCATCCGTCTGGATGAACGACTCGTAGTCGTTGAAGCCCAGGTTGCTCCGCTCGGTCGCCGAGACGATGCCGGCGGTCACCGAGTGGTCGAACCCCAGCGGGCTGCCGATGGCCAGAACCCAGTCGCCGATATCCAGCCTGTCGGAATCCCCCCATTCGGCCTGGGTCGTCAGCCCGGCCCGGACCTGGAGCACGGCGAGGTCCGACTTCGCGTCGGCCCCGACCAGCCGCGCCCGCACATCGTCGCCCGGGCCGATCCGGACCAGGATCACGTCCGCGTCCTTGATGACGTGATTGTTGGTGACCACGTAACCCCTGGCCTTGTCGATCACGACGCCTGAGCCCAGCTCGGACTTGGACAGCGGAGGCATCATCGGGTTGCCGCCGACGCCCGCAGCCGGGAAGCCTTCGTCCTCGCGGCGGAAGCGGAACGACTGGACGTTCACCACGGCCGGCGAGACGGCCGTCGTGGCCAGGCGGAAAAGCTCCGACGCCCGCGCGACGATACCCTGACGGTCGAGCTTCGCCAGCGCCTCCGAGGCTGCCTGCGCGCGCCCGGACTCCCACGCATAGCCGATCCTACGGGTCAGGTGCAGCGTGCCATACACCGCAATCGCCATCATCAGCAGGATGATCAGGACCACCAGGAATCCGCGGCGGACGGGCGGCGTGGTCGGGCGTGGCGGGGGCTCCTCGAATCCGAAGTCTTCCAGTGTGTACGAAGCCATCGCCGTCGCTCTCCCCGCATCCGCGAACGCCCCGCGCCAGCGCTCGCTGGCACTCAAAACCTTACCCTTACGCCCCGATCGCCAGGTTATTCTGGACGCCGGCACCGGCGAAATCAACCGGCAGCGGCCGGGGTACCGGCCTTCGGTTTTCGGTTCCGGCTTTCGACCTTCGCTGCTGGGCTTTCGGTTTTGGTCTTCGCACCTGGGTTATTCGGTTGACGCTCGACCTCACACCGGCACCGCTCGGAGCCTGGGACGCCAGCATCCCTGGCGCGAGACGAGAGAGATGCCCGCATCGGCGGGCTTGTTGATCAGCAGGGCCCGGATCATGATGGACCAGGCAACACTGGTTTGAACCGAAAACCGAAAACCGAAAACCGAAAACTCAGAACATGTGCGGTATCGCCGGCTTCATCAATAGGAATGGCACAGGTAGTCCGGCCGACCGCGAGGTTGCCGCGCGGATGACGGCGACACTCGGCCATCGCGGGCCGGACGGTGCGGGGCTGCATCTGGACGGGCCGGTCGCTCTCGGGCATCGCCGGCTGTCGATCATCGACATCAACGGCGGCTCGCAGCCGATGGCGAACGAGGACGGCACTGTCTGGGTAACCTACAACGGCGAGATCTACAACGAGCTGGATCTGCGGCGCGATCTGGAGGCGAAGGGCCACCAGTACCGGACGGCGTCCGACACCGAGAGCCTCGTGCATCTCTATGAGGAAGACGGGCCGGATTTCGTCCGTCGGCTCAACGGCATGTTCGCCCTGGCGATCTGGGACGCGCGCCGCCGCCGCCTGGTCCTGGCAAGGGATCGGATGGGGCAGAAGCCTCTTTATTATGGGGAGCTGCCCGGCGGCGGCCTGGCCTTCGGCTCCGAGCCCAAGGCGCTGCTGGCGCACCCGGACGTCCCGCGCGACCTTGACCGCGCCGGGCTGGCCCGCTACCTCTTTTATGAGTACCTGCCGGCGCCCCATACCATCTGGCGGGGGATGAAGAAGCTGCCGAGGGCGCACGTCCTGGTGTGGGAGGCGGGCGAGTCGCGGCTGAGTCGATACTGGGAGCCTCCGGCGGTCGACCCGTCGGAGCGGCATTTCGAGACGGCGTCGGCGCGGTTCTGGGACGCGTTTCGCGCGTCGGTGGCGCGGCATCGGCGGTCGGACGTGCCGCTCGGGGTTTTCCTGTCGGGCGGGGTCGATTCCTCGAGCGTGGCGGCGGCGCTCTGCGAGGTCGAGCCGCCGGGGCGGGTGCGCACGTTCTCGATCGGTTTCGAGGACCCGAGCTTCGACGAGAGCCGGCACGCCCGCGCCGTGGCCGAGCACCTCGGGACGGATCACCGCGAGCGGACCTTCTCGATCGCGACGGCGTATGAGCTGCTGCCCGAGGTCGCCGGCTGGCTGGACGAGCCGTTCGGCGACGCATCGATCCTGCCGACGCACCTGTTGAGCCGGTTCGCTCGCGAGGAAGTGACGGTCGTGCTGGGCGGCGACGGCGCCGACGAGCTGCTCGCGGGCTATCCGACGTTCGCGGCCGAGCGGGCGGCGGGCGTGTTCCGCCGGCTGCCCCGCCGGGCGCAGGCGATGGCCGGCGCGGCGGTGGGCCTGATGCCGGTCGACCACCGGAACTTCAGCCTGGACTTCAAGCTCAAGCAGTTCCTCCGCGGCGCCGGCGAGCCGCTTCCCCTGGCGCACCAGCGCTGGCTCGGCTCGTTCTCGGGGGCCGAGATCGCAGCGCTTCTGGTCGACGGGGATCCGGTCGACGTGGAGGCCGAGCACCTGCGGCGGGCCTCGGCCGTCGCCGGCGGGGCCGATGACCTGACCCGGTCGCTCTTGCTCTACCAGGACACCTACCTGCCCGAGGACATCCTGACCAAGGTCGACCGCGCGAGCATGGCGTGCGGGCTGGAGGTCCGCGCCCCGTTCCTGGACGCCGAACTGGTCGACTGGATCGAGACGCTGCCGCCGTCGTTCAAGCTGGCCGGGAACCGGACGAAGCGGCTGCTGAAGCACGCGGCGGCGCGCCGGCTGCCCGCCTCGATCCTCCGCCGGCCGAAAAAGGGATTCGGCATCCCGGTGGCGCGTTGGCTGCGTGGTCCGCTGGGCCCGATGGTGGACGACCTGCTGGGGCGAGAGCGACTCGAGCGCCAGGGGATATTCCGGCCGGGGCCGGTCGCCCGGCTGGTCGACGAGCACCGCGCCGGCGTCTGCGACCACCGCAAGCCGCTCTGGACGCTCCTCATGTTCCAGCTCTGGTGCGACCGGTGGCTGGGTTGAGTCAATAGTGTCCAGGTGCGAGACGCGCGGGCCCCGGTGCCGGCGATACCGGCAACAGGCCAGGTTTCTGGCAGGCCAGCGGTCGCCAGCGCGGTCGGTTCAGGGGTCATATTCTCGCCCCGCGTAGTACGCTGACGTCGAGGCGTCAAAGATGAGCAGGCACCATCCGATGATGGGCAGGCCGTTCACCACCCAGGAGGCGAGTCGGGTGAAGACCTTCTTGAGCGCGGTTCCGAGCCCCGCCTTGATGAGGTGCTGCTGAATCTTCTTGTTGCCAAGCACCTTGACGATCAGCCGAGCGAACTCCTCCGCTTCCTTGATCGCCGCGCGGTAATTCCCTGCCTCGAGTGCGGCCGTCATGGCCTTGCGGATGGCCTGGAGCTGGGCACGGTTCGGCGCGAGCCTCATGATCATGTCCAGCAGGGCTCCGCCTTCCTTCCGACTGAGCCCGATGGTGAACCGCAGGAACCAGTCCTCGACGAACAGGCGAGTCTGAGTCCGGATCTCGCCCGTGGGATCGGTGAAGTTCGTCGGATTGTTCCCTGCGTAGAGATAGAGGTTGGTCGATCCTGCCGCGAATCCAGCGGGATCCTCGGTCGTCCACCGCCCGGTGCTCGGGTCGTAGTACCGCGCCCGGTTGAACTGTAGCCCGGTCAGTGTGTCGAACTCGCGGCCCGTCCAGAGGTAGCGATCGGCCGCCGCCGCGTTCGTCTGCGCGAGGATGTTGCCGAAGCCGTCGTAGGTAATCCGGTCGATGACGACCCCGGCGGCGTTGGTCAGCACCCGCACCGAGCCGAGGCGATCGGTCAGATACCACGCCACCGTCCCGGTCGCCGTGATCCGCGCCGTCACCGAGTCGATCGCGATCAGGTACAGCCGCCGCATCACCAGGGCGTTCGTCCCGTCGAGGTCGGCCCAGATGTTCGGCCCGTCGTAGGCGAAGCGGGTTACCGACGAGGGCACGCTTCTGCCGCTGACGTCCTCCTCGATCCGGTCGCCCAGCGCGTCGTAAGTGTACGTCACGGTCAGCACGGTCGAGCTACCCTGTTTCTCGACGGCCGTCGTCATCTGATTCGCGTTGTTGTACGTGTAGGTCCAGGTGACGCCGTTCTCCGGCCCGCCCGACACGCCGACCTTTTGCACCAGGTTACCGTCGGCGTCGTAGGTGTAGTTCCAGACGCCGTCCGAGAGCAACTGGTTGTTCGCGCCGACCACATTGTTGCCGTTGTTCCGATTGCCGTTGGCGTCGTAGCCGTAGTTGATCGTGCCCAGCGGCGAGACTTCCTGGACCAACTGGTTGTCGGCGTCGTAGCTGTACGTCGTGACCGAACCCAGCGCGTCCTCGGTGGTGACCCGGTCGGCCAGGTCATACGTGTACGTGAAGTTCGCCAGAATCGTGCCGGTGTGGTCCTCGTCGACGATGTTCGTGATCTCACCATCGCCGTTGTACGAGTAGGTCGTGCGCACGACGACCTGCGTCCCGGCCAGGTCGCTATACCGGGTCTCGGTCGCCATCTCGCCGCGGCCGTTGTAGGTCATGTCGATCCGGAGCGGCACCTGGCCAGTGCCGCCGAACTGCTCGCTCGTCAGCTCGTTCGCGGCGTCGTAGATGTACGTCGTCACCCCGCGCAGCGAGTCGACCGTCTCGATCCGGTTGCCGGCCGCGTCGTAGGTGTACATCAGGGTCAGCCCGAACGAGTCCTCGGTCGTGGCGACTCGGTCAAGCGGGTCGTAGGTATAGGTCGTGGTCCCCGCCGCATTACCGGCGGAGAGCAGGTTGCCGTCGGCGTCGTAAGTGTACGTCGCGATGTTGCTGACGCCGTGGCTCGCGTCATACCAGGTCTCGCCCAGCAGCCGACTGTCGGCGTCGTAGGCGTAGGTTGTCACCCGGCCCAGCGCATCGGTCCGGGAGATCAGGCGGTCGAGCGCGTCGTAAGAGTACGTCGTTGCGTTGTTGAGCGGGTCGATCGTCTCGACCTTGCGGTCGAGCGCGTCGTAGACGAACGCGGTGTGATTGCCGTCCGGGTCGATCAGCGTCGTCAGGTTGCCGACCGCGTCGTAGATGTACGTCGTGACACCGCCGAGGGCGTCCGTCGTCGTGATCTTGCGGTCGAGGGCATCGTAGGTATAGCTCGTCGTCTTGCCGAGCGGGTCGGTGGTCGAGATCACGTTGCCGTCGCCGTCATAGGTCGTGGTCGTGACCCCGCCGTCGGGCTTCTCGACGGTGACCTGGCGATTGAGGGCGTCGTAGGTATAGCTGGTCGTGCTGCCCAGCGGGTCGGTGACCGAGATCACGTTGCCGTCGGCGTCATAAGCCGTCGTCGTGGTCCGGCCAAGCGGGTCGGTGACGGTGATCCGGCGGTCGAGCGCGTCGTACACATTCGTGGTCGTGTAGCCGCGAGGATCGGTGGTGGCGATGACGTTGCCGACCGCGTCGTAGGTCGTCCGGCTGATCTCGTTCAACGGGTCGATCGTCTCGATTTGGCGGTTGAGCGCGTCGTACACGTACGTGGTTGTGTAGCCGCGCGGGTCGGTGACGGCGAGGATGTTGCCGTCGGCGTCGTAGGCCGTCGTGGTGGTCAGGCCGAGCGGGTCCGTCACGACGGTCTGGCGGTCGAGGGCGTCGTAGGTGTACGTCGTCACGCCGCCGATCGCGTCGATCGTCTCGGTGACGTTGCCCACCGCGTCATAGACCGTCGTGGTGGTGCGATGGAGCGGCGTCCCCGCGGCATCCGTCTCGCCCGTCTGGCGGCCCCTGGAGTCGTACGAGTAGGTCGTGGTCCGGCCGAGCGGGTCGGTGGTCGAGGCCCGCTCGTTGTCGAGATCATACGAATAGGTCGTCACGCCGCCGAGCGGGTCGGTCGTCGAGATGAGGTTGCCGACCGAGTCATAGGCGTAGGTCGTCGTGTGATCGTTGGGATTGGTCCTGCTGGTCTGGCGGCCGAGGGCGTCGTAACCGTACGTCGTGATCGCCTGCGCGGTCGTCCCTGCCGCGTCGATTTCCTCGATCAGGAACCCTCGCTCATCGTAGATGTACTGGGTTTGATGTCCCAGCGGGTCGGTCACGCTGAGCTCCTGGCCCTGCGCGTCGTAGGTCCAGGTTATCGTGCCGCCCAGCGGATTGGTTTCCTCGATCACCCGGCGATCGCCGTCGTAGGCGTAGGTCGTCACCCGCCCGAGCGGGTCCTCCATGCTGATCTGGTTGCCGGCCGAGTCGTAGGTGTAGGTCGTCCGGTGTCCCAGGGGATCGATCTGGTCGGTCTCGAGCCGCTGGCTGTTGTACTGGTATTGCGTGGTGTGACCCAGCGGGTCGGTCACGCTCTGGAGCAACCCGCTCGAGTAAGAGTACCGCGTCACGCCGCCGAGCGCGTCGGTCATCGACGTGAGGCCGCCCTGGCTGCTGTAGGTATATTTCGTGACATGCCCCAGCTCGTCGGTCTCCTGCGTGACCTGGTGGAAGGTCGGGTCGTACTGGTATCGGATCGTCGAGCCGTCGGGGTTGGTGACCTGCGTCAGCTCGCCGTCACCGGCACCATACTGGTACGTGTAGGTCGTCACGCGGCCCATCGGGTCAGTCGACACGGTCGGATTGCCGGCGAAGTCGTACTGGGTCCGCTGGACGGCCCCGTTGGGCTGCTTGACCTCGGTGGGCTGGCCGAAAGCGTCATAGGTGTAGGTGGTGACGCTTCCGAGCGCGTCGGTGACGACCGACACGTCCTGGCTCTCGTCGATCGCGGGACTCGTCTGGAGTCCCTCGATCGACGACGGGACCAGCCCGAGCGTGCTGCCGAGCCCCTGGTCGGCGCCGGTCAGTGCGCCCTGGGAATCATACGTGTAGGTCGTCGTTCGCGTGCCCCACGAGTCGCCGGTGAGGTGCCCGGCGGAGTCGTAGGTGAAGGTCCTCACGCTGCCGGCGGGGTCGGTGGTCTCGGTCAGGTCGTTGGCCGAGTAGCTGAAGGTGATCGCCCGCCCGCCGGGCTCGTCGATCGCCGAGAGGTGCCCGCCCGAGTAGGTGAACGTGGCCGTCCAGCCGCCGGGGTCCGTCGCCGTGAGCAGGTCGCCCGCGCCGTCGTAGGTAAACGTCTGCGACGGTCCGTCGGCCTGGACGACGCTGGTGAGTTGCCCCTGCGAGTCGAAGTTCCACCTGACCTGCTGGGGCGTCGTGTACGTGAAGCTCCCGTCGCCGTTCTTGACCAGCGTGCCCATGTCGTTGGGCGGGCTGATGAACGTGGTGCCGTTGCCCGCCTGGAACGCGCGGCTGCCGCCGCCCCCGGCGACCCAGATGAACCCGCCCTTGCCGTCGGGGACCAGCTTCGCTGTGCCGCCAACGCTCCACCCCTGTCCGTACGGGTCGGACGGCCCGTTCGCCACCACGTTGGCGATCCCGCCGGTCGTCGTGATGATCTGCTGTCCGCCGGGATAGTTGGCCTGGATGGTCACCGACCACGGATACGCCCCGGTTGTCGCCACCGGATTGTCCACCTGGAGGCCCAGCAGGTAGGTGTCGCCCGGGCTGTGACCGGTCGTCTGGAAGTTGACGGGCGTCTGCGGCGAGCCGTTCCAGGTCAACGTCGCTGTGATCGAGGTGGGGACCGGCGCATTGGGATCGGTGTGGTACGTGGTATTGACGATCGGTCGGACATCGACCGTGTCCGAGTTGTACGTCAGCGACAGGTCCGACGCCAGCGTCGCGGCAGTGTTCTGGCCGCAGTTGCACGGCGGCGCGGGGTCGACATTAATCGACGTCTGCTGATTCCCGTCGAGCGGGCCGATCATCCCGGTGGAGAACGCGGTGTACTGCGTCTGGGTCGGGTCGGTGGTGACGGCCTGCCCGCTGGCCGTCCAGGACAGGTTGCCGACCTGGCCGACGGACGACTCGGTCCACCAGATCGACGTATTCCCCGGGCCGTCGGCGATACCCTCGGGGCTGGAATTCGAGGTCGGCAGGGGGTACTGGGTGATGACCCCCGATGTCGTGATCTGGCCGAGCGCGCTCGTGAGGTTCTCGGTGAACCACAGCGTCCCTCCCGGTCCGGCGACGATCCCGAACGGGCAGCGGCCGCCGGCTGTCAGCGCAAATTCCGAGATCACGCCCGACGTGGTGATCCGGCCGATCTTGCTCGCGCCGTTCTCGGTGAACCACAGGTTGCCGTCCGGTCCGGCCGTGATGCCGAACGGCATCGCGTACCGCGTCGGGACGGCGAACTCGGTGATCGCGAATCCGGTGGATACCCGCGCAATTCGATCCCCCGTGGATTCCGTGATCCACAGGTTGCCGTCGGAGCCGGCGGTGATGCCCACCGGCCGGCTGCCGGCGCTCAGGGCGTGCGTCGAGATCGCGCCGCCCGGCGTGATGCTGCCCACCACGCTGGTCCCGTAGCCGACAAACCACATGTTGCCGTCGGGCCCCGCGGCGATTCCCTGGGGGTTCGTACCGGCGGGCAGCGAATACGCGTGCAGGAGCGAGCCCGAGCCGGCCGTCGAGATCTCGCCGATCACCGGCGTCGTGCCGTTCTCGGTGACCCAGAGGTTTCCACCGGGATCGGCCGCGAGCCCGTACGGCATCCCCGAGACGGGCACGGTCTTCACGATCGCGCCGGCGGGCGAGAAGGCCACGACCTCCTTTGCGGCGTACTCGGTAACCCACATGTTCCCGTCGGCGCCGGCGACCGCCGAGATCGGCCGCGACAGGGCAGAGCTCGCGGGGTACTCGTTGATCCCGGGGCCCGACAGCAGCCGGCGCGACTCGAGGCGGAGGATGTCGGGATACGCCTTCGGGCGCGGTCGGCGCGGTCGGTCCTTGCGGCGGCCCAGCGGGGCCAGGGCACATCTCCATCTCATGGAACACCTCGGCTCTCGGCAAGCAGGGCTTGGCGTCGTGGTTCGATCCGTTTCGGAGTCCGGATGCCGGCGGCGACGGCCGTCGAGGCGCTCGCGGACGGCAGGGAATTGGGCCGTTCAACCGCGCGCGGACCTTCGACGGCGACGCCGCGAGGCATACCCGACGGCCGCGACGAGGCCCGTCCCGGCCAGGACGAGGCCCGACGGCTCTGGCACCGACAGAAGGGCCACTGCGGCGTAGTCCTGATAGGGGCTGCCGCTGTTGGTCAGGAAGGCGGCGTCGATGCAGATCTCATCGTTCTTCTTCACCGTGATCGTGGACGAGTAGAGCTGGGACGCCGAGTAGACGTCTCCCGACGTGTCGAAGAAGGGCGTGACCCCCGTCGAGGTGTTTGGGCTGACGTCCATCCACCCGAATGCCGAATCGCCGCCGCTCGGATTGAGGCCCGAGACGCCCGTGGATGTCCCGACGCTCCCCTGGGGATTGAAGCCGGGCGGGATCCCCGAGCTGAAGTCGACGATCCGCTGGCCGTTGAGCGTGATGTTGTCGGTTGCCAGGGCGTCGTTGCCCTGCGTGCCGAAGACGTTGGCGACCTCCCAGACGATCTGGTAGGTTCCGGCCGCCGTGAAGGTGTAGCAAGACGTGACCCAACCGGTGGAACCCCCGGCGTTGTTGTTGAACCCGAAGGGCCCATAGGTCACCCCGTCGAGCGGGCCGACCGCGGCGTCGCCGAATCCGCCCGACACGGGCGACAGCGTCACGCCGTTCGAGATCCCGGGGAGGTTGGGGTTCTGATTGACCGGATCGTTGGGGAAGCTGGCGCCCCCGTTGATATCCCCGGTGTAGTCCGTCGACGCCGTGAACATCACGATTGTATCCGCGGCCGCGCCCGGCCCGATGGCGAGCAGCCCCGCGACGGCCACGAGGGCCGCCAGAATCGAGAGCCCCCGGAATCGCCGGTGAGCCGATCTGTCCCACATCTTCATGCTCCCCCCTGTCCCGAAGCCGCCGGCCGCGATCCTGCCCGGGGCCAGGCCAGGCCGAGCGGCACCGAATCCCGGGCGCGCGACGGCCCCGTCGGGTCCGTTCCGCGCGGCCCGGCACGACCGCTCCCATTCGGAGTCGTAGGTCTTGCAACGACGGACGAACGGCGTTGGCGGAGATCGCCCCGGCCGTTACACCAATTCTCCACGCGCAACACGGCCCTCGCACGGCGGCCGTTCGACTGGACCGCTCAGCACGGCAGCCCGCCCTTGCCTGGGAGTCCGTCCCGCGCCGTCCGACAACCCGGTGGAAAACGTCGGCCCATTCATCGAGGCGTCGACGTCAACACCTCAAGAAGACGCGTCCTGTCCCGTTGGGCACGTCCCCGCGCCCGATGCCGCGAAGTGTCACCTGATGGTGAGGCACGACCACCTAACCAGCACCAGGGAACGTGCTGATCTTCCATGACCCAGGATGAACATCATGTGAACCGCCCTAATCGAACACGCCGGAACCAGAGCGTCAATAATGTTGATTTTTTTCGACGCGAAACGGATGGGTGGGTCCCGCGGCCCGCCACTGGAGAGCCGGCAGGGGCTTGCCGGGACCGTGGGGTCGTTGTCTGATGGTCGGGAGGAACCTGGATTCCCGCGTGGGTAGGGGGAATTGATGGCGCGCCGCTATCTGCACGGGCCCGTGCGGGGGTCGTTTGCCGGAGGACGGCCGTCGGCGCGAGGGCCGGGGGAACGGCTGACGTTCGGCGACGCGCCTTCTGCCGACCTGATCGTTGGGGCAGACGCGGCGTGGCCGTCGGTCGAGACGCGCCTGCCGGAGGGCTGGCGTCCGGACTTTCTCCTGATCGACCTGGCAGCCGGCGAGATCCCCGAATGGGTGTGGTCGGCGCCGTTGCCGGTGGTCGGGATGGCGCTCTCCGCCGTTCGTGCGCCGAGCGTATCGCGCCGTCGCTGGGATCGATGCGACCGGATCCTCGTCGGGCCGGCCGGCGAGGACGAAGTCCTCGCGACTGTAGACCGCGAGTGGGCCGAGATCGTCGCACGGTCGGCCCGGCGCCGCGCGGGGGGAGAACACGCGGCGGCCGTCGAGCGACTCGAGCGGGCCCTCGATGACGACCCGTTCGACCTCGACGCGGCCCGCGCGCTGGACGAGGCGCTGGCGCGCTCGGGAGAGCGAGTGCAACGACGCCGGCTGGCCCACGATCGGCGGCGGCTCTCGGCGGCCGCGCCCGATCTGGTCCCAGCGGAGCCCTGGTTCGCCGACGCGCCACCGCCCGAGGACGAGCTCGCCTCGATCGTGATCCTCTGCTGCGACCAGATCGAGGACACGCGCGGCTGCGTCGAGAGCGTCCTGCGGTGGACCCGGCGCCCCTACGAGCTCCTGCTGGTGGATAACGGCTCGACCGACGACACGCCCCGATACCTCGACGAGCTGCGCGACCGGCCCGGCCCCGACCGCGTCGTGGTGATCCGCAACGCGGTCAACGTCGGCTTTCCGGCCGGCTGCAATCAGGCGATCGCGCGGGCGCGGGGGAGCTCGATCGTCCTGCTCAACAACGACACGGTCGCCACCGAGGGCTGGCTCGACGGCCTGGTGGCATGGTCCACGCGCGACTGGCCGACGGTGGGGCTGGTCGGCGCCGTGACCAACCGCGCCGCGGCTCCTCAACGCGTTGAGGCGGGCTATGACGAATCGACGCTCGCCGGGCTGGACGATTTCGCCGCCAGGCGCCGGCGCGAGTACGCCGGAAAGTGCGTGTCCGTCGAGCGGCTCACGGGCTTCTGTCTGCTGATCCGCCGCGAGGTGCTCGATCGGATCGGCGGGCTCGACGAGCGGTTCGGCCCGGGATTCTTCGACGACGACGACCTGTGCGTCCGCGCCCGAGAGGCCGGGTTCCGCCTGGTCCTGGCGCTCGACGTCTTCGTCCACCACCACGGCAGCCGGACCTTCGCCGGTCTGGGAATCGACGTCCGCCGTCAGCTCGCGGCGAACTTCGCCGTCTTCCGCGAGAAGTGGGGCCCCGAGCGCTCGGCCGGCTATCGGCTGGACGCCGGCACGACCGGAGGCGCGTCGCCGGCCGGCCCGCGCCCGGCGGTCTCCCTCTGCATGATCGTCCGGGACGAGGAGGCGAACCTCGGGGCATGCCTGACCACGGCCGCCGACCTCGTGGGCGAGGTGGTCGTGGTCGACACCGGCTCGCGGGACCGGACGCGCGAGGTGGCCGCGCGCTTCGGCGCGCGGTTCTTCGAGTTCCCCTGGATCGACGATTTCGCCGCCGCGCGGAACGAGTCGATCCGGCACGCGAACGGCGAGTGGATCCTCTGGCTCGACGCCGACGACCGGCTGGACGAGGAGAACCGGGGCCGGCTCCGCTCGCTCCTGGCTGCGCTCGAACGAGGCGGGCCGGCCGCCTATGCGATGAAGTGCCTCTGCCCGTCCGGGGCCGACGACGGCTCGGCCACGGTCGTCGATCACATCCGGCTGTTCCGCAACGATCCGAAGATCCGGTGGACGTACCGCGTCCACGAGCAGATCCTGCCGGCGATCCGCCGCGCGGGCGACCCGGTGCGCTGGTCGGACGTGACGATCCGGCACGTCGGCTACATCGACCCGACCCTCCGGCGCGCGAAGCTCGAGCGGGACGTCCGGCTGCTCCATGCCGAGGCGGCCGAGAACCCGGACGATCCATTCGTGCTATTCAACCTGGGCTCGGTCTACCTCGAGCTCGAGCGGACCGCCGAGGCCCTGCCGCTCCTGTCCCGAAGCCTCGAGCGGTCGCATCCGGGCGACTCGATCGTGCGGAAGCTCCACGCGTTGATCGTCCAGGGACTTCGGCGCCTGGGTCGGTCCGACGAGGCGCTGGCGGCCTGCCGGTCCGGGCGCGCGGTCTATCCCGACGACGCCGAGCTGCTGTTCCAGGAGGCGCTGATCCTTCGCGGCCTGGGCCGGGCCGCCGAGGCCGAAGTCTGTCTGTACCGCCTGCTCGAGGCCCGCGAGGCGGATCACTTCGCCAGCGTCGACCCCGGCCTGCGCGGCCACAAGGCCCGGCACAACCTCGCGGTGATCTGCCAGGAGCAGGGCCGGCCCGCCGAGGCCGAGGCGCACTGGCGCGCCGTGGTCGCCGGGCAGCCTGGCTTCCTGCCTGCGTGGCGCGGGCTGGGCGAGCTGTATCTGTCGCAATCGCGGTGGGACATGGTCGAGTCAACCGCCGCCCGGCTCGACGCCTCGACCGACCCGACCGAGGCCCCGGTGCTCCGCGCCCGCGCCGCGATGGCCCGCAAGCATTTCGCCGAGGCGCGGGCCCGCCTCGAAGCCGCGATCGCCGCGGCGCCCCTGGCCATCCGCCCACGCGTGGTCCTCAGCCACGCTCTGCTCCAGGAGGACCGCGAGCCGCTCGCCGCCGAGCGCGCCCTCCGCGACGTCCTGGCGCTCGACCCCCTCAATGCCGAGGCCCGGCACAACCTTTCGGTCCTGCTGGCTCGGTCGGGCTCGGCGATCGCGGGGCACGCCACGTCCGAAGTTGATAAAATGCGATAGCTGTGGCTGTTGCCATTGCGTCCGGCGATCCCTCGGGCGACACTTGGTGGCCGCTCCCACTGGCCCGCGAGCACCATTCCACGATGAGGATACTGGTTGTCTCCGACATCCACGCGAACTGGGCCGCCCTTGAGGCGATCGACCAGCCGTTCGACGTCTGCCTCTGCCTGGGCGACCTCGTCGACTATGGGCCCGACCCCGCGCCCTGCGTGCGATGGGCCATGGATCGCGCCACGTACGCGATCCGCGGCAATCACGACCACGGCGTCGCACAGGGCATCCCCGTCAGCGGCGAGACCGGCTTCCGCTACCTCACCGCCTCGTCGCGGCCCTCGATGTGGGAGGCGCTCGGGCCCGAGGAACGCAGGTATCTCCTGCAATTGCCCGTCACCCAGCGATGCACGATCGACGGCAAGCGGTTCCTCCTGGTGCACGCAACCCCTCGCGACCCGCTGGACGAATACTTGCTGAAAGACTCGAGCACCTGGGCGAAGCGGCTCCAGAACGTCGAGGCCGACGTCGTCTGCGTGGGACACACGCACATGCAATTCAAGCTCGAGGTCAACGGGACGACCGTGCTCAACCCGGGCAGCGTCGGCCTGCCCCGTGACGGCGATCCCCGCGCGGGATACGCGATCATTGACGACGGCCGGATCGAGCTGCGCCGCGCCGCCTACCCGGTGGAGCGCACCGTCGAGCGGGTCGAATCCATGCCCTG
The DNA here is from genome assembly GCA_027452145.1 of Planctomycetales bacterium. GTDB lineage: Bacteria > Planctomycetota > Planctomycetia > Isosphaerales > Isosphaeraceae > JAKAUH01. The sequence continues at coordinate 34,966 of DAIDHB010000005.1, forward strand.
GCCCCGCCGCGCCAAGGACATCACCATCCACGTCCTCCGCCAGGGCCGGCTGCCGGCGTCGGCCGGCCCGGGATGGTCGGCGGCCGCCGACGTTAACGACGATCCCGACGCCGACGATGATCCCGACGCCGATTGACCGGCGCGACTCCGTGTGATTCCCGGCTTGCGCAGTCAACCTTCAAGTTCAAAGCCCGCCGTCCAGCGCCTCCCGAATCGTGGGCAGGTATTTCTCCGCCGAGGCCGTGTTGACCAGCACGACCCGGTCGCCGGGCCGGATCATGCCCCGATCGGCCAGCTCGGGAAGCGCGGCCAGCGTCGCGGCGCCCTCGGGCGACCAGGCGAACCGTCGCGCCCGCCACTCGTCGCGAATCGTCGTGGCGATTACCGCCTCCGGGACCACCAGCGCGCAGCCGCCCGAGTCGCGGATGATTCGCAGCACGTTGATGTGCCCGATGTTCTGTGCCACGTTCAGCCCTGTGGCGATCGTCCGGCCCGCCGGGCGCGGATCGATGTCGGCCGCGCCGGAGTTGAACGCACGCACGATCGGCGTGCTGGCCTCGCTCTGGACGCAGATCATCCGCGGACGATCGGGGCCCACCAGCCCCAGCGCCTCCAGCTCGTCAAACGCCTTGGCCATCCCGACGACCCCGGTCCCGCCCCCGGTCGGGTAGACGATCACATCGGGCAACTGCCAGCGCCGCTCCGCCAGCCGATCGCCCGACGGCTCGGCCATCTCCAGGCCCAGCGTCTTCTTTCCCTCAGTCCGCCAGCCCGGCTCCTGGAACGTTGCCACGCTGAAATACCCGCGCGGCAGGTACTCCTCGCGGATCTTCTTCGCGCAGTCGACAATCGTCCCGGGCACCAGGTCGAGGCTCACCCGATCGGGATGCAGCCGCGCATACGCCGCGACCTTCCCCAGCACCGGCAGATCGGTGTCGGGCGACATGGCGATCACCGCCTCGATCCCGGCCGCCACGGCGTACTCCGCCAGCGAATCCCCGGCATTTCCCTGAGTCGGCACGGCCAGGCGCGTCAGCCCGAGCTGCCGGGCCATCGCCACCGTCATCACCATCCCCCGGTCCTTGAACGAAAGCGTCGGATTACCCCCGAACCCTCGATGGTGCTTCCCCTCATCCTTGACCTCCAGGCGGCAACCCAGCCGCTCAGCCAGCGGATGCACGTACGCAAGGCTTGGCGTGTACCCCTCGCCCAGCGTCGTGATGTGCGCCCGGTCGGCCGGCGAGTCGAAGTCCAGGGGCAGCAAACCCCCGAAACGCCACAGGTTGTGGCGTTCAGGCGTCCACCACCCGTCGCGGCCGCGCTCGGCCGCCAGCCGCTCGAGGTCCAGCACGACCTGCAACGGCCGCCCGTCCTTCTCGCACAGATTCATCACCCGATCGACCGGGTACTCGGCTCCGCAGACCGAGCAGGCGAGATGAGAGGCATAACCCATATCGAGTGCACTCCTTTAATCGCCCATCAATGCCTGTGGTGCGATTCCAAAAAATCCGAAGCACGACCGAATAGTGACGACATTCGTGTCGTCTATTGATCAGGGGATGGTAGTTCGGCCGGATCGAGGGGCAAATTCGGCCGAGACTAACGCCCCTACGATTCCCATTTTTCCCAGTCCTTCAGTTGATGCCGTGACGCGAAGACTCAAGGCCACCCGAAAATCGAGCCATGCATGATGCGTCGTGGAAGGTGTCACCGGGCGCTTCAAAACCAGCCACTCGTGGGCGCTTCAAAACCAGCCACCATTCTCACGGGTTTCAGACACGTTGGTTGATCGTAGCTGACTCGGCCGACTGTTCATAGCCACAGGCGATTTACGGCCTACTTT
>DAIDHB010000006.1 GCA_027452145.1 Planctomycetales bacterium
CCGCCTGGACCGGTGGATCTCGGGGCTTCGTGCGTTTTCCACCCGGTCATTGCGTTGTCCCTTTTCCCCAAAGGGTTTGCGTGCGAGCCAACCCGATCCCAAGGAAAGAGCCCTAGCCATGGCCGATTCGAACCGAATCCGGATCTTCGACACGACGCTGCGCGACGGCGAGCAATCCCCCGGCGCGAGCATGAACATGACCGAGAAGGTGGAGATCGCCCGCGCCCTCGCCGGCCTCGGCGTCGACATCATCGAGGCCGGCTTCCCGATCGCCTCCCAGGGCGACTTCGAGGCCGTCCGCGCCATCGCCGCCGAGGTCGCCGGCGCGAGCGTCTGCGGCCTCGCCCGCTGCAACGAGCGCGATATCGACCGCGCCTGGGAAGCCCTCAAGTTCGCGCAAGCCCCGCGCATCCACGTCTTCCTCGCCACCTCGGCCATCCATCGCGAACACAAGCTGAAAATGACCCGCGAACAGGTCATCGAACGCGCCGTCGCCAGCGTCCGACAGGCCCGCGACCGCTGCGCCGATATCGAGTTCAGCCCCGAAGACGCCGCCCGCACCGAAATCGACTTCCTCTGCGACGTGGTCCAGGCTGCCATCGAAGCGGGCGCGACCACCGTGAACATCCCCGACACCGTCGGCTACGCCGTCCCCACCCACTACGCCAGCGTGATCCGCACCCTCCGCGAGCGCGTGGCCAACATCGACCAGGCGATCATCAGCGTCCACTGCCACAACGACCTGGGCCTGGCCGTCGCCAACAGCCTCGCCGCCATCGAAGTCGGCGCCCGGCAGGTCGAATGCACGATCAACGGCATTGGCGAACGCGCCGGCAACGCCGCGCTCGAAGAAATCGTCATGGCCCTGAAGACCCGCGGCGACTACTACGGCGTGACCACCAGCATCAAGACCGAGCGGCTCTACCCCGTCAGCCGCATGGTGTCGACGATCACCGGCCTGACCGTCCAGCGCAACAAGGCGATCGTCGGCCGCAACGCCTTCGCCCACGAGGCCGGCATCCACCAGGACGGCATGCTCAAGGAACGCTCCACTTATGAGATCATGCGTCCCGAAGAAGTCGGCGTCCCCCGCACCGACCTCGTCCTGGGCAAGCACTCCGGCCGCCACGCCCTGCGCGAGCGCGTCACGGAGCTGGGCTACCACCTGAACGACGCCCAGCTCGAAACCCTGTTCGAAGACTTCAAAACCCTGGCCGACAAGAAGAAGGAAGTCTACGACGAAGATCTGATCGTCCTGATCGAGAAGCACATTCAGGACGTCCCCGCCCACTGGTCGCTCGTCAGCCTGCACACCGTCGCCGGCTCCAGCGTTGTCCCCACCGCCACCGTCCGCATCCGCCGTCCCGACGGCGAGATCGTCCAGGACGCCGCGACGGGCGACGGCCCCGTAGACGCCATCTTCAAGGCCGTCGAGCGCGTTACCGGCATCGCCGCCAACCTCCGCGAGTTCGCCGTCCGCGGCGTCACCGCCGGCAAGGACGCCCAGGGCGAGGTCTCCCTGGAGCTCGAAGTCGAAAGCGACGACCGCAGCTTCCGCGGCCGCGCCGCGTCGACCGACATCGTCGAGGCCTCGGCCGAAGCCTACCTCAACGCCGTCAACGCCATCGCCACCCGCCGCGAGCGCGACCAGCCGCGCGAGGTCATCGGGCGGCCTGGAGCGGGAGCGTGAGGTCGTCTTCGCTGCATAGCCACTGACAAACTCTCCCAGCATGGCAGATGCGAAATGCAAGATGACAGATGCAGCATGTTGGATGCCGACTAGCGGTATATCGCGCTAGCTAACGAATCAGGCTTTCACCACGCTTCCGGCATTTACCATTTTGCATCTGCCATCTCGCTAGGAGTTACGCAGTTGACGTTTTGGTGCGCCTCACACGGAAATCCTCGTTCCCACGCTCCCGCGTGGGAATGCCGTCTTCGACGCTCTGCGTCGTCTTCCGCGCTAGGTTTCGCTGACGGGTACCGGTAACGCCTGACTTTGCCCAGCAAACGCACCGCTTGGGCGACCGCAGAGCGGTCAAGACTGCATTCCCACGTGGGAGCGTGGGAACGAGGGCACGCAACTCGCGGCGGCGTGGTGATTCCAACTGCGTAACTCCTACTCGCATTTGCCATTCTTCCGGCATTTGCCATCTCGCATCTGCCATCTCGCATCTGCCATCTGCCATTTGATTTCGTTGCAAGCCGGCCGGGTCGACCGTGACGCGTGAGTGAGTCCGGTGATCGGATTCTCAAGCATCACGTATCCTCATGGTCTCAATGGCCGCAGAGGCACGCGACGGTCGTTTCATTCGGGATCTCGCGTGGCAAGCGGAGTCCGCAGGCTTTGGAGTGCGAGGAGGACACGGCCCTGGGAGGCACCCCGATAGCCGTGCTACAGTCACCGATTACCCCATAATGCAGTGCATGGCCAGTTTCCTGAGTATTCTGGCTCGAACGGGGGTGGAGGACGGTGACGATGCGGTTCTTTCGGGTGCGAGTGGTTGTCGAGGCGACGGCCCCGGTGCGGCTGCACGCGCAGCACGGGGCGGCCATTTATGCGTGGCTCGCGGCGGCGGCCGGGCAGGAGCGTAAAGGCGCACCGGGACTGCCCGACGGCTTGATGATCGACGCCCCCGAACAATGCCGCGTGCGCATCGAGCCGGGGGAGCCTTATGCGTTCGGATTCACCTTGCTCGACACCGACGGCAACGCGGCGGCCGGGGTCCTGCGCACCCTGGTCGACGGGCTGGCCGTGCTGGCAGCGACGCCGCTGCCGGGCACACCGGCCTGGGGAGGAAATTACCGGCTCGTTGGGGTGTCCGACCTCGTCACGGGTGCGCCGTGGGGGTCGCAACAACCACTGACCCCGATCAGTGTCGAATCGCTTGATGACGAGGCGGAGCAACTGGCGCGGCTGGACCGGGTCACGCTTCGGTTCACCACGCCGCTCCGGCGCCGGCGGCTCGCCGACGCCGGGCGGCCGGGCCATGCCTATCTCGATCACACACGTTTCGACGCCCCGCAGTTCGCCGGCGCCTTGTGGACCCGGCTCGCCGGGCTCGGCCTGACGGCCGGCACGCCACCGACGGTGGAAGGGCTCACGTGCGACTCCAACCGGCTGGTCTGGCTCGACTTCTCGTACGGCCCGGCGGCCGAGCGCACCCGGCTCGGAGGCGCCGTGGGGCGGATCACGCTCGCGGGACCGATCGCGGACTGGGCCAAGGCGCTGGTCCTGGGCCAGTACGCGCGCGTCGGGTCGAACACCAGGTTCGGCTTCGGCGCTTACCGCGTCGAAGAGCTCGGTCCCGAGCGCTTTCCTTGCCGCCGGGCGCTGGGGCTCCTCGACCTGGCCCTGGAGCGCCCGGCGCTCGACCGGCTGGCCGAGCAGGCCGAACTGCCCGCCGGCCGGCTCGGGCACCTGGCGGGCGCGCTGCGAGATGGCACATACGAGCCCGGTCCATCGGCCATCGTCGAGGTCCGCGACGGCGCTGATCGCGCGCGCCGGCTCGCGATCCCGCCGGTCGAGGACCGGGTGCTCCAGCGCGCGGTGGTCGAGCGCCTCGCGCCGGGGCTCGACCCGTTTCTGGAAGACTCATCCTTCGCTTACCGCCGGGGCCTGAGCCGGCACTCGGCAGCGAAAGCCCTGGCCTCGGCCTGGGGAGCGGGCTTCCGCTGGGCGGTGCGCGCCGACGTCCATCGCTTCTTCGACGCGATCGATCACGACGCCCTGCGCGACCGGCTTGAGGCGTACCTCGCCGACGATCCGCTCACCGACCGCCTGCTCGCCTGGGTTCGCGCTGGTGCCCCCGAGCCCGGCCGGGGCGTGCCCACCGGCGCCCCGCTCTCACCCCTGCTCGCCAACCTGTTCCTCGACGGGTTTGACGAACGCGTCGCCGAGGAAGGCGGCCGGCTCGTCCGCTACGCCGACGACCTGCTGATCCTCTGCCGCACCCGTGCCGAAGCCGAGCAACGGCTCGACGCCGCCCGCGCCGCGGCGAGCGCCCTGGCCCTGGCACTCAACGAAGAGAAGACCGAGGTGGTCGCACTCACCGCGCCCTTCACGTTCCTGGGCTTCCGGTTCGAGTGGCGCCAGCGCTGGGAAATCCACCCGGACGGCGGCGCGACGGCGATCGAGGAGCTGGGCTGGAACGACGCGCGCCGGCCCTTCGCCGGGCCGGTCGTCGTACGCCTCCCCGGCGAGACCCAGGAACCGGCGAACGACGGCACGCTCCTCGTCGCCGGCCCGGGGCGCTATCCGGTCACCCTGCATGGCGAGCGCGTCGTCTGTGGCGCGCCCGACGACGCCCGTGCGCCGATGGCCGACCCCGCGCGTTGCGAAGCCGTCGTGCTTCTCGGCGACCCCGACATCGCGGCCCCCGCCCTGCGCGCCCTGGCGGCCGGCGGCGCTCCGGTGTTCGTGACCGACGCCCTCCTGCGCGACCCGATCGCCCTCGTGGCCGACGCCGCCCCCGACGACCCCGCCGCGATCGCCGGCCAGTTGCGCCTGGCGGACGACGAAGCGCGCCGGCTCGCGCTGGCTCGTGCGGTGATCGCGGCCAAACTGAGCAACCACGCCGTGCTGGCCGACGCGGTTCCCGCGCGCGACGGTCCCGAGACCGCCACGGGAATCGCCCTGCGCGCCCTGGCCGAGCGCGCGGCGGTCGCCGCCGATTTCCCCGAGTTGCTTGGTCTGGAAGGCGCGGGCGCGCGCCTCTGGTTCAGCGCGTTGGCCGACCGGCTCCCCCCCGGCTGGCACTTCTCGCACCGCGTCGCACCGAACGCCGACGACCCGGTGAACGTGCTGCTGAACATGGCGCAGACGCACATGCACCGCTGGGCCTGCCTTGCCGTGCGCGCGGCCGGGCTCCTCCCCTCAATCGGCTTCTTCCACCGCCCCCGTCCCGGCCACGCCGCCCTGGCGAGCGACCTTCAGGAACCGTTCCGCCACCTGATGGACCGGGCCGTGCTGGAGCTCTCAGCGCGACTGCGCCCAACCGACTTCCGCGCCACGCCGCGCGGCCGGTTCCCGTTGACGATCCTCCCTCACGCCAGCCAGCAAGTCGCCGCCGCGCTCGCCTCCACGCTGCACCGGGGGGTCGAGCTGCCGGGTGAGAGCGAGCCCCGATCCTATCGCCGCCACCTGTTCGGTCTGGCTCGCGCCCTGCGCCGGTCGCTTGCCGATCCGACTGTCCCCTGGCCCGTTTTCCACCAGCCCTCGGTGCCCGGAGGACCCCCGTCATGAGCTGGTACGCCGTCTGTTACGACATCGCCCACGACGGCCGCCGCGCCCAGGTTGCCCGGTTGCTGTTGCACTACGGCCGTCGCCTCCAGCGCTCCGTGTTCGAGGTCTGGCTCGACCCCGATGACCTCCCCGATCTGCGCCGCCGGATCGGCCCCTTGCTCGCCAAGACCGACCTCTTCGACATCCTGCCCCTCGACACGCGTCGACCCGAATTCCGCATTTCCTGGCAGCGCCCTCCTCACCCCGATTTTGTGATCCTTGCCGGTCCGTTTCCTCCGTTCGAAGACCTGTCCGATTCCTTCGAATACGTCCCCCCGGCCGACGAATTACCTGAAAGCGAGGCGGAGCGCCTCGCCGCTCCTGACGACTCCTAGCGAACGGCCTTTTTATTCAAGGCCGTGACGAATGTGGGACCGTCGGCGACGGCAGCGCGATCGCGCCTCGCCGCAGGCCGATCGCGCACCGGTATTGGGGGCGCCACCGGCCCTCGTTCCCCCCTCCAACCATCAACGGGAAGGGACCCACGGCCCGGCATGACGAGCCCGCCCCGTAACCGAAGGTGCCAACGCCCGCAGCCATCCGGGGATACGCCCTCATGCGCCTTATGAAAGAACCTCCGGCACTTCCTTCTTGCATCAACATCAAGGCGCTGTATGGTTTATGGGGGATGGACCTGTGTGTTCTCAGGAGGGGAACGGTGTGATGACGTGCCGCAGCGGCCCGAATTGAAACAAGGTTCATTTCACAACAACGGTCACTGCTTCAATGTGTGATGACGTGCCGCAGCGGCCCGAATTGAAACGCAATTTGTTGAAGTCGGTGCCGAGAAAAATCCCCAGGTGTGATGACGTGCCGCAGCGGCCCG
>DAIDHB010000007.1 GCA_027452145.1 Planctomycetales bacterium
AGATGTCGATCGCGTCGAATCCGATCTCGCGGGTCTTGCGGATGCCGAACGCCGTCCCACGGCCCGACTGGACCCACGCCGAGTTGATCAGACCGAGCTTCATGAGAGTCCGCCTCCTGAGAGTTCCGAATGTCGACTCACCCGGCCGCCTGGGCGGGTTCGGCTGGGCGGGTGGTCTCGCCGCCGCGGCGGCCCTGGAGCGGGACGCGGACGGTGAAGCACGAGCCCGACCCGGGCGTGGAATGGACCTCGATCGTCCCGCCGTGCTCCTCGACGATCCCGTAACTGATCGAGAGTCCCAGCCCGGTCCCCTCGCCGACCGGCTTGGTGGTGAAGAACGGGTCGAAGATCCGCCCGCGGATCTCCGGGTCGATACCGCAGCCCGTGTCGGAGACCTCGATTTGGATCCCCTGGTGCTCGGGATCGGGACCCGTGCGGACGGTCACGGTTCCCTCGGGCGGGCAGGCGTCGATGGCGTTCATCAGCAGGTTGACCACAACCTGGTGCAGCCGGGCGGCCCGGCATCGCACGGCGGGCAGATCGCCGTACTCGGCGACCACCTTCACTCCCCGCTTCCTTGCATAGCCCTGCACCATGTTCACCGACGAGTCGATGCCGGGATTCAGGTCGACCTCGTTCCACTCCCCCTCGTCGACCCGGGCGAACAGCCGCAGGTCCTTGACGATCCGCTCGATCCGGCGCAGGCCCTCGCGGGTGCGCTCGATGATCCGAGGCAAGTTCTCGAGGCAATAGTCCAGGTCGAGCTGCTCGCAGACCTCGGCGATCCGGGCGTCGGTCGCGGCGGGGCCGCCGTCCGCCTCCGCGGTACCGCTCCCGTCGCGGACCTTGCGGAACAGCCGGACGAGCTCGACCAGGTCGAGCAGGTCGCGCTCGAGCACGGCGACGTTGTTGGTGACGAACGCCAGCGGGTTGTTGATCTCGTGCGCCACGCCGGCGACGAGCTGGCCCAGGCTGGCGAGCTTCTCGGTCTGGACCATCCGGCTCTGCGCGGCCTTGAGCGCCTCGAGCGCCCGGCGCTCGGACTCGGCCATCTCCTGGAGCATGACGTTCTGCTCCTTCAGCCGTTCCTCGGCGCGCATCCGCTCGGTCACGTCCCAGAAGATCCCCTGGATGCCGATCGGCTCGCCCTCCGTCCCAAGGATCGGCGTCTTCATGGTCTGGACGAACAGGGTCTCGCCCTTCGGCGTGACGTGCCGCTCGACGACGTCCACCACCTGGCGGCTCTCGAGCACCCGCCGATCGTCGGCGCGGTATTTCTCGGCCAGCTCGCGGGGGAAGAAGTCGAAGTCCGTCTTTCCCTTGATCTCCTCGAGTGTTGTTCCCAGCTCGGCGCAGAACCGGCCGTTGGCGAAGGTGAACCGCCCTTCCAGGTCCTTGCAGAGGATCATCTGCGGCAGGGTCTCGACCAGGGTGTGGTAGAAGACCTCGGTCTGCTTCAGGGCACGCTCGGCCCGTCGACGCTCGGCGGCCTGGGCCTTGAGCTGCGCCATCCGCCGACGGCGCAGGGCCCTCCAGCGCAGGGCCCGGAGCGCCAGGCCGATGGCGGCGGCCAGCAGCAGGATCCCCGCGACCCACGCCGCGGCGGCCGTGCTGGAGAAGGTCGTCAACCTCGACACGGTTTCCCGGATCGTTGCCCGTGTCTCGGTCGCCATGGCCAGGGATTGGAGGTTCACGGTTCGCCTCGTCGGTCTCGCTAGGACCTGAATTCGTCCGGCCGGGCGACCTGATGCCCGAGCGCCGAGGCCAGCACGGCCTGGCACAGCGCGATCGTCCCCAGGTTGTCCCGGCCCGGGATATCCGGCGGCTCGCCCGACTCGACGGCCCGCAGCAATCCGCCCATCGTCCCGGCGAAGGCGTCGGGGAACCAGGTGGCGGTCGCGGCCGGGCGATGCCAGGCGCCGCCGTCGCGGGTCGTGGTGTAGGCGATCGTGCTCGGAACCCGCTCGGGCCAGCCCGGCCAGCCGATATCGCCCAGCGCCAGGCCCTCGGTCCCCTCGAACCGCCACCGGACGAAGATGTCCGACCCCGCCCCCTCGCGCGCGGGACCCGCCCAGACATCGTCCCAGCCCGAGGCCCGCGCGCCGTTCTCGTACTCGAGGATATAGAGGTTGATCCCGTCGGCGTGCGGGAACCCGGCCCGGGGATCCGGCCGGGTGCTCGCCAGCACCCGCACCGGGTCGCCCAGCCAGTAGCGGAAGGTGTCCAGGTGGTGGATGCTCATGATGAAGGTCGACACCGATCGCCCGCCGCGGGTCCAGGGCATCCAGTGCGGGATCGCCCGCATCTCGATCGTCGCCAGCACCGGCTCGCCCAGCCGGCCGTCGTCGATCAGGCCCCTGAGCGCCCGCACCGACGGATCATACCGCATGTTCTGGTTGACTTGCAGGACGACGCCGGCCCGCTCGCAAGCCTCGACCAGCCCGGTCGCCTCGGCGTAGGACATGGCCAGCGGCTTCTGCGCCAGGATTCCGCGCACCCGGCGGGGATGCGCCAGGATCCGGCGGATCACCCCCGGCTGCTCGGCGGGCGGTACGGCGACGTCGAGCACCTCGATTTCGGGATCGTCCAGCATCGCCTCGAGCGAACCGAAGACCTTCGGTACGCCGCGAAGCGCGGCCACCTCGCGAGCCGTCGCGAGGGTCCGCGAGGTGATCCCCACCACGCGATACGCAGCCTCGGCGTAGGCGACCAGGTGGCAGTCGCGGACGATGAAGCCCGCCCCCACCACGCCGATGCCGGCCCCGCGCCGATCGCGCCTCTCGAGTGGCTCGTTCAACTCGTTCCGCGTCCCCTTCCCGTCACGTCCCGACACCCGCCCGTCCCGAGCCCCGCGCCGGCGACCCTTCGCCCTGTTGCCCCCAGGCCGCGCCGCTCGCCCGACCCGGCCGCCGGGATCGATCCAGCGTCCTTCGATCGTTGATACAGGCGGGCCGGGGCGATGTCCAGGGGGTCCTCCGAACCGCTCACTCCTGGGCTCCGGGCGATTTTCTCGCCGTCAGGGACCGGATGAACGGGGCCGGGGATGTGTACAATGGTCGGGAGGAGCCGGATGGGGCCGACGACCTCGGCCGGCGCACGGCAAGCCGAACGCCCCCAGGGCGGCTTCGGAGCCGCGTGGAGTTCCTGCGACTGCCCACGATTCCACCACCCGATATCCAGGTAGCGCGGGCCGCCTGCGATCCCGGCCGCTGTCGGTTGAGGCATGCCATGAAGCTGCATCTCGTGCGTCCGGCCGCGGCCGTCCTCGCCCTCGCGGCGGCGGGGGCTGGCTGGCTCCTTCTGCGGCCGGCCGATCGGCCGGGCCCGCCAGCCGCCGCGAACGCCGACGGCGGCCGCGCGCCCGACTCCGCCTCGCTCGCGCCCGAGGCTGTCGCCGGTCCGGCGGCCGCCGCGGGGCCATTCGTCCAGGGCGTGCGGTATCGCCCGCATGCCCTGCCGCTCGATCCCAGCGGCTTTCGTGCCGTGCTGTTCGCGGTCGAGCCGTGGAAGCCCGACGCTCCGCTTGACGATATCGCTCGGCGGTGGGCGCACGCCGGCTACCGCGGCGTCGAGATCGTCGACCGCCAGCTCGCCGATCCCGCGATCAGCCGGAACGGACGATTCTCGGCCCTGTTCCTCAAGGCCAACCTGCTCAGCTACGAGGGCGAAGCCGAAAAGGCTTACCAGGTTCTGGCCGAGCTCCGCACGCTCGTCGAGACGGACAGAGAGCTGTCGCGGTCGGCGCTCGGGACAGTCATCTACCTCCAGGGCGTGATGGGCGTGCGCCAGGGCGAGAATGACAACTGCCTCGCGTGCCAGGGAGATAGCGCCTGCCTGCTGCCGATCGCCCGTTCGGCCGTCCACACCAATCCCGCCGGCTCCCGCCTGGCGGTCCGCCACTTCACCGAGTACCTCAACCAGTTCCCCGACAACCTCGAGGTCCGCTGGCTGTTGAACCTCGCCCACATGACGCTCGGCGAATATCCCGACAAGGTTGACCCCCGCTTCCTGCTCGACTTCTCTCGATTCTTCCGCTCCGAATCCGACATCGGCGCGTTCCGAGACATCAGCATCCCGGCGAAGCTCGGCGGCCGGTTGAACCAGTCGGGCGGGGCCATCATGGACGACTTCGACAACGACGGCCTGCTCGACATCCTGATCACCTGCCACGACCCCACCGAGAACATGGCGTTCTACCGCAACGCCGGCGACGGCAAGTTCGTCGACCGGACGAAGGAGGCCGGCCTCGTCGGGCAGCTCGGCGGGCTCGTCTGCTACCAGGCCGACTATGACAACGACGGCCTGCTGGATGTCTTCATCCCCCGCGGCGCCTGGCACAACTGGCCGATGCGGCCTACGCTCCTGCACAACCGCGGCGGGCGTTTCGAGGACGTCACGAAGGCCGCCGGGCTGCTCGACCCGGTCAACTCCAACGCCGCCGCCTGGGCCGACTTCGACAACGACGGCCACGTGGATCTCTTCATCGCCTGCGAGCGGCAGACCAACCGCCTCTATCGCAACCGGGGCAACGGCACCTTCGAGGACGTCTCCGCCCGCTCCGGCGTGCAGGGCGATGCCGAGCGGTTCGCCAAGGGCTGCTCGTGGCTCGACTACGACAACGACGGCTTCCCGGACCTGTTCGTCAACAACTTCCAGGACGACGCCCGGCTGTATCACAACGAGCACGACGGCCGGTTCTTCGAGGTCACGACCAGCAAGGGAATCGACGGACCTCGCGGCACCTTCTCCTGCTGGAGCTTCGACTACGATAACGACGGCTGGCTCGACATCTTCACCGTCGCCTACGACCGGCCGGTCGACGAGGTCGTCAAGGGGATGCTCGGCATGCCGATCGACGTCCCCGGCAACCGGCTTTATCGCAACCTCCAGGGCCAGAAGTTCCAGGACGTCACGGTCGACGTCGGCCTCGAGACCTTCTTCGCCAGCATGGGGTCGAACTTCGCCGACTTCGACAACGACGGCTTCCTCGACTTCTACCTGGCGACCGGGGCGCTCAATTACGGCTTCCTCGTCCCGAACCGGATGCTCCGCAACATCGAGGGGAAGCGGTTCGCCGACATCTCGTCGTCGACGCGCACCGGCCACCTCCAGAAGGGGCACGGCGTGGCCTGCGGCGACTGGGACCGCGACGGCGACGTCGACCTGTTCGTCGAGATGGGCGGCGGCGTCAACGGCGACAGGTACCACAACCTTCTGTTCCAGAACCCCGGCCAGGGGAACCACTGGCTCTCGGTGAAGCTCGTCGGCAAGAAGACCAACCGCGCGGCGATCGGGGCGCGGATCAAGGCCGTGACCACCGGCCCGCACCCGATGACCGTGCATCGCGTCGTCACCTCGGGCAGCAGCTTCGGGGGCAATGCGCTCGAGCAGACCCTCGGCCTGGCCCGGGCCGATCGGGTCGCGACGCTCGAAATTCACTGGCCGACGAGCGGAACCACCCAGGTGTTCCGCGACATCAAGGCCGGCCAGTCGATCGAGATCACCGAGCTGGCCGACGGCTATCGGCGCCTGGAGCGCCGGCCCGTTCCGGAGCCGCGCTGAGGCCGGACGGCCGCGGAGCTTCCCAGTTCACGGCGAGTGCGGGACTCTCTCGGCGGGGCTATCGGATGGCGTCGGGTGGGCATCGCCCACCGGTCGAGGCCTCGAGGTGGTGGG
>DAIDHB010000008.1 GCA_027452145.1 Planctomycetales bacterium
GGGGGGCCGGTTGCGATCAGGAAGATCCGAGCATCGGCTGGCCGTGCGAATCGGCGCCCCGGAGCTTGCTGATCTGGTCGCGGATCCGCGCCGCCTCCTCGTAGTTCTCCAGCTTGATCGAGACCTCGAGCTGCTGCTCCAACCGCTCGATCGGCCCCTTGGGCCGCCGGCGATCGAGCTCGGTCTTCCACTGGATCAGGAACTGGAGCTCGGAGACCTCGGCCTCGTGCTCCTGCTGGCCGTAGTCGGCCAGGAAGCGGCGGATGGCCGCGATCCCCTCGTCGATCTTCGCGATCGCCGCGCCATGGTCGTCGTCCGCCAGCGCCAGCGAGGCGACGGCGCGAGTGTGCATCATTACGACATACGGCCGGTAGCGATCGAACTCCAGCCGGTCGCGGCGCCGGCCGGCGTGCCGGACGACGAACGCGAACAGGCGGAGGTTCCGCGCGGTGTCGCGGGCGACCCAGTTGTAGCGCTCGAGGTGGAAGGCCGAGAGATACCGGTGATAATACTGGAGCCCCTCGCGCATCAGGCGGGCGCAGTCCTCCGGCGTCAGGGTGAAATCCTCGCGGTCGGCCTCGGCACGCGTCTGCGCGGCCTCGTAGTAGTCGAGGTACGACTCGAAGCCCTCGGGCCGCTCGCCGTCGGGGCGGCCATCGACCTCCATCTGCATCAGCCCCAGGTCGATCCGCATCTGGATTCTCTCGGAGCCGTCGTCGCCGACGATCACGCGGACCTGCACGTGGTCAGGATCGAAGTCCCAGCCGGCCAGGATGGGCCGGATGTCCTGGCTCATGGGGATGTCTCCGCAGGGGGCCTGGAATCGAGGGGCATGCTCGGTCGGGGTGGGGTGAAGGCGGGGAGCCGGGCGCGAACGACATGATTTCGGATCGGGGCCGGAAGGGATGGAGCGGGCCGGGGCACGGCGCCGGGAGTGGGCGGCGCCGCGCCCCGGCCCGGTGGGGTCGGGTTCCGGTCCGGAGCGATCACGGTCGAGCCTCGGTCGGAGCGATACGATCTCGGATGCGTCTCGTCTCGTCTCGTCTCGATCCGATTCCGGTCGGATCAGATCTCGTTGTTGTCGTGGATCATCGGCTCGAGTTCCTTGGTGTTGCGCTCGACGGCCAGCACGATGGTCCGCTCCTCGACCCCGTCGGCGCTGGCGGCGACGGCCGGGATGATCTGCCGCGAGTCGGGCAGGCTGAAGCGGACGGTGAAGGTGCCGTCGGCACGAAGCTGGACCGGCTCGCCCTGGAGCGTCACGCGGGCGTTCGGCTCGGTCGAGCCGTAGACGATCAGCTCGGCGTCGATGCGGAAGTGAAAGTCGCGGCCGAGTGACGGCAGCGAGGCGACCGACAGATTCGACAGCGGCAGGCTGCTCATCGGCCGGCGGAGCCGCTCCTCGAACAGGTCGCGGAGATCCACCGACGCCCCATGTCCCTCGCCGTGGCCGCCGATCGTGGCAGGATTCTCGATCCGGTCGATCTGCTTCTGGACCTCCAGCCAGTTCTCGTCGAGCGGGTCGGCGACGCCGGCCCTGGGGGGCGTCACCACGTTCGACCGGGCCAGCACGTAGAATTTGCCGCGGCGCGAGAGATAGCCCACGTCGACGCGGTATGACCGGGTCGGCTCCGTCACGTCGATATACCAGTTATTGACGCCGCCGTGGATCGCGATGTCCCGGATGTGCCGCTCGGTGGCCGAGGTGGTGTCCTCGCTCGAGACGTCCATGACCCGCAGGATCGGCCGCGCCGCGTGCCAGTCGGGCCCCAGTGCGGCCTGTGCCCGGGCCAGCGTCGAGCGGCTCAGCTCCCAGTAGGCATGCAGCCAGTACGAGTCGCGGCACAGGACCACGATCCGATCCTTCTGGTGAGCATGATCCAGCGCGTGGACCAGGGGCGTCGCCGGGGCCGTGGCCAGCGGGGCGGCGTGGCCATTGCCATTGCTGTTGCTGGTGCCGTTATGGCCATGGCTGGCATGGCCGTTGCCGTTATGGCCGTTGCCGCGATGCCCGTTGGCATGATGACCATTACCGTTGTGGCCGTTGGCCGTGGCCGAGGACGCTCGCGCCGGGCTGCCGCGCCTCGCGGCGGGCTGAGCCACGCCGGCCTTCGTACTCGACTTCGACCGCGACGACGGCCGCGCGACCGACAGGGCCTTGATTAACTGGTCCTTCCGCATGGCATGCCAGCCGATGATCCCCTGCTCCTTGGCGAGCTGGGCCAGATGCTTCTTGTTGCAGTCCTTGAGTGCATCGACGGTCATACGGTACCACTCCGACACCCCCCAGCGTCCCCATGGCCTCGTGAGGGGTGGTTGTCATGCGTTCGATGTCAATCATCCGTGAGTGGTTCCGATCCGGAAGACTCCATGCATCCCGGACTGACGGGACGGCGCGGCGCGATGTTTCTTCAATGCCTGGAAGGTCGGCTGCGGCGTTTTTTCTCGTCCTGGAATACCGCCGTAGGTTCGGCCAGCGACCGATCGAGCGAGCCTCCTCGCCTCGGTGACCGTTTTCGCGCGGTCCGCGCCGCCTCGACCAGAAAACATCGGCGATAAAACAACGAAGGCGGCCCGCGTGCTTCTTAATGAAGCTCGCGGCCGCCTTTGACTGACATCCGATCGGGGGACTCACGCAAGTTTGGTAGCATGGCGAGACCCCTGACTGGGAGGACCGTGGAAGTCGTGGAACACCGAGTGTTCCGCCCCGTTTGCCTCTCGCTTCGCCCGCTACGAGATACCATATCGGCCGGAGGTCTGTCAACGGCGCCGCTGGCGGAGTGTACGGAAACGGACACCTGGACGCGGCACGGATGCGGCGGGCGCGACGCTGGATTGATGGAGGAGGATGGCTGAGCGAACTCGGTGGAGCGATCGGTCGCGAGACCCGGGGAGCGAACTTTGTGAAAAATTTCTCGAATAGATTTTGAGTAGGTTGACAGGGGACATTCATGCCGTATAACTTGTCGGTACTGGAGCGTCCCCCTTGCCTCGGCGTCTTCTCGCCGCGGGCCCGCGGCGAGTCCGCGAGCCCATTTGGCGGTGTTCCCGGCGTGCGTCGCGATCGAGGAGCGGCCGGGGATCGGGAGTCGTGCGTGGTTGAGCAACCGGAGTCGCGGTCTCCCCTGGGAGTGGGCTTCGCGCTCGCGTCGAGGATCACGACGGTGGGGATGGCATTCGCGCTGCCCCCGGCGATCGGATTCGTCGTCGATCGCTGGCTGGGGACCACCCTGGTGGCGACGCTGATCGGCGCGTTGCTCGGTTTCGTCGCGGGGGTGCTCCAGACCGTGCGGATGGCCCAGCAGCTCTCGCCCGGCCCGGCGCGGCGTCGGCCCGACCGGGACGGCCGCAGGGACGGGCCGACCTGACCTGATCGAGCCGGATTGAATCCGGCGGGATCGGCACGAACAGCACCCCGGGAAGGCCGGGATCGCGCGGCGGCGGGTTTTCATCCCGCCGGGCGCGACGACGAGATCCCTCCATCGCAGCCCAGGACAACCATGGCCGAACAAGCCCAGAGACCCGATCCCCTGAGCCACGTGCTCGACCACCACTCCCTCGAGGTCCCCTGGTGGTCGCACTCGATCGAGGAAGGGCGGCAGCTCACCTATACCAAGGTGATCGAGCTCCCCTCGGTGGCGGGCGTGCAGGTCACCAAGTTCATGGTGATGGAGCTGGTCGCCGCGCTTTTGATGATGGCGATCCTGCTGCCGGTGGTGCGGCACATCCGGCGGACGCCGGTAAGCCGCGGCTGGTTCATGAACATGTTCGAGGCGGTCCTGCTGTTCATCCGGAACGAGGTCGCCCGGCCGGCGATCGGGGCCCACGAGGCCGACCGGTTCCTGCCGTTCTTGTGGACGGCCTTCTTCTTCATCCTGTTCAACAACCTGCTGGGGATGTTCCCCGGCGGGGCGTCGGCGACGGGGAACATCAACGTCACGGCCGTGCTGGCGGTGATGACGTTCGCCGTGGTACTCGCGGCCGGGATCCGCGAGGCGGGGGTGGCGGGCTTCTTCGTGGGCCTGGTGCCGCACCTCGACGTGCCCAAGTGGATGCAGCCGGTCCTGTGGGGGCTGATGTTCGGCATCGAGGTGGCGGGGCTGTTCATCCGGCACGTCGTCCTGGCCATCCGGCTCTTCGCCAACATGTTCGCCGGCCACATGGTGCTCGCGGTGATCCTGGGCTTCATCCTGATGGCCTACTCGTCGTATGCATTCTATGTCGTGGCGCCGGCCAGCGTGCTGAGCGTGATCGGGCTGAGCCTGCTCGAGCTGTTCGTCGCGTTCCTCCAGGCGTACATCTTCACGTTTCTGTCCGCGCTGTTCATCGGGATGGCCGTCCATCCGCACTGAGTGGGGATGGGACGGGCCGAAACGAGCGGACCCCGCCCGGCGCGAGGCCGGGCGGGCAGGCGTCGATCGTCGGGCCGCACCGGGCGGGCCCCGCCGCGACGGGCGGGGCGGTCCCGCCGGAAGACGCCCGGGGAATGTCTCCTCAACTACCTTAGGAGTCGAGTTTCCGATGAATTGGATCAAGTCGATCATGGTGGCCGGGGCCCTCTTGCTCTTCGCCGACGGGGTGGCCCAGGCGCAGGCGACGGGGACGACGACGGTCGAGGCGCGGGACCTGAAGGCGATCGGTGCCGGCCTGGTGATCATCGGCGCCGGCGTGGGCATCGGCCTGCTGGCCAAGGGCGCCGTGGAGAGCATGTCGCGTCAGCCCGAGATCGCCGGGAACATCCAGACGGCCATGATCATCGCGGCGGCGCTCATCGAGGGCGTGACATTCTTCGCGCTGGTCATCATCATCATCGAGGTGTTCTTCGGAGCCTAGCGCCCGCGCCGGAGGCGATCGGATTGCGTCGGTCGGGCCCATCGGCCCGACCGGGCCGCCCGGCCGGGCGGGGACGTCCGGCCCGCCCCATCTTGCCGGCGTTCGCGTCCCAACGGGCCCACGGAGCATCTCGTCCCGCGCGAGGATTCCCATGCAGAGACGAACGAACCATTTTCTCGGGATGATCGCCCTGGGCCTGGTGCTGGCGCTGGGCCTCTCGGCCCCGGCCCGCGCCAGGGCGCAGGCGCACCCCGAACCGGCCGCCGCGGCGCCCGGCCACGAGGCCGCGGCCTCGCCCGAGGGCGGCGGCCACGGCGGC
>DAIDHB010000009.1 GCA_027452145.1 Planctomycetales bacterium
CGGACGCAACTCCTCTGATAGAATAGAGTTAAGTATAAAGCTGCGTCGCGGAAAGTCAAGGGACAGAAGCGACGAAAACCAATTATTCTCAAGGACTTACGGCAAACATTGGCCCCCGACGCACTTTTGTCGGGAACGTCAGTTTCGCAAATTCTGTACGGGGTGGGTGCCGAAATGGGTCGGGTTTTGAGGTTTAAGTTGTTTTTGGGAAAGAACTTAAATTTTTTCCATTTTCTTCGAAGTTTTCCGGCGACCGGCCGATTCCGGGGGTTCAGAGCTTGGCATTGCGAAGCCGTAGGGCGTTCAGGATGACGGAGACGGAGCTGAGGGTCATGGCCGCGCTGGCGATCATGGGGTTGAGCAGGAGGTGAAAGGCCGGGTAGAGGATGCCGGCGGCGATCGGGACGCCCAGGGCGTTGTAGAGGAAGGCGAACGCGAGGTTCTGGCGGATGTTCGCCATGGTCGCTCGGCTGAGCCGGTAGGCGCTGACGACGCCGCGCAGGTCGCCGCGGAGCAGGGTGATGCCGGCGCTCTCAATGGCGACGTCGGTGCCGGTGCCCATCGCCAGGCCGACCTGGGCCTGGGCCAGGGCGGGGGCGTCGTTGATCCCGTCGCCGGCCATCGCCACGACCCGGCCCTCGGCCTGGAGCCGCCTGATCTCGTCGGCCTTCTGCGCCGGGAGAACCTCGGCGCGGACCTCCTCCAGGCCGAGCCGGCGGGCGACGGCCCCGGCCGAGGTGCGGTTGTCGCCGGTCAGCATGACCAGGCGGAGCCCGGCCGTGCGCAGGTCGGCGATCGCGCCGGCGGCCGACTCCTTGATCGGGTCGGCGATGCCCAGCAGGCCGGCCGGGGCGCCGTCGACCGCGGCGAAGACGACCGTCTGCCCCTCGCGGCGCAGGGCCTCGGCGCGTCCGGCGAGCGGGCCGGGGTCGATCCCCAGTTCCCGGAGCATCGCCGCGCTGCCGATTGCGACCGGGCGGCCCTCGACCTGCCCCTCGACACCCAGCCCCGACCGGGCGCGGAAGCCGGCGGCGGCCGGGATCGAGAGCCCGCGATCGGAGGCCGCGGCCGAGACCGCCGCGGCCAGCGGGTGCTCGCTCGACCGCTCCAGCCCGGCGGCCAGGCGCAGCCAGTCGGACTCGTCCCGGCCGGGGGTTGTCTCGATCGCCACGACCTTCGGCTTCCCCTCGGTCAGCGTGCCCGTCTTGTCGAAGACCAGGGTGTCGACCTTCTCGAGCGTCTCGAGCGCCTCGGCGTTCTTGACCAGCACTCCCGCGCCGGCCCCGCGGCCGGTGCCGACCATGATCGACATCGGCGTCGCCAGGCCCAGGGCGCACGGGCAGGCGATGATCAGCACGGCCACCGCGCTCACCAGCGCATGGGCCATCCTCGGCGGCGGGCCGATCGTCGCCCACGCAATGAAGGCGAGCAGGGCCACCAGCAGCACGCCGGGCACGAACACCGCCGACACCTGGTCGGCCAGGCGCTGGATCGGCGCGCGGGTCCGCCGCGCCTCGCTGACCATCTGGACGATCCGCGCCAGCATCGTCTCGGCGCCGACCCGCTCGGCCCGCATGACCAGGGATCCCGTGCCGTTGACCGTGCCGCCGATGATTCGGTCCCCTGGGTTCTTCTCGACCGGGATCGGCTCGCCCGTGATCATCGACTCGTCGACCGGGCTCGAGCCCTCGATCACGACGCCGTCGACCGGCACCTTCTCGCCGGGGCGGATCCGCAGACGGTCGCCCGGGATGACCTCGTCGATCGGTGTGTCTTCCTCGGCGCCGCCCTCGGAGATCCGCCGGGCAGTCCGGGGCGCCAGGCCCAGCAGCGAGCGGATGGCGTGCCCCGTCTGCCGGCGCGCCCGCAGCTCCAGCACCTGGCCCAGCAGGACGAGGGTGACGATCACCGCGGCGGGCTCGAAGTAGACGTCGACCCGGCCGTGGGCGTCGCGGAACGACTCGGGGAAGATCCCGGGGGCGAGCGTCGCCGCCAGGCTGAAGAGATAGGCGGTGCCCGTCCCCATCGCGATCAGGCTGAACATGTTGAGCCGGCGGGTCAGCAGCGACGCCCACCCGCGCTGGAAGAACGGCCGGCCGCCCCAGAGCACCACGGGCGTCGCCAGCGCGAGCTGGAGATACACCATCCCCGGGCCGAGCCGCCCGTGCAGGCCCAGCCCCGGGATCATCTCGCCCATGCTGAGCAGCAGCAACGGCGCCGACAGCGCCAGGCTGATCCAGAACCGCCGGGTCATGTCGACCAGCTCGGGATCGGCTTCCTCCTCGGCCGACACGGTCATCGGCTCGAGCGCCATGCCGCAGATCGGGCACGCGCCGGGGCCGTCGCGGACGATCTCGGGATCCATCGGGCAGGGGTATTTCGTGCCCGGCGGGACCGGAGGCGCCGGCGGTGCCAGGCTCGCCGGCACGGCCGGATTGAGCACCACGAGGCCCGGGTGAGCCAGCGTCGGGCGAGCGGGGGTCGTGTACCGTGACGGGTCGGCCTGGAACTTCGCCACGCAGTGCCGGCTACAGAAGTAGATCGTCTTGCCCTCGTGCTCGACCGAGCCCGCCGCGGTCGCCGGGTCGATATCCATGCCGCAGACCGGGTCGTGGGCGAGGCCCGCCGGGGCGGGACCGCCGCCGTCCGGGTGCGGGGCAGGGGAGGGGTGGTGGTGATGCTGGTGGTCGTTCATGCGATGGCGCCGGGTGGGTGGTCGGATCCGCGTGGCATTGAGGATCAGGCGGGGGGATCGCGTTTTCGTCCCGCACGGCCGGGCCGCCTGGGTTGGGCCGTGCCGTCGTCAGTCCCGTACCCTCGGCGTTTCCGGCTTCGGGAGCGGCTGTCCGGCCAGGAGCGCTTCGAGGTCGTGGCTCAGCAGGGCGCGATAATCCTTCTTCTGTCCGATATGCACCGCACGAACCGTGCCCAGGCCGTCGACAACCACGATCACGGGGAAGGCGGCCACGTGGTAAGCTCCGTAAACGCTCAACATCGGATCCAGGACGATCGAGCCGACCCGACCGGCCGGCCGGGGAATCCGGCGGGACGAGAGGCTTCGCTCGACCTGCTCGCGGACGGTCAGGTCTTCGCGGAGCCTGGGATTCTGCGTCAGGAACAGGATCGCGGTCTTTCGCCCGGCCTTCTCGTAGGAGTCGGCCAGCTCGATCAGCGAGATCAGCGCGTCGCGGAGGCTGCTGGGAAGTTCGGCCGGCCAGACCACGATGGCGAACGGGACACCCGCCAGGTCGGCCTTGCGGATGGGCCGCGTCCTGCCGGGCCCATCGAGGGCGGTCACCTCGAAATCCGGGGCCGGCTGGCCGGCCAGCGCCCGGCAGGCCTCCAGCATCTTCCTGGGGTCGACGTAAGTCGGACGCCCCTTGACGTCGGTCGGAGCAACCTTCTTGTAGTCCGGTGGCGGCAGGTAGGCGAAGGCATCGGGCGTCGGCGGACCCGTGCGGATCGACCGGGCCGTCCATGAGATCGCGGCCGAGGTGGTTTCGCCGGCGTTGCTCACCTGCGACCTGACGACCTCCAGGGCGTTCACCAGCTCGATCCTCCAGATCAGCTTCGTCCCGGGATCGACGAGCAGGCGATAGCTGAACGAGCCGGGCCGCCGGACGACCAGGGACCGGCAGGTTGTCTCACCCACCCGGCGATCGGCCTCGAGCGTCATCCCCGCGGCTCCGCGCGTGAGCCGCTTCGTGGCGGAGTCGGAGTCCTCGGTCAGGAGCGAGAAGGGGACCAGCAAGGGGATCCCGCTGAAATCGCCGAGGATGTCGTCGATTACCGGATTTCCCTTCAGGGTGCCGGCGTCGACGACCTTCGGGGCGTCGATCTGGGAGTACCGTCGTTGCGGCTCGTAGCTGGTCGTGAGCGTCTTGCCGTCACAGACGAGCCGGATCTCGCCGTTGATCAGGGCAAGTCGGTTCGGGCGGGCGAAGCGGATCGTCATCGGGAGGGATGCCCGGCCGGCCTTGCCCTCGACCGTCGCTTCGATCGTGAACTCGCCCTCGGCCTCCAGGACGTCGAGATTCCGGTAGGTCGCGGCGACATCGTCGAGGAACCGGGCCGCCTCGGGCTCGATGCGGTCGGCCCTCGGCTCGTCGGCCCTGGCGTCGTCGGTTGCGGCGAGGAGGCACAGGCCAGCGATCGCCCGGAACCACCATGTACGCTGCGGCGTGGGCATGGCCGACGACTCCGTATCTCGTCCCCGATGACGATCCCGGCCCGGTGCCGCGCGGCGGCTCATCGGCCGCCGGCCTTGACGGTCGACTTGAGCCACTGGCGGGCCTTCTTGCGATCCAGCTTCTCCCAGGCGCCGAAGAAGGCATGGCGGGCGTCGCGGGCGGCCTCGGCCTGGCCGTCGAGCAGCCGTCGGGCGGCCTCGGCGAAGGCAAGGTTGTCGCCGTGGCGGCCGAGCAGCTCCTCGAGCTCGTGCGCGGCGACGACGGCGTCCTGGTGCTCGCCCAGGACGTCCTGGATCTTCGTCGCGCGGCGGATGAACCGCCGGGCCCCGCGGGCGTCGGAGCCGCCCAGGATCGGGGCGACCATCTCGGCCGTGTACCTCGCCCGCTTGGCCCGCTTGCGCACCTGGTGGAAGCACTCGTCGGGGTCCGAGGGCCTGAGGGCTCGCGCGTCCTTCCGCAGGCGGCGCCAGGTCGACGCGGCCAGCGGCGGCATCGCCGCCCGGCAGGGGGTGTGGGCCTCGTCGGTGAGCCGAGGAAGGGCGACGGCCTGCTGGAGGGCGGCCAGCAGATCGCGGTACCGGTCGCCCTTGAGCCCGTTGCGCAGCTCGCGAGACGCCCGCGCGTGCCGGGCCGCCAGGTCGGCGAAGAGGGGCGCGAGCTCCTCGGGCTCCGGCCCTTCCCCGACGCCAGCGGCCTTGCGCATCCGCGCCGTCAGCACGTCCAGGTCGCGCACGTCGCCCAGCAGGCCGGCGAGCCACTTCAGTTCGGCCTCGATCGGGCCGACCCACTCGGGGGCGAGCAGGTCGCGGAAGGCACGCAGCTCGCTCCGTAGCCGGCGGGTCGTCGTGCGCAGCCGGTGGATGCCCTCGACGTCGCCGCGGCGAGCGGACGCGTCGGTCGTCCGGATACGCGACAGCGCGGTCTCGAGCGCGGCCAGGACCGCCTTGCCGACCGGGTCGCGCGGTCGGATCCGGGGGACCTCGACCGTCGCGCCGGGGCTGTTGTCTCCGTCAGGGCCGGAATCCGCCCGGGCCGGATCGCCCGGCTCCGTCATCAGCTTGGCAGGCGGCATGATCGTCCCCTCGCGGCCGTCCGGCGCCTCCCGCGATCCCCGGTCCGCGCGACATTCCGCCCCTCGGAGAGGCGGTCCCTCGCCGGAGCGTCGCGGTCGAGTTCCCGATACCTCCCCTAACTTACCCCCCGCCCGCCCTTTCCTCAAGCGAGACGCCCCGGCCGTGCCGCGGCCCGGTCCGAACCGGCCCGGCCCGCCTCGACCCGAACCGACCCGGTCCGGCCGGATCCGTCGATCCGGGCGCCCGCCCGGACGGTCCAACCGGCCGTCGTCAGCCCCAGAGCTTCTCGAGGGCGTCCTTGATCTGCTCGGTCGGGACGCCCATCACCTCGGCCAGGGCCAGATCGACGATCGGCCAGTCGGGCTTGTCCTTCGACAGCACCCGCAGGCTGTTCCGCACGAAGCACTCGTCCCACGCCGACCGGTCGATGACGTGTCCCGTGACGAACGGGTTGTATGACGAACGGGCGGCGGACGGGTCGTAGGAGAACGCCCCGCCGCGGTAGAGCCCATACAGCAGCTTGAAGACGGTCTTCTGCGGCGCGTAGCTGGCCTGGATCTCGTCGGCGATCCGCCGGCTGAGGTCGTCGAGGTGGATCGGCGCGACCCGGGCCAGGACGCCCTCGGCCACGCCGAAGATCTCGGCGCGGACGTGGGCGTCGGGGAACTCCTCGATCGCCAGCTTCTCGCGGAAGAACTGGCGGTAGGCGCTGACGCACGACTCGAGGTTGCTGGAGTCGAGGGGCGGCGGCCGGCGCTCGACGCGGAGCGGGCCGAGCTCCATGGCGACCGCGGTGCCCTCGACGAGCGTCACCTCGAAGTCCATCCCCGCCGCCCGGCACCGCACCAGCCCGCGCTGCTCGGCCAGCTTCGCCAGGTCGCGGCTCGAGTTGAGCCCCGCCAGCGTCGGGTCGTAGTCGGGCCGCATCTGCTTCATCATCGGCACCAACCGCCCGCCGTTGGCCGGCTTCCCCTGCTGGTTGACGATCCGCGTGGCCTCGACCAGGAGCCGCATGTACGTCTCGCGCACCGAGTCCGTGTCCTCGGGCTCCTCGACCGGCAGCGCGATTACCTCGCGCTCGTCGGCTTCCGTCTCCTTGGCGGGGAACAGCGCCGAGTAATAGTAGAACGAGTCGCACGCCTTGACATACAGCGGATTCACGTCGCCCGAGCGGATGCCGAATCCGACGACCTCGCGGCCGAGCTCGCGCAGCTTGAGGATCAGCGGGATGTAGTCGCGGTCCGATGAGACGATCACGAACCGCTGGATGCCCGGCATCGCGTGCGCCAGCGACAGCGCGTCCACGGCCAGCCACATGTCAGCCGAGTTCTTGCTCTTGAGATACGGCGTGTCGGCGATCTGGACGAGGTTCTCCCCCAGGTTGGCCCGGATCGCGGCATGCAGGCCCTTGGTGTTCTCCTCGCCGACGTGACGCTGGAGCATCTTGACCGCGGCGTAGATGTCGCCATAGGCGCGGCGGACGCGGATGCTCAGGTCGCTGTATTCTTCCCTCAACTTGCCGAACACCCGGCTGATGTCGATCGGCAGCCCCAGCTTCCCCGCGCCCACGATCAGGTTCTCGATGTCGATCAAGAGCGCCATGCTCTCGATCTTCTTGTCTGGAGTCATATCCGTCGTATCCCGCTTCGGAGGAATCCCGCGCGCAGTCGGCGCGGCGGTTCCTGTCGGGCGCGACGCCTCGTCGACATCGAAGAGGAGACTGGGGTCGCGCCCGGATGCCATTCATCTTACCGGATTTCACCGCCGCGATCCCAACCCGGTTGCGGTGCGATGCCCGTCCGGGTCGTCGGAATAGGTATCGGCCTCGAGAACGGCAAGAGCCTTCCACCGGCCGGAGCAGGGCTCATGATTCGAGGCGGGGGAGCCGCATTTCCGGGGAATTGTAGGGGCGGCCGACGCGAACGTTTCATGGATCGTCGGCCGGCTGCAATCCGTGATGATTTCCGACATCAACCCGGCAAGAATCGGAATCTTTCTGACGATACGATCTGTTTTGTGAACATTGTCGCCCGGTGCCAGGTGGGATCGATGCGAGGGTGCTAGATAGCCACGATCCGTCCGGCCTTGAGGATCAGCACGCAGCTCGCCGCGTGGGTGATCTCGCCGGCCAGGACCATGCGCACGGCCTCGTCGAACGGGACCTCGAGGGCTTCGATCGCCTCGGTGGCCTCGCGCCGGGTGTCGGTGTGGGTCAATCCCCTGGCGACGAACAGCGTCAACTTGCAGACGACGTTGGACGTATCGAGGTCGATGGTGCCGAGGTCGATCCAGTCGGCCGCCTCGATGCCCAGCTCCTCGCGGAGCTCGCGGCGGGCCGCGGCCGCGGGCGATTCGCCCTCGTCGATCCCGCCGCAGGCGGCCTCGACGCTCTCGGCCCCGAGGGCGTATCGGAATTGCCGGACGAGGTAGGTGGTCCCGTCCTCGGCGAGCGGTAAGATGGCGACTCCCGGCTTGACCGAGGCGGTCGCGTAGGTACCCGGCCGCCCGTCGGGGCGGATGACGCGGTCCTCGCGGACCGTGAGGAAGGGGTCGCGGTGCTTCTCGGTCGTGGCCTCGACGATCCAGGGTCCGTGCTGTCGGGACATGGGCGGCTCTGGTTCTGGGTGGCGTGAATGGATCCGCTCGGTCGACTGAAAAGAATGACTCGGGGGCCGGGACCGTCATGGACGCCTGGCGCGCCCGGAATCCTGCATTCTATCAACTGATCCACGATCCGGAGCGGAGAAGGGCGATCTGATGAGCGGGCAGGACGGCAGTCGGGCCCCGGGCGACGTGCAGGAACCGGAACCGAGGTTCCCGGGGCTGGGGACGGTCGAGCGGATCGTAGGGCTCTGCCGTCGGACGTTCCTGCTGAACTTCGGCATCGTGGAACCGGGAGCGGTCTACCGATGCGCCCGCCCCGGCAGGCGGCTGCGCGAGCTGGTGGAGACCTTCTCACTGGCATCGGTCCTGGATTTCGAGCGGGGGTTCCTCGCCCGGGACCTCGGCGCCGAATCCTGGGGCATCGCCCAGGTCCGCGCGGCGGGAGAGCGGAGCATCGACTACTACCAGTTCCCGATGCCCTTCACCCGCCGCCCGCTGCGAGAGGAGCTGCTGGCCCTGGTCACGCTATTTCAGCGCTGCCGCTATCCGCTGCTGATCCACTGCGAGACCGGGGCCGACCGCACCGGCCTGGCGGTGGGCCTCTACCTCATGGCCGTGCGGTGTGTTCACCCGAAAGAAGCCGAGCGGCGGGCCTTCGCCCCGAGATTCGGGCACCTGCCGATCCTCGGCACTGGCCATCTGCACGAGCCGTTCCGCGAGTACGCGAGCTGGCTCCGGGAGCATCGCCTCGAGCCGGCCCCCGATCGGTTCCGGACATGGCTGCAGGGCGTCTACCAGTCCCGGTAGGCAGGGCTTCCAGCCCTCCGGGTTCGCGAACCCATCCTCGTCGCCGCGGCCCGAGCTTCCGGGATGGCGCCCACGCACTCCTGGTCTCTTCGTGCATGGTAAGGAGCCTGGCGTAAGTGCCGGACAACCTTGCGGTCTGAGGACAGATCGATCATATTGGCGCAGTTCATGGATCGTCAAATCGACGAGTGGGAGACCGGTCACCCACCGACGTCGGGGAGGTTCGGCCGAAGTTAGGGCCGGGCTCCGAAGGCTCAACCGGTCATCGACATCGGGGCCCCGCGACGACCATCCTGAGCGTGAGTTGCCGTCGACTCGGCCTGACCGCAGGCGATTCCCGGCGGATGGTCCGAACGCCCGGCCTTCCGGTGGCAGCATTTCTCCGCCGCCGTTCGCGGACCGCGGCCCCTGCCTTGGACATCTCTGGGCCGAGACCAATGAGAACAGAACCCGCCCCCCTCCACGCCAGGGTCCGACCGGCGGGCCGCGAAGAAGGTCAGGGGCCGCCCCCTGCCGATCTCGACTCGCGAGGGCAACCGGAGGAGCGCCTCCGGTTCGAGCGGCTGCTCACGAACCTGTCCGCCACCTTCGTCAACGTGGCCGCCGACCTGGTCGATGCTCAGATCGAGCGGGCCCTGGAGCGGCTCGTCGACTTCCTGGGAGTCGAGCGCGGCGGCTTCGGTCAAATCTCCGAGGACGGCAGGGGTATCCAGGCCACGCATTCCTTCGTCGTCCCAGGGTATCCACCGCTCCCCCCGATGATCCTCCAGGAGGATCTTCCCTGGTATGCGGCGCAAATCCATCGGGGAGAGCTGATGCGCTTCGATCGATTGCCGGAAGATGCCCCTGCGGAGGCCGTCCACGAGCGTGCGTACGTCATCAAGACGGGGATGAAGTCCAACCTGGCGATTCCCCTGAAGGCCGGGGGCATCGTCCTCGGCGTGCTCAGTTTCGGGGCCTTTCGTGAGTTCCGTGCCTGGCCCGATGAGCTCGTCCAACGCCTCCAGACCATCGGCGAGATCTTCGCCAACGCCCTGGCCCGGAAGCGGGCGGACCAGGAGCTGCACGCCAGGGAGGAGTTGCTGCGGAAGAACCAGGATGAGCTCCGGCTGCTAGCCGGACGGCTCCTCCAGTCGCAGGAGGATGAGCGCGCCCGGATCGCCCGGGAGATGCACGACGACTGGACCCAGAGGCTGGCCGTCCTGGCCATCGACGCCGCGAGGCTCGAGACGCAGCTCGACCCGTCGTCGAACGCCCATGGCCAACTCCAGGGCATGCGCGGGGAACTGGTGCGCCTCTCCGAGGACGTCCACGCCCTCTCCCGCCACCTCCACCCCTCGATCCTCGACGACCTGGGGCTCGTCGCCGCCCTGCGCTCCGAGTGCGCCAGCGTTACGCGACGCGAGGGCCTCGCGGTCGCCTATCGCTCGGACGACGTCAACCCCTCCTTGCCGAAGGACGTGGCCCTCTGCGTCTACCGGGTTGCCCAGGAAGCCCTGCGGAATGTCGTCAAGCACGCCGGGACCGACGAGGCGCGCGTGTCGCTCGTCGGGTCGGGCCGGGAACTCGTCCTGACCATCCAGGATCGGGGCGTCGGCTTCGATGCGGCGGGCGTGCGCTCGCGGGCGGGGCTCGGGCTGTCCAGCATGGAGGAGCGGGTCCGCCTGGTCCGAGCGCAGATCTCCGTCGACTCGGAGCCGGGGCGAGGTACGACGGTCACGGTCCGCTTCCCGGCGGCCGGGGACGAGTCATGAAGAAGCCACGAGTCTTGCTGGCCGACGACCACCGGATCCTGGCCGAGGGCGTGCGGGGCCTGCTCGAGCCGGAATTCGAGCTGGTGGGGATCGTGTCGGATGGCAGGGAGCTGGTCGAGGCCGCGACCAGGTTGCGGCCCGATGTGGTCGTCGCCGACATCAGTATGCCCTCGCTCAACGGCATCGACGCCTTCGTGCAATTCCGCCAGGCCGAGGTGCCGTGCAGGGTGGTCTTCCTGACCATGCAGCGCGATGTCTCGTACGCGCGCAGGGCGATGGAGGCCGGGGCATCCGGATACGTCCTGAAGCATTCGGCCCACGACGAGCTCATCACGGCGATCCGCGAAGCCCTCCGCGGTCGGACATACGTGACCCCGCTGATCGCCGGAGAACTCCTCCGATCTTACCGGGAAGACGGGACGCCAGCCGCGAACGCGTCCCCGAGGCTGACGCCGCGACAGCGAGAAGTCCTGCAGCTCTCCGCCGAGGGCCGGTCGGCCAAGGAGGTAGCGAGCCTGCTGCGAATCTCGTCGCGGACCGCCGAATATCACAGGGCCCGCGTCATGAAGGTGCTCGGGATCAGGACGGCTGCCGAGCTCGTCCAGTACGCCATCCGGAACGGCATCATCTCCGTCTGACGGGCCGTCCGCGCTGCGCAATGCGCAATCCAATCCCCGTAATTCTGCGAGTAGCGTCCCCCGCCGTCGCCAGGCAAGATGAACCGCGACAGCCCGAGCGCCGGGCAATCGGTGTAGCGTCGGGCCTCGATCGACTCATCCCCGGCGTCGTCGGACGTGCATGGCAGACAGGAAGCCGGATGGCGGAACGAGACAAGGCGGGTCGCGCGATGAGGCAAGGCCGTGTCGTCCTGGCCGATCGTCACCTTCCCATGTTGGAGGGGGTCCGCAGCCTGCTGGAATCCCTGTTCGCCGCGGTCGTGATGGTCGCCGACGAGGGGTCCCTGGTCGAGACGATCGAGCGACTCGACCCCGACCTCGTCGTCGTCGACCTCTCCATGCCGGTGAAGGAGGGGACCAACATCGCGCGCCAGTTGATGGGCCGCTTCCCCCGATTGTGTCTGATCGCCCTCAGCGTCCACGACGAGCCCGCGGTCGCCGCAGAGATTCGCGATGCCGGCGTCGCGGGATTCGTGCTTAAGCGGACGGCCGTCGTCGACCTGATACCGGCGGTCGAGGCCGTACTCGGCGGTGGTTCGTTCATCTCTCCGGCTGTGTCGGAGTCGCAAGAGGAAAACCGTCACTTGTTTACCGCGAGCCCACCCGCGGGGCGAAGAACCCGTTCTCGATGAAGGGACAACGCCGATGAAGAAGGTCTTTCTGTTCCTCGTGGCCGCGATCCCTGCGACCGGCCTGGGCCTGGGCGCCAGGGAGACGACCAGGCCGGAGCCGGCCGATCCGGCGGCACCGCAAGCCACGGCCTCGCAGGCGGCGGCAACATCTCCGGCCGGTCGTGACGACGACGAGAAGGCCATCCAGGCGCTCCTCGGCACATTCGTCAAGGCCTTCAACGCCGGCGACGCCGAGGCCGCCGCCGCTACCTACGCCGAGAACGCCGTCGTGGTCGATGAGCGAGGCGAGCGAGTCGAAGGGCGCGCCGCCGTCCGCGACCAGTATGCCGCGTCGTTCGCCGACAATCCCGGGAGCACGATCGCCATCCAGGTCGACGCGCTTCGTTTCCTCGGCCCGGAGACGGCCGTCGAGGAGGGCCGCACGACGATCACGCCCGCCGCGGCCGCGGGCGCACCCGAGATCACCCGCTTCACCGCAGTCTACGTAAAGAAGGACGGCCGGTGGCTCCAGGGCGCCGTGCGCGATGCACATGCGCACGACCTCACCCCACACGATCGCCTCAAGGAACTGGAGTGGCTCGTGGGCGACTGGGTCAACGAAAGCCAGTCCGCGGTCGTCTCCACCTCCTGCCGGTGGGCCAGGGGCGGCAACTTCCTCGATCGCGAGTTCACCATGAAGACCGAGGGCCGGCCCGTCCTGTCGGGCACCCAGCGGATCGGCTGGGACCCGCTCAGGCGGCAGTTCAAGACCTGGATCTTCGACTCCGAGGGCGGCCACGGCGAGGGCTACTTCACGCGCACCGGCAACCAGTGGGTGGTCAAGGTCGAGGGCGTCGGCCGTGAGGGACAGCCCGTGTCGGCCACGAACATCATCACGCGCCAGGGCAAGGATCGCATGAGCTGGCAGTCGACCGAAAGGACCGTCGGAGGCTCTGCGGTCCCCGGGGTCGACGAGTTCACGATCGTGCGCAAGCCGCCCGAAGTCGGCAAGTAAGACCACCAGCCGTGCCCGATCCCAGCCCAATTCAACGAGGATCTTCATCATGAATCGCGGACTTTCGATGCTCGCCCTCGGTATCAGCCTGGCGGTACTCGGCCTTCCATGCGACGTCCTCGCGGGTCGCGGCGGCGGCGGCGCCCGCGGGGGTGGTGGTGGCGGCTATGGCGGCGGTGGCCGCGGCGGCTATGGGGGTGGTGGCGGCGGCTATGGCGGCGGTGGCCGCGGCGCCTACGGCGGCCAGATGGGCGGAGGATCCATGGGCCACTCGCCCGCGATGAGCCAGCCTCACCCGCAGGCGAGCCAGTCGGGTTCCTCCGGGAACCGCTCGCAATACGGAAATCAGGGCTCGTCCAGCCGCAATGCGGGGTCCGCCGCAGCCGGCGCGGGCTACGCTAACCGCAACCAGTCGTCGCAACTCGACCACCCCGGGGCCGCGGGTGCCGCTGCCGGCGCCGGCTACGCCAACAATCACAACGGCACCTGGAACGGCAACAATTACGCCGGCTGGGGTGCGACGGGATTGGGCATGGGCTACGCGAACGGGGTCGGGGCCTGGGGTGTCGGCTCGCCGATGTACGGCTGGGGCTATTCGGGCTATAGCAATCCCTACTACGGCGGCGGTTTCGGGTCCGGCGGCGTCGCGCAGACCGGGGTCGCGCAGCAGCCGACCGCGGCGCCAGGCTCCGACTACTCCCAGCCGATCAGCACGACCGGCGCCCCGCCCGAGCAGGCCGTCGCCGGCCAGGCGGCTTCGGCGTACGACCAGGCCCGCGCGGCGTTCAAGGCGGGCGACTACGCCCAGGCCATTCAGCTCGACCAGCAGGCACTCGCCCAGACGCCCAACGACACGAACCTGCACGAATTCCTCGCCGCGGCTTACTTCGCCCAGGGCCAATACCCGCAGGCGGCGGCCCCGCTCTACGCCGTCCTGTCGGTCAGACCCGGGTGGGACTGGACGACCTTGAGCGGGCTGTACGCCGATGTCGACACCTACACCGGCCAGCTCCGGGCGCTGGAGGCCCAAGTCCGGTCGAACCCGGATTCGGCCCAGGCACACTTCGTGCTGGCCTACCAGTACCTGGCCCAGGGGCATGACCCGGAAGCCATCGCGCAGCTCAAGGAGGTCGTGCGGCTCCAGCCTGGCGACACGCTCTCGGCGCAGATCATCGCGGCGTTCCAACCCTCCGGCGCCAACCCGACGCCCGCCGAGGCCGCGCCGGCCGCGTCGCCCGCGGTCCAGGGGAAGCTGGCCGGGACGTGGGTCGCCACGCCGGTCCAGGGGGCGAAGATTGCCCTGACGATCCAGGACGACGGCGGTTTCACCTGGAACGCCACCGGTCCGGGCAAGCCGGCGATGAACATCGCAGGCAAGTCAACCTTCGCCGACGACACCCTGACTCTCACCGCCGAAGGGAGCCAGAACGGGGCCCTGGTCGGCCGGGTCGCCTGGCAGGACGCCGGCAGCTTCACTTTTCGTCTCGTCGGCGGCCCGCCGAATGACCCGGGATTGAAATTCGCACGCTAGCCCCAAAACAAGCGTGAGAAAAAGAGGCAGTCGATATCAATCAGCGTGCGTATGTGGACGCGACACGGACGTACCTTCTCCATCTCGGGGGTGAATCAGCCCCGTCGCTACCTCGATTTTTGTTCTCGGCATCGCCACCCCCGCTCGCTTCTCTCAAAGGGCCAGCACGGATCGGGGTATCCGGACCCCGACATCAGCGGACGATACCTCAGCACAGCCGGCCTACGTGGAGCCAATCGACCAGCCGGAGGAATACCCCTTGCCACGGGTTCCACGACAAGAACCGGTAGATCAACCGCCGCCCGCTCCGCACCAACTGGCACGGCATCCGCACGAACGCCTCGCGGTATGTCGCGAACTCCATCCGCAACAATGTCCGCCGCTCCGACTCGTGCTGAGCCCGGTGACGCGGCGACACCGGTACCAGCAACGCGCTCCACGCCTTCAGGCTCCACGCCAGCGACGCCATCACCATGTACGCCCAGTTGCTCACCAGGTCGTCCACCGGCGTCCTCAACGCGCGGACCCCGCCCTTGAGCTGCGCGATCAGGTTCTCCTGGTCGCAACGGTCGTTGGCCGAGAACACCACCTCCTCGGCCGTCAGCCTCCGGTCGTTGGTGATGTAGAAGAAGTAACGGTATTCTTCGAACATCCGCAGCTGCCCCCGATCGACACCCACCCGCTTGCGGAGGACGACCATCCGGTAACTCTTCCGGCAGGCGGTCGGGCGGTAGTCGAACTCCGCGACCCTCTCCTCCAGCAGCTCGAGGTTCTCGTACCCGCGACGGCGGACGATCTCGGGCTTGACCCGCTCGGGCTTCTGACGCGGGGCGGTCCCGATCGTGTACCGCGGCGGGCGATCCAGCGGGCGATACGAGTGGTCCGGCAGGTCGTCGGCCCTGGCCTTCAGCGCGTCGTTGGCCTCGTAGCCGAAGATGAAACGGATGTCCTTGGCCTCGTCCCACCGATCCAGGTACCGGGTCTGGGCGAACTTGGTGTCGCCCCGCATCAGGATCGAGCGGAAGCCCGCCCGGCGGGTCAAGGCGATCGCCTTGTCGAGGAAGCGATCCGCGTGCTCCTGCGAGGGGCGATTGCCGCTACGATTGAACAGATACAGCGGTTCGCCCGTGTTGGCCAGCGAGACGATCAGCGGGTGGTAACCGAACTGGCCGTCGTAGGTGAAGTCCATGCCTGCTTTGCACTCGGCATCGCTGGGCACGATGCTGCCGTCGGCCTCGATGATCGCCTCAGCGAAGAACTCGGGCGGCTGCTGGGCCCAGACCCGCAGCCGCGCCTCGTTGATCGCGTCCATCAGGTCGAGGACATCGGCCGGGGAGAAGCGGCGGCAGAAGTCCCCCGCGGTGGTCGGGTCGGGGATGCGTTGGGCACCCAGGGCGTCGAGATAGACCACGTCATTGCGCCGCAGCTCCAGGTGCTCGAGGCACAGGCCGCCGACGAGGATATTGAAGGCGATGTTCAGGACGTGGTCGGATTCATGGTAGGGCAGATGCCGCTTGAGGATGTGGAGCTTGCGGTCGATCTCCTGGATGAGATCGATCTTCTGAGCCAGGAGGAAGAGGGCACCGATGCCGCCGGCCCCGAGCCCGCGGGTGCGTTGGGCGTAGTCATAATGGATATTGGAGGCAGTCATCATAGGTGCAGGCCGCTCGGGACCGGGTGTATTGGCGAGGCGTTTCTTGATTCGCCGCCGCCCGTCCTGGAAGATTCTCTTCTTGCGTGCGGCCCGATTTTTTCGGAGAGTAGCGCTCACTCGAAAGCCCCCTGGTCCTGGAATGGTGAGGATGTGTTGATACCTCTATTATTCCAGGAACCAGCGGGGTTTTCGAGCTTTTTCCTCAGAATCGGGGCGCGCGGACCATAAAACACGCTTGGCTAAGGACTAGACCAGGCGTGCGTCCGAACCGTAGAGGGCCAGCCCCGTTCTGAGCCCGAGGTCCACGGCGAGCAAGGAAGCCATCGGATCGTCCTCGGTGAGACAGAGCCGCCCGGTACGAACCCAGACTTGCTCTGGCTCCAGCATGGGGCGAGAATCGGGTGCGGTCCACGAAACGACGATCAGGATAGTCGCCGAATGAAGATCCTCTTCCTCCACGGCTGGCACTCGGTCCCCGGCGGGGTCAAGCCGTCCTACCTGGCCAGCCAGGGCCACAAGGTCATCAATCCGGCCCTGGACGCCGACGACTTCGACCGGGCTGTCCGCACCGCCCAGGCCGAGTACAGCCACCATCGGCCCGACGTGAGCGTCGGCTCGTCCCGTGGCGGGGCCGTGGCGATGAAAATCCAGTCGGGCTCGACCCCGATGGTCCTGCTCTGCCCGGCGTGGAAGCGGTGGGGGAGGGCGAGCGCCGTCAAGCCAGGGACGGTGATCCTCCACTCCGAGGCCGACGATGTGATCTCGATCGCCGACAGCCGGGAATTGGCCCGGCCAGCGGCCTGCCCGAGTCGGCCCTGTTGGTCATCGGCACCGATCACCGGCTGGCTGACCCCGAACCGCTGAAGGCGTGTGATGCGTCGTTCGATAGAAGTCGGGGCAAACGGACGGAGTGAGGCCCATGGCAAAGCGGCGCAATCCCTGGGACATTCGCCCCCAGAAGAAGCCGAAAACCAGGTTGCCGGATTCGCTTAAGACCGAAGTGGAGGCCAAGGCCGCCGCCCTGATCGAGAACATCTTGAAGCCCAGGCACGTCCAGTCCCCCGCCAAGGACGAGCGGTTCAACTACATCACCGACATCGGGGCGAGATGGTACGGGAACTCCTTCTACTTCTTCTCGACATACGCCTGCCCTGGCCCGAACGCCCTCTCGCCCAGCTTCGAGTCGAAGTTCGCCCGGATGGAATACCTCGGCAACGCCATGTTCGCCCTCTATTTCATGCGGCACACCGGCAGATGGGTCGGCTTGTACGACTCCCTCACGGTGGATGAGTGCCTGAAGGCCATCGAGGACGATCCGTGGTTCGTGCCCTGAGCATCGGGTGAGACCGGGACGATCGACTTTTACGGCCACGATCATCTGCTCGGAGGACTCGATATGGCTCGCCCGTCAGCCTACCGGCTGTTGTTCCTGGTCATGGTCTGCCTCCTGGGAGCTACCGCCTCGGGGCTGCAAGGCGAACCGCCCAGGGCTCGTAACGAACAGCCCTCGAAGAAGCTGCCGATGCCGGGCGAGGTCTTCGAGGTCGGAGGACACACGGCGTTCCTGATCCTGCCGAAGCCGGAACGTCGAGTCGCCGGGATGCCGTGGGTCTGGTACGCCCCGACCCTTCCGGGCCTGCCGGGAGTCGAGGAGACCTGGATGTTCCAGAAGCTCCTCGATGCAGGCATCGCCATCGCCGGCATCGATGTCGGCGAGTCGTACGGCAGCCCGGACGGTCGGGCGATCTTCACGTCGTTCCATCGGTTACTCGTGGACAAGCGTCGGCTTTCGAGGAGGCCCTGCCTGCTGGCGAGGAGTCGGGGCGGGCTGATGCTCTACAACTGGGCGGTGGAGCATCCCGAGTCCGTGGGCGGCATCGCCGGGATCTATCCGGTCTGCGACCTTCGTAGCTACCCCGGCATCGACAAGGCGTCCGGCGCCTACGGCATGACCCCGGAGGAATTGGCGAAATCCCTCGCCCGACATAACCCCGTGGATCGGGTCGAGCCCCTGGCGAAGGCCGGCGTTCCCGTGTTCCATATTCATGGGGACGTGGACAGGATTGTGCCCATCGAGTCGAACTCTGCGGAACTGGCCCGGCGTTACCGCCGGTTCGGTGGTGAGATGACGCTCAAGGTGATCGAGGGCCAGGGGCACAACTTGTGGCCGGGGTAGTTCCAGTGCCAGGAACTCGTCGATTTCGTGATCGCCCATGCGAAGAAAGACTGATCGACCCGATCGAGGGGGATGGAGGGATGGCCAAGGCCCCGAAGAAGCCCAGAGGCAAGCCCAGGCGTGACGAGGCCCGAGAGCACCGCATCACGATGGAGATCGTCGTGGACTGCTACGACGAGGGCGAGCGGGCGATGGGCTGGTACTACTACTTGGAGGACAAGCTCCACTTCCCGTTTCTGACCCGCTGCGTCACCGAGCGGGCGATCTCGCCCCTGCGGGTCGGAGACGAAGTAGAGGTCGTCGGCATGGCACCCGAGGACGAGTGCGGGCGGGAAATACTCGTGGAAATGCCGTGGGAGCACAAGCGGACCCTGGCCGTGCCGCTGGCCCAATTGGAGGTCATCGACGCCGACGAGGAGACCGCCCAGGCCGTCGAGGACTGGCACTACTGGGTCGAGATGGGATACCAGTACTGAGGCCCAGGTACGACGCCATCTACTTCCTGGGGTCCGGGCTCCAGTGCCCCTGCTTGAGCTTCTCGTACTTCTCCGCCAGGAACTTGAGATGCGACCCCCTGGTCAAGGCCGCCTCGAAGACCTTGAGCGCCAGGGGCTTCTTCCGCTTCTTCATCGCCCGATCGGCCAGGCGGATGATCCGCTGCCATTCCCGTGATCCCATCTCACGGGCCAGGCCCTCGAACAGGTCGAACCGCTCCTGCTCGGCGACGACCTTCCCCAGCAGGGTGAGCGCCTCCTCGCTCTGGTACGCCAGTTCGTCGGCCCGCAATTCCTCGATCCGCCGACGGAGATGGCCGATGCAGAGGTCGGCCTGGGCGGGGGTCAGGCCCATGAAGTAGCCCTCGATCCGGTCGTCTGTCAGGCCGTAATCCTCCCAGATCAGGAAGTCGAGCAGGTCCGGGAAGAAGACGTCCTCGGCGATCCCGGTCCGGTCCGGCGGGATCTTGAGGTAGGCGACGAACCCCTCATCGAAGCTCATCCCGATGGAGCCGAACGAGTCGTCGGCGTGGCCCATCAGTTCGACCACGGCGGTCATCCAGCCTCGGAGGAGGGCCTGGGCCTCGGCATGCTCGCCGGATTTCTGGAGCGTCTCGGCCTGGACCACGTAGCGGTCCAGCGTCCTCGACAGGCCGGACGAAGCTCGCTCCGAGTACAAGCTCCTCGCCGGGAAGTGTGAGCCGATCTCCTTCGCAAAGGGCTCAGGTGAGACGGGGAAGCGATCCCAATAACCCCGGAGGGCCTGCTCCAATCGCCGCTTGCGAGGCGTGTTCCGCATCGGCTCGGACCATTCTCGTTCCCGCTCGGTGTGCTCCAGGACTCGGGAGCGGGCACGACGGATCTCAGTCCGGGCCAGGTCTCCGGCGGCGGCCACGATGTCCTCGGCGGTCAGTCCCGCACCGGCAAGGCGCTTCTCCAGATCCCGCAAGTGGCACCGCTTCCGCTCGGCTGCCCTGTCATTTGAGAAGGACCCGATCCTCGCCTCCTTTAGCCTCTCGGCGAGACGACCGAACTCACCGGCGTAGTCCCCCACCGCAACCAGTGCGAACCAGAGATCCCAGTACGTCAGGACGACCGGCTCTCCCTTCACTGCCGGCAGAGATAGCGCCGTGTCGATGCCAAGTGAGACGGGCTTCCTGGCGGGTTTCTGCTTCGACCCGGTATCGGCCTTCGATGGGTCGTTCTTTCGGGCAGTCATGCGGTACTCCTCCCGGCCCCATGCTATCCCAGGGCAATGTCCCGGTCAGCCCCGTGGCCCGGATCGGCACCGAACCGAGATCACTGACCAGAGGGATTGGCTGATGCCGGATGGTTGGCGCTACGGCCCCACTTCTTCAAGCAGCCAGCCCCTCGCCTGCTCGACCAGTAGGAGGTCCCTGGCCGAGCGACGGATGTCATCATGTCGCTGGTCTTCGATCATCTCGGGGTCGTCGTCTTCAGCGTAGAGGTCGGGATCGAACGGCTCGGTCTGCCGGGCTATTTCGAGGTATTCCGCCAGTTGCCAGGGTTCGAAGATCGACTTCACCTCGGCGGCGAAGGCCGGGACATCCGCACGGAACTCCAGGTCAGTCTCGGCCACTTCGAGGAAGTTCAGGAACTTCTCGCCGACGAGATAGGAGAGGGCGTTCCGGACCCTGAACTCGGCCTCGATCCGCCGGGCGGCTTCGCATTGCTCGATCCAGACCTTGCAGAACTTCATCACTTCGGCCTCCCTACCGGCCTTCTCGGGCCAGGATCGCCCAGATGACCGCACCACCGGCACAGAGCAGAGCACCGACGGCCCCCAACAGGCCCAACGGCTGCGTTCCGGGTGCGAAACCCGAACCCCGGTGACGTCGCCAGCTACGGTACCTGAGCTGCTGCATACCCGCCTGCCAGGCCCCTCCCACGATCAGGAGGACCGCCGGCCCGAGCCCGCTCGGGGTCAAACCGTGGGCGTGGAACCAGCATCCCGCCAGCCCCCAAGTCACCAACACGATCAGGGCGTCCGTGGGGTTCATGGCCGCCTTACACGATCCTTGCCGACTCCGGGCTCGTCCCCGATTCCCTCGAACCTCGCCACCAGGCCGTCCTCGCCCACCGCCCAACCGGCAGCCGGTCCTGCGAATCCCACGCTGTTGAAGCCGGTGGTCCCCATCGGCCTCCAGCTTTCGCCCCCGTCCACCGAGACATCCAACCCCGTAGGACCGACGGCCACAAGGGTCCGGCCCTGCGTGCCCGGTATGTACGCCACGGCGGAACGATAGCCGCCCGGCGGCCGGCCACCTGGCCGCTTCCAGGTCCGGCCTCCGTCCGAGGTGAGGGCAACCAGGCTCCCCGCTCGATTCGGCTCCCTGTAATTGCCGCCGACGGCGATCCCGTGATCGGCGTCGTGGAATGCCAGCGAGAAGATCCCCGAGGAGGACGTGCCGGCCATGACCGGCGTCTCGTGGACCGTCCAGGTCCGACCCCGGTCCGTGGAGCGGAAGACTCGGGCGACCTTCGCCCCGCCCGTGGCGAACCAGGCGTGATTTTCCTTGCCGACCACCAGGCAGGTCCCGCTGGCGGCGAAGGCTCCCTCGCCGGGGAGCGCCGGCGGCATGCCGTCGATCGGGCTTGGCTTCCAGGACTTGCCCCTGTCCTCGGTCCTCAACAGCAGGAACCTCCCGCCCACCGGGTCGCCGAATGCCAGGCCGTGCTCCGTGTCCCAGAAGGCAAGCGCATCGAGGAATCCCTTCGGGTCCCTGTTCACGCAGATGGTGGCCCAGGTCGTCCCGCCGTCGGTCGTCTCGTAGATGCGGGACTGCTCTCCGGGACCGATCGACAGCATCAGGGCGGTCTTGTCGCCGGTGGCGTGGACGTCCCTGAAGTCGAGGGACGAGGCTCCAGGCACCGTACCCGCCTGCCAGGTCTTGCCGCCATCAATCGTGCGGAGGAATGTGCCGCCCGTACCGCCGGCCCAGGCAACCTCCCCGCTGACCACGCTCAGGCCACGGAGCCGGGCCTTGGTCCCGCTGACCTGGACGGTCCATTGGGCGATGGTCTCGGAGCCCGAGCAGAGGACAATGAGCAGAACGATGATCGGCCTCATGGCGAAGACTCTCTATCGGTTAGCGACCGTGCGAGGCCGGCCCCTCCGGCAGATGGCGTGGCGGAAGTCATCGTCGATTCGCCCGCAGGGCGAGCCAGAGCAGTCCTACTCCGGAGAAAGCCATCGTCGCAGCGGTCATGACGACCCAGGGTCCGGCCTGGTGATATTGGACCTCGATATTCATACCCCTACCCACGAAGACCAGCAAGGGTAGCACCAGGGGGCAAGGCCGGCGAGATACTGCCATGGTGACGGATCGAGAAAGCACATCATCCATTCCTTCCAGAACGTCATTGCGAGGAAGGACCGTCAAATGGTAGTCGCCGCCTTCGGTGTCGCCAGCA
This sequence comes from Planctomycetales bacterium, assembly GCA_027452145.1. GTDB lineage: Bacteria > Planctomycetota > Planctomycetia > Isosphaerales > Isosphaeraceae > JAKAUH01. The sequence goes on from DAIDHB010000009.1 coordinate 22,022, forward strand.
GGACCTCCCGCAGGTCGGCGTGCTGCGTGAACTTGGCCCGGACCGCCTCGTGCATGATCGAATCCTTGACCGATTCCCAGTCCGTGCGGAGCGGCCTCTTGCGGCTACGGCCCATCCGGGCGGCGATCATCGGCGACTTCGCCAGGCGGACCTCCTCCTCATCGGGAGTGCCGGCGAACTTCTGGGCCTGGAAGAAGTGCTCGCTCGTCGGCCAAGTCTTGCCCTTGAGGCTGATGGGATGGGGTGAGAAGTTCGAGAAGTAGCCGTACTGGCCGCTGACGCTGTAGAAGGTGATCGGGTCCATCTGCGCCCCGGTTTCTCGATCGGCTCCCGGACGATGCTCGCTCACCGGACTGACCGCCGATCCTCAACGTGGACGATGCGAAGCTCTTCCGAGTCCTGGTCCCGCTTCGATCGCCCGAGCAGCCCCACGACGAGATCGTTCACGTCCCCGGACGAGACCTCATCGGGACCGACGAGGGTCAGGATATCGTCATGATGGTCGGTCACGACCCAGCCGAGGCCGTCGGGCAATTCGATCACGCCGAAGTCGCCCGACGAGCTTCCAGGATGGACCGGACCCCACTCCTTCATCAACGCCACCGCCTGGGCGGCGAGGTCGTCACCCGGCTGCATGAGGATGACGCACGTCCCGTTCTCGAACAGGACCCACGACTTGCGGGCGTCGGTGATGATCTGACGCCAGACTTCGATCGGGGACATGGACGGTCTCCTCGTGACCCGCCGATGCTCACAAGCCCTCAGCGACGAGACGCTCGGGAGTCGGCCCAGGTTCGGGACTGGGGATCGTCCTCCGCTCCACGATGATCTTCACTCGGATGTCGTATCTTCGATATAGCCAGGCACCGAACAGCGCCAGGGCCAACTGCGGGAGGAGGAGCAGGATCACAGCCGCCGCCAGAAAGACCGGCCCCGGCGGCACCAGGCCGATCGAAGTCAGCAGACGACCCACACCCTCGTGGAGCGGGCGGGTCAGGGTCAGGGAGCAACCAAGGAGGACGATCAGGGCGACAAGGCCGCCGACCTCGAAGCCGACGAGGCTCGGGCGTCTACCCCGTTGCTCCCCTCTCGCCCTGGTCAGGGGAGTGAGCCCGATCGCCAGGACGTTCGCCATCGGCAAGGCACCGAAGATGAGGAGGTCGGAGAGATCCGGGATGAGTTGGGGGCCGACCAGCGGAAGCGACTGGCAGACCCAGATATCGAGGGCCACGAGCAGGACCAGAGCCATCAGGTCCGAGATGGTGAGGCGGGGGAGCGTCACGGCTGCCTCCTTGATGTCCGGGGCAATCGGTCTCGGACAATTGTAGCTCGGGTTTGGCCGCCGAGCCAGCCGGATCGTTCTGTGGGGACGAACATCCGAAACCTCGATGCGGCGACCACTGCAACCCGAACCGTTGATACCCGACGGGTGTCTGCAACGGATGACGTCGGGCCGAGACATGACCATCGACCCGTCGTCTTCTGCCCGGTCCCGCTGCAACCGCATGATGGCCACACCCCGGAGGTGAGTGGCCGGTCGGTGCGAGGCGGCACCGGACCTCGTGGCCCCCGAATCCCTGGTTCCACTCGTCGTGGTAAAAAGATCGCTCACGATTGGGAGCAAGGGGCCGGAACCCGAACGGTCGCCCGAGCGAGGCGACCGGGAGTATCGTCCCATGGAGAAGGTCCACGTCAACGTCGGCACCATCGGCCACATCGACCACGGCAAGACCACGCTGACCGCCGCCATCCTGGCGGTCCAGGCCACCAGGGGGCTCGCCCGCCCCAGGTCCTACCAGGACATCAGGCGGGGCGGCAACGTCCGGGACGCCACCAAGACCGTCACCATCACCACCAGCCACGTCGAGTACGAGACCGACAGGCGGCACTACGCCCACATCGACTGCCCCGGCCACGCCGATTATGTCAAGAACATGATCACCGGGGCGGCCCAGATGGACGGCGCCGTGCTGCTGATCTCGGCGGCCGACGGCCCGATGCCGCAGACCAGGGAGCACATCCTCCTGGCCCGCCAGGTGGGCGTCCCCGATCTGGTGGTCTTCGTCAACAAGGTCGATCTGGTGGATGACCCCGAACTGATCGACCTCGTGGAGATGGAGGCCCGTGACCTGCTGGAGCGGTACGGCTTCGACGACGAGCGGACCCCGTTCATCCGGGGCAATGCCAGGGCGGCCCTGGAGCGGCCCGGCGACCCCGAGGCGAGCCGGTGCATCAGCGAGTTGCTGGCGGTACTGGACCGCTTCATCCCCGATCCGGTGCGGGCCACCGACCGGCCGTTCCTGATGCCGATCGAGGGCGTCCACACCGTCGAGGGCCGGGGCACGGTGGCCACCGGCAAGGTCAAGCAGGGCGCCATCGCCCCCGGCACCAGGGTCGAGATCCTCGGCCTGGGCGGGGTACGGGAGACGGTGGTGACGAGCGTCGAGCAGTTCAACCGGCCGCTGGAGCGGGCGAGTGCCGGCCAGAACGTCGGGCTGCTGCTGCGGGGCGTCAAGTCGGACCAGATCCAGCGGGGCCAGGTGATTGCGGCCCCCCGGTCGCTGTCGCCGAAGACGAGGTTCCGTGGCGAGGTCTACGTGCTGAGCAAGGAGGAGGGCGGTCGTCACACGCCGTTCTTCAGCGGCTACAAGCCGCAGTTCTTCTTCCGCACGACCAGCGTGACGGGCGAACTTCGGCTGCCGGAAGGTGTGGAGATGGTCCTTCCCGGCGACCACACACCTCTGGATGTGATGTTGGACAAGCCGATCGCCCTGGAGGCCGGGAGCCGGTTCGCCATTCGTGAGGGCGGCAAGACGGTCGGTTCCGGAGTCGTGACCGAGGTGATCGAGTGATCCACAAGGCCCCCGGTGGTCACTCGGCCATCGGGGGTCTTCTGTTCTTGTCGTGACTTGAGGTTCTTACCGGCATCCTCTCGGTCGCTGTCCGAGCCGTTCCTGCTGTCATGTCCCCCTGATTTGGTTAAGATTCGGTCCTGGGCGGCACGTTACCTCCCGATGCTCGGGCCTTGATCGAGCAGAGGCCCCGGAGTCACATCGATGGACGGCCTGACCCTGCTCAGGGACGTCCAACTCATCCCCGTGCTGGAACTGGAACCATGGGGATTCTCGACGAGTGACCGCCCATCGCCCTCGGGCTCGGGGCTTGAGATGCCCGAAGCGTGGGGGCGGTACTGGCTCGACTGCCTGGCCGATTCGGGGATCATCGTACTGAGCCCGCTGCGTCCCGCCTCCTGGCACGTCCCGGTCCATGAAATCGGCGACCCAGAGACGCTGGAGAAGATCGTGCGTAGCCACGTCCGAGACGCTGGCGGCATCGAAGCCCCGACCGAAGCCGACGAGATCCCCATCCTCTCCGGCGGCCTGGCTCTCTTGAGCAAGGGCGAGGTCGTGATCGAGCCGACCTGCTGTGCCGACCTCGGCAATCTCTCGGAATGGCGAGCCGCTGCGGGATACCGAAAGTCCGAGTGGCGGATGCTCTGGATCGGCCACCCGTGGTTGTCCGTCCGGTACGAAGGCCGCTCGCTCGTCATCAGCGAGCCGCATGAGTCCGATACCCCTTCGGGCCGGTGGACGGTTGATGCCGGTGTGCTCGATAGGGCTGTGGTTGCCGCCGAGGTCGAATTGGAGAGATTGTATCGCAGACTGGAGCGGGCTCTGATGAGTCTCGGGGCAGCGGATCGAGCCGGGCGACTTGCCCGCCGCCTGGCGGGCCTGCCATCTTGATGGCAGGATGAGTATCCACAGAGGCGGTCGAGGTGCGATCCGAAACGGCGATGAAGATCGAGGACGTCAAGACTTACGGCGACATGGAGCGCTACTTGAGGGGTTTCGTCAACTTCGGTGGCGACCCCGTACCGTATGACTTCAACGGGGCGTTCCACCTGTTCCTGGCCCTGCTGGACAATCTGGCTCGCAACCACCTCGACGCCGACATCGACGGGCTCCAGGAGGATCGCCCCTGGTTCACCGAGGACCAGATCAGGTTCCTGACTGTCAGCGGGCGCTCAAAACCAGCCACCGATGGGCGCTTGAAAACCAGCCACTTTGAGGAGACTCAGATCAGCCAGATAGGCTCCAGGGACAACTTCGTTGTCCCTGGAGCCTACCCATGGCGAATCTGCTCAAGATGG
>DAIDHB010000010.1 GCA_027452145.1 Planctomycetales bacterium
CCGTGCCCCTGGCCGCGTTCACCGCGGTGGCGTTCTTCCGCCCGGTGCTCCCGCACTGGGGCCTGATCGGGCTGATCTCGCTGTTCCCCATGCTCGGCCGCTGGTGGGCGGACCGGCTGGAACAGCACCCGGCCTCCATCCGACGGAGGCTAACGATCTGCGCCGGGCTGTCCCTGGTTCTCGTGTCGCTGGCCGTGACCGAGTACCGCACCGGCTGGCTCCAGCGCGGGGGTTCGAGCGGCGGTGTCGCGCATGGTCTGGGCCTGCTGAACACCCAGACCGATCCGACCCTGGATCTCTACGGCTGGGACCAGGTGGCCGACCGGATCCGGACGCTCGGCCTGGTGGACGACCCCGGCTCGTTCGTCTTCACCCGCTACTGGTACCAGAGTGCCCAGCTCTCGCACGCCCTGGGTCCCGACCACCCCGCGCTTTGCTACAACACCGAGGACCCGCGCGGGTTCGCCTTCTGGAGCCGGCCCGAGGACTGGATCGGCCACGACGGCGTCCTCGTCCTGGTCGGCCCCGAGTCCGAGGGCTTCGTCCGCTACTTCGGCCGCTGGTTCACCCGCGTCGAGCCGGCCGCCGACTTCGAGGTCGAGCGCCACGGCAAACCCGTCCGCCGCATCCGCCTCTATCGGTGCATCCACCAACGCACCGCGTTTCCCTTCTCCTTGGATAAGGGTGAGCAGCTCGCCCGCCCTGACGCCCCGGCCGGCCGTACGGTTCGCTAGGCGCATGCAACAAAGGATGGCCGACTCGCCGTGTGCTGCGCGGGTCTGCCAGTGCTTGCTGTCACACGGCATCGCAACCTTGGCGTATCGCCCGCAGCCAAAGCCACCGGCACCGAGAACCGCCCAATTGTGAAGAAACCGTGTAGATTGGGTTCGTTCTATCGATTTCCACGGGTCGATTGGCTTCGTTTGATCGATTTCCAGGGTCGATTGGCTTCGTTCGCGCGCTTCATGGGAGCCCTCATTGGCTTCGTTCGCGCGCTTTCGGGGCCCTCACTGGCTTCGTTTGATCGATTTCCACGGGTCCGCGTCCTCAATCCGAACCCCGGAAGACCGGGATTACATGCGCCCACGAAGCCCGCCTTGCAAGCAAGATGCCCCAGGTCGACCTCACGCCAGCAGGCCACCATCCGAGTCTGCGTGCTATTGAGCTGCGTGAGGCTGACCAGTCCTCCTCCCACCACGATGGATGCAACATCATCGCGGGGGGATCATTGCCTTCTACCGACGACCGATTTGTCAAAGACCAGGCTAGCACCTTATAGATACGTACTGAGCCGGTTTTTATTTACCATTTTTCGCTGAATTCGACACCTTTTTTGCAGATAGACCACAGAATCGATACATTCCGAAAATTCAACGTGTTCTACCCCGTCTTCCAGAATATCGTCAGGAATCAGAGTAGCCTGCTGAGGACCGACCGCAAGCCGCCGGACGACGACGAGTGCCGGCGGCTCGCCGAGGAGGGACCATGCACCGTGCCGACTCGTTCAGCTCCTCTTCGGCGCCACATCCCTGTTCGGCGATCCCGCGCAGAACCGGGCGGTCAAATAAGCGCGCGGCATCCCCGAACTAGGAGTGGACGCTGCCCGTCCCCGTTCGATGATCGATGAACCCCCGGAACTGGCCGCATGCGACATTCTCCGCGAAGTGATGACATCACAATGGCCGCGCTCGGATTTGCCTTCGCGGTGCCGTTTCTCTATTACGGCGTCCAGCTCGTCGCCGCGCCGTTCTTCCCCGGGTTCAGCGTTCTGGGCACGACGGCCAGCGAGCTGGGGTCCGACCGCTCGACCCGCCCGTGGGTCTTCAACGCCGGGGTGATGCTCACGGGGATCGCCACTCTCATCGGCTCGATCGGGCTGTTGCGGGGGCTGCGACGGCTCGGCGCCCATCCGGCCGTCGGCTGGCTCGTGCTTGTCGTGGTCGCGAGTACCGGTCTGGCGACCCTCTGGGCCGGGATCTTCCCCCTGCCCGACCCGAGGCATCGCGGCCACCCGGCGCTGCTGATCCCGATGCTCGCGGTGCCGGTCGTCCTGGCCCTCGCGCTGTGGCGGCTCGGCGTCTCCCGGGCCATTAACGCCTACCTTGTCGCCACGATCGTGCTGCTCGCGGCGATGGTCCCGATCATGTCGGGCATGACCGGTATCGACATGCGGAAATACCGGGGGCTGACGCAGCGGCTCTTCGCGCTGACGGTGTTCGTCCCGATCGGCGTGGGCGGCTATCAACTCGCGCGACGAATTCGCCCGGCACCTGCGGGCATCGCGGATCCCGCGGCGCGGTAGCGGCCGCCCTGCTGGCCCTGTCGGCCCTGGTCGAGTGGCTCGAACGGCTTCCGAATGACGCCCTTGCCTGAACCGGGGCGATCCCGGCTGAACAGAGGTCCGATCCTCATCGGTCGCTCAGCCGGAGCCGCCCGACGATTCCATAACTACCCGAGGCTCCACATGCAATCGACGCCACCCGGCGAGCGGTCGCCCTTCGACGACGGCGAGCTGTATGACATCCTGTGCCAGGGGCTCGATTATGGCATCGACTTCTACGTCGAGCTGGCGCGCCAGGCCGGGGGGCCGGTCCTCGACATCGCCTGCGGGACCGGCCGTGTGCTGTTGCCGATGTTGCAGGCCGGGGTGGACGCCGACGGACTGGACCTCTTCCCGCCCATGCTCGACACGGCGCGCCGGAAGGCCGCCGCGCTCGGTTTCTCGCCGGTTCTCCACCGCGGCGACATGGCCGACTTCCGGTTGCCGCGCCGCCATGCCCTCGCCATGATCCCCTTCAACGCGTTCTGCCACATGCTGACGACCGAGGACCAGCTCCGGTGCCTGGGGTGCATCCGACGGTGCCTGCTTCCCGGGGGGCTGCTGGCGTTCGACGGGGCCTTCCCGGGCCTGGGCTGGATCGGCGCGCCGCAGGACCAGCGCGCGTTCGAAGGTGAGGTCACCGACCCGCGGACCGGACGGACGCTGCGATGCTACGACACCCGAAGCTTCGACCGGGTCGCCCAGGTGCAGCGCTCGCGGAACGAGATCGAACAGGTCGAGGCCGACGGCACGACCCGCATCATCCATCGCTCGGAATTCCTCGTGCGGTGGACGTACAAGTCTGAGATGGAGCTGTTGCTGCGCTGCGCCGGCTTCGCCCGGTATGAGGTCTGCGGCGGCTTCGATTGCCGGCCGCTGACGCAGGAAACTGACCAGATGGTCGTGCTGGCGTGGGCCGGCGAATGACGGTCGCGAACCCGGACCTTTGACCGCCACGAAAGTCGAGGGGGACTCCTCACCCCGGATCTCTGTTGCTTCGCAACTCGCCGCCCCATGACGGACGCCCGCCCGGGCGCTCACGCGGTCGTGCTGGATGCGATGGCCGCGATCCCGGCCACGGTCGAGACCTGCTCCCACCCATCGCGGGCCAGGTTGGCGCGGCGGATTCTCGACCCGGTTGATCGGCCGCCCCCGGCCGGGCCGACGGCACCGAAGCACCCGGGCAGCGGCGGGGCCGGGCCAAGCCGGGGCGACGCGCCGACGGGGACCGACGGACGGACCCGTGGTTGGCCGGGGTGGCGAGCGCCAGACCTGCTAGGTACGGGCCCAGAACCGCCAGACGACGGCGAATCCGGGTGTGTCGTTGAAGAGGAGCGACGTCCAATGGAAACGAGCCGCGCCGCCGTTCAAGTTCAACACCTCGCACTTCGACCTGGGCCACGAGGAGACGCGTTGCTCTCAATCGCCACGCGGGCGCTTCCTCCGGCGGTCGAAACCGGGGGCGCTGAGCTGGAACAGGGACGAGTCGCGGAATCTAGGAAACTTCTCGCGGAACACCACCAGGCCGAGCGGGTGGAAGGTGCTCGATCCGAGTCGGAAGTCTCCCCCTCATCCGCCCTGCGAGCACCTTCTCCCGCCGGGAGAAGGCGATGGCGGTCTTCGATGCCGCGCCCTGTGCGTGCCCCCTCATCCGCCCTTCGGGCAACTTCTCCCGACGGGAGAAGGAGAAGATGGTCTTCGATGCCGGGGCCTGCGCGCCCCGCTGCCGCGGGGAGAGGGTGCCCGAAGGGCGGGTGAGGGGTCTTCCACGCCGCACCCTGCGCCAGCCCCCCTCATCTGCCCTTCGGGCACGTTCTCTCGCCGGGAGAAGGCCCGGGTCAGGGGGCCGGGCGGTGGTGTTGAGCGACGAGTCTCGTATCTAGCCGCGTCCCCGTTCGGTGCCCTAGCCGCGTCCCCGTTCGGTGCCCCGTCCCCGTTCGGTATCCCCCCGTTCGCTGTCTCGTCCCCGTTCGGTGTCTCCGTCGGCATGCTCATCGCGAAATGGAGGCCGCCTTCGGCGCGATGATGAAGGTTGCGTCGTCCCCCGGCACGCCCTGGTTGCGGCCCGCCCACACGCCGGCAAGTCCGCCTACCGCGCTGAACAATCGGGTGAACAGTCCGGCGGGGAAGGCGGGCTCCTCGAGGATGAAATGCGGCCCATCGAGTCACGGTACTTCGCGTCGGGGTGCGCCTCTCGACCCGCGAGATCCAGGGGCCGGCCGCCTGTGGGGATTCATGGCCTGACGGTCCCGTTTGCGACCAGCTTTCGCCATCCCCTCGCGTACCGCGCCCCCGGCAGCGACGGCCCGGCAATCGTCCGCCAGTCGATCTCTCCCACGTAGTTGCTGCCCGCCCCTCCTGTCTTGCGACCGTCCAGGGCGAGGAGCGACTCATCGGAGACCGCGTGGGACGAGGTCCCGTCGACGATCAGCTCGAACTCGTCGTGGACGTTCAATTGGCGCGACGGGTGGATCGTCACGGTCCGGGCCGAGGCATCGTAGGCCAGTCGCTTGATGGCGATGGCATGGCCGACCTTCCCGTGAGGACCGACGGGGACAATCGTGTAGTTCGCCGGATCGCTCGCCGTCGCCGCGCTGAGGGCCTGGTCAAAGGTCAGCACCAGGACGGTCGGCTGCGAGTGGTAGCCGAACCGTTGGAGATCCATCACCCGGGGACCTTCGGTCGCGGCGGCCGGTCCGGCGACCCGAATAGGGGGCTGGCCCGATGTGCTTGTTGCCGGGGTTGGGGTCGGTGTCGTCGGGGTTGGGGTGGGCGACGCTGTGGGAGACGTGATCGGAGCGTTGACGGTCACCTCGACGCTGCGCGAGTCGCTCGGCCCGTAGGGGAAGTGGCCGAGGAACGAGGCCGTCGCGGTGTGCGTACCAGCGGCGAGCGTCGAGGTCGCGAAGGTGGCGAACATCTGGCGTGCGCCGACCTCCAGCGCGATCGGGGCACTCGCCTGGCCGTCGATCGTGAACACGACCTGGCCGGACAGCGCTGGCGTACTCCCGCTCGTCTCGACAAGATTCTGCAGGAATACGGCCGCGTTGAAGGTGACCGCCTGGCCGACGTCGACCGTGCCGGGCGACCCGGTCAGCGACGTCGCGGTGGGAATGCCTCCTTCGTTGATCGGCAGGTCGAACGGGCTCGACGAGCTGGCGGAGAAGCGGGAATCGCCGTTGTAGATCGCGGTCACGACGTGATCCCCGGCCGAGAGCGAGGAAGTGGTGAGCCTCGCGACCTCCTGGCGTCCGACAAGCTCGAGAGGGACGCTGGTCATGGCCCCGCCGTCGATCGTGAACAGTACCGACTCTCCCGTCAGCCCGCCGACGTCGACGGTCGGGTCTTGCGGGTCCACGATCGCACTGAACGTGACCGGCCGGCCTGGGTCGCCGGTGGTCGGCGACGCCAGGATGGTCGTCGTGGTGGCCGCGAGGGTCGGCGGGTTGATCGACACATCGACCGCGCCGGACGAACTGGCGGCGAACGAGGCATCCCCACCGTACACCGCGGTGACGACGTGTACGCCCTTCGTCAATGAGTCGAGCGTCAGTGTCACGACGTCCTGGCCGTCGACGACCGAGAGTACAGCCGGTGCCTGCGCGACCCCGTCGATGGCGAAGGTGACATCGCCCGTCGGCGGGCCCTGTCCCGACGCGGCGACGCCGGCGGTGAAGGTGACGGCCTGGCCGAGGTCGGCGGTGGATGGCGACGCGGTCAGGGTCGTCGTTGTGGATATGAGGGCTGCCCCGGTGATCGTGACCTCGGCCGGCTGGGCGGTACTGCTGGGGCCGAACGTCGCGCTGCCGCCATACGCGGCCGTGACGAAGTGGCTGCCGCTGCCGAGCGAGGTGAGCGTGAGGGTCGCCGCGCTCTCATCGTCCCCATTCAATGACAATGGGATGGAAGGCTGAGGCACTCCATCGACGGTGAAGATGATCGAACCGTCGAATTGATCCGGTACCACATTCCCGTTCGGACTGGTGTCTCCCACGATCGCCTGGAAGCTGACCGGCTGCCCCGGATCCGCCGTCTCGGGATATTCCTGGATGATCGTGTGGGTGGGGAAGACGCCGACGGTATAGGCCAGGTCGGCCGAGTCGCTCGCGGCGTAGCTGGTGTAGGGCGGCGCGGTGCCGCCGTAACTGGCGACGACGTCGTGGGTGCCGACGGTCAGGTCGTACAGTTGGAAGGTCGCGACATATTGCCCGTTCACCAGTTGGAGTTGGACCGGTTCGTCCTCGCCGTAGGGCTGCGCGACCTGGCCGTCGACCAGCAATGTGACGCTGCCATCGAGCGGGGCGATCCCCGGGATCGGGTTTGTCGGGCCCACCACGGCCGTGAAGGTCACGTACTGCCCGAGGTCCGTGCCGCTCGGCGAGGCGCTCAACTGCGTCGTGGTCTCCACCGTGGGGATGACGGCGTCGATGCTCTGCGGCTGGTGGCCATCGCCGTCGGTGTTCTGCCCGACATCCAGGCCATACATGATCGCGCCGGGCCCCGCGGCGAGCTGCATCTGCTCGTCACCCTGCTGTCCATTGCTCTCGACGGCGGAGAACGCCTTGGTCCGCGGATCGAATCGGATGTCGTCCATGATGTCGAAGCTGTGATAGTTGTTGATCCAGATTCCGCCGTCCGACCCGACCACCATCGAAAGGGCCGACGAGAACGGGACTCCGGGGGCCGCCAGGCCGTTCGGCGCGGCGTAGGTCGCGACGGTATCGTTCGCCAGGTCGACTTCCCCCATGCCCGTGGCCACGGCGAACCACAGGTTGCCGTCCGGGCCCGCTATGATGGTCAATGCCGATGCATTCCCGGGGATATCGAGCTCGGTGATCGCCTTGGTCGCGGGGTCGATCCGACCGATCTGCGCCGTACTCGGCTCGGTGAACCAGATCCCGCCGTCGGCGCCCGCCGTGATGCCCTGGAACAGGTAATTCACGCCGACGTCGGGCGGAAGGTCCGTGGGCTGCGGGACCACATATTCCGTGATCGCTCCGGTCGTGGCATCGATCCGGCCGATCTGATTGTTGGCCTCCTCGGTGAACCAGAGCGCATCGTCGGGCCCCGCGGTGATGAAGTCGGGCCCGCTCGCGGCCGTGGGGGTCGTGAACAGGGTGAATGCATCGGTCTTGATGTCGAAGCGACCGATCCGAGCCGTGAAGGGCAGCGTGAACCAGATATTGCCATCGGGTCCCGAAACCAACTCGGTCGGATCGACCGGTTCGCTCAAACCCTCGGGGACGGCGTCCGCGAACGGGAACGAGGTGTAGGCATGAGTGGCCGGGTCGAACCGCTCGATCGCGGTGGGCTGCCTGTTCGGCGAGTCCCCGACGAGGAACCAGAGACCGCCGTCCGATCCCAGCGTGATACCGCCGGACACGTCGAGGGAGGCGTCGGACCTGGGCACCAGGAACCTCTCGATGGTGTTGCTCAGGAGCAACCGCGATTCCAGGCCCTCCAGCGCCGCCCTGTAGCCCCTCGCAACTTGTCGCGGCGATCGCGTCCGCGGACTGGTCCGACGGAGGGTGATGAGCCCGGTTCTTTCTGCGGACATGAGAGATTCTCCTTCCAGATTGGCTCGCGATTGCGGCGCGACAGGATGACGTCGAGGCAGGTTGTTTCTTCGGCGACAGGGGACATCGCTGTCGTCGGTCCCGGAGGACCGCCCTGATGGGCCCGGGGCTTGTGGCCCGCTCATCGCGAGATGGCGGACCCCTTCGGAGCGATGACGAAGTTCGCGTCGTCACCCGATATGCCCTGGTTGTCCCCGTCGAGCGAGACGCCCCTGGCGTCCGCGATCCCATCCGGGAAGACGTTGATGGCCGAGGGCGGCCGGCGGGCGATGACCACCAGGTGGGCCCCGTGGGGGAACGTGGGATGCCCCACCGGCGTCAGCGTCACGCTGCGGGCCGTGGCGTCATATGTCACCCTCAGGTCCACCGGCACGGAGTAGCGACGCCGGTGCAACTCCAGGATCTGGGTCATCGTGTAATTGGCGGCCTGCCCCGCGTCGGCCGCGTCCATCGCCTGGCTGAAGTCGAGCTCGAAGCCCCTGAGGTGCCGCGGCTGGCCCCGCAACTTGCGGTAGTAGAGGACCTTCTCGGCGACGATCGTCGGCGGTGGGTCGAACAGCGACTGCTGGGCGACCGTCGTCGGTTGCACGCCGACGGTCGCAGGGGGAGCGACCGCCACCGACGAGGTCAGCACCGCGACCATCTGCCCGGCCGAGGCCACGATCTTGTAAGTGCCGGCCCGGTCGATGGTCAGCTCGGAGAAGGTGGCCACGCCGCCCCTGGCGGCGACAGTGAGCGTGCCGCCGAGCGCGCCGTTCGGCTCCGAGCCAAGGTCGGGGCTGGAGATGAGCACGAGGGTGACCGGCCCATTGTACCCGGTGTCGATCCGGCCCTCGGCGGTGGAGACCGACACCGTCAGGCCGAAGCCGACGCCTGTATCGACCGGTGACGGCGGCTGGGAGGTGACGACCAGACTGTCCGGCGTGAAGACGGCGATGCTGTTGAAGCCCTCGGTCATCCAGACGTTGCCGTCGGGTCCTGTCGCAATACCGATCGGCTCGGAATTCACGGGCGGGATGGAGGTCTCGGTGATCGAATGGTTGGTCGTATCGAGTATCCCGATCATGTTGACCCCGGGCTCGGTGAACCAAAGGTCGCCGTCCGGCCCCGTCGTGATGCTGTAAGGCTGGGAGCTGGCGATCGGGACGGGGTATTCCCACAGTTCGTGGGACGTCGGGTTGATCATCCCGATCTGGTCGGCCGCGGTCTCGGTGAACCAGAGGTTGCCATCCTGCCCCGTCGTGATGCCCCAGGGCGTGGACCCGGCGGTCGGGATGGCGAATTCCACGATGTCGTGGGTCGTCGGGTTGATCGAGCCGACGGTGTTGGTGCCGGGGTCGGTGAACCAGAGCCTGCCGTCGGGGCCCGCCGCGATGTCCTCGGGCGCGGAGCTTGCGCTCAAGGTGGGGAACTCTTTGATGACGTGAGTGGTCGGGTCGATTTCGCCGATGCGGTTGGCGGCAAACTCGGTGAACCAGAGGTCTCCGTCGGGGCCCGCCACGATCCCGTGGGGCGCCGAACCGGGGGTCGGCGCGGGGAATTCCGTGATCTTGCCGGTCGCCGGGTTGATGACGCCGATCCGGCCCGCGCCGGCCTCGGTGAACCAGAGGTTTCCGTCGGGGCCCGCCGCAATCCCATACGGCAACGAACCGACGGTTGGTGTGGCAAACTCCTGAACGTTGTCGGCGGCGTCGGTCATCCCGATCTGGCTGGCGAGGCCCTCGGTGAACCAGAGGTTTCCGTCGGGGCCCGACGTGATCATCTTGGGACCGGCGCCGCCGGTGTCGAGCTGGTTCTCATTGAAGTTGGAGTTGAGCGGGAAGATCTGCGACAGTTGCAGCCCCGAGAGGAGTCGCCGCGACTCCAACGGTTCGGCGGCGGGCCGAAGGCCCGGTCGCGAGCGGTCTGCCGGGATCGTCCGGCCTCCTCGATGGGAATTCATCGTTCGTCCTCCCTCGCCGCCCCGAAAGGGCATCGGCGAATGTTTGTCGACGCGTCGTCATGTCCCCGGGGCCGGGCCGTTCAGCCGGTCGTCGAAGGCCGATTGCCGGCCATCCCGGCCAGGCCGTGATGCTCCGGCACCGGCTTCGGCCCGGCATGCTGCCGCGCCAGGGTCCGGGCCAGGACGGCGTTCGGCAGCTTCCCGCCCGTCTTCAGGTTCTTCCGGCTCGTCAGATGCTGCTCGGCCTTGTTGTCGCGGGCGTCGACCTTCCCGTCGCCCAGGATGTCGCCGAAGATCGACGGCGTGACGTGTCGCGCCCGTCGGAACGCCCTGGTCACGCCCGAGGCGTCCCGGCGATTGACCGCGCCATCGTCGTTGAAGTCGCCCGGCAGGACATCGAGGCGGCGCGTGTAGCTGAAGATGGACGGACCGCCGATCGTGATCGTGACCCGGTCGGCCATCGCGATCGGCTGCGAAAGCGCGATCGTGAAGGATGTACCCGAGCCGGAGATCGTCACCGGCCCGTAGTCGATGCCGGTGGCACCCTTGACGGTGACGTCGGCGGCATTCAGCAACGCCGGCTGGTTGAGCGAGATCTGGACCCGCGCGATCCCCAGCCAGGGCATGTCGGTGTTCCGTCCGGCGGGCAGGAGGCGGAGCCCGTCGGCCGCCGTTTGTAGCGGCGACGTGCCGGCGGCCCCCCAGGCGACCGAGACGCCGACGATCGTGGCGGGCGAGAACTCGTAGGCGCCGATGTCGACCGTGCCGTCCAAGGTCCGGTTGAATCCGGCGCCTCGCTGATCGGTGGCCAGGGGCTGGCCGCTGGCGGGATCGACGGCCAGGGAGTTGCTCCCCTGGTTGATGGCCGGACTGCCGAGCGACAGCGCGATCGTCTGGGTCGGCCCGCCGTTGTCGGCCGACGCGCCGAGCCCCGGATCGGCGACTCCGACCTGGTTGCCGTTGGTTCCATTCGTCAGGCCCCCGGCGCCCCCGGTGCCGATCAGGTTGAACGCACCGGCCGAGGAGATGGCGAGCGGGATGTCATCGGGCGTCGTCGGGCCATTGAGATTCCGGGCGACGATCGTGTTATCGAGCGTGGCCGTACCACCGGCGTTGTACAGCCCCCCGCCGGCGCCGGGCACTCCGCCGCCGATGCCGGCCTGGTTGTAGGCGATCGTGTCGTTGACGGCCGTCATCGTGGATTCATTCTCGATGCCGCCGCCGTTCAGGGCCGTGTTGCCGGCGATCGTGCTGTCGGACAGGAACAGCCGGGACTTGTTGTAATTGTGGAGGCCGCCGCCATCGGTGCCGGCCGTATTGCCCTCGATCAGGCTGTCGGCGACCGTCAGCGTGCCGGACCTGCCCTCGATGCCACCGCCATCGTTGCCGCTCGTGTTGTTCTCGATGACGCTGTCGGTGATCGTCAGCGTGCCGAAGCTGCTCAGGCCGGCGCCGTTGCCCTTGGCGTAATTGTTGCCGATGAAGCTATCGGCGACCGTCAGGTTCCCCGCGTTGGAGATGCCGCCGCCGTCCTCCGAGGACGTATTGGCACCCAGGCCACCGATGTTGCAACTGGCGACCGTCAGCGTCCCCAGGTTCTCGATGCCGCCCCCGTCGCCGCCGTTCACGCCGTTGGCGATATCCAGGTGCGAGAGACTGGCCGTCACCTTGAGGTCGACCTGGAACGCTCCGACATTGCCGTTGCCGTCGACCACGACGTCGTTCGCCGCGGAGCCATTGCCGTTCGCGGGGCCCGAGATCACCTCCGGGCCGGACGTTTCGGACAGCTCGAGCGTGCCCAGGCCGGCGGTCAGCGTGATGGTCTGCCGCGAGGCGAAGACCGTCGGGTCGAATGTGATCACGCTGCCGTCGGGGTTGGCGGTGTGGTTGTTGGCCTGGTCGATGGCGTAGCGGAGATCGCCGGTGGTCCCCGAGCCGGCCCCCGCAGTCGTCGCGCCGTTGTCGGTCGTCACGTTGACCGTGTAGACCGTGGGATTGCCCGAGAGGAGGACCCGGTCCTCGAGGCCCTCGAGCCCGCAGTTCCTGCGGCCCCGCGGCCGTCGTCGCGTCGCTCGCGACCGCATGTCCAGACGGAGTAGCCAGTGGCGAATCATTGGGGAATCCCTCGAAAGTGGCGACCTGGTGTCAAGGTCTCGGGGTCGTCGCTCATCGTCCGTCGACCGGCTCGCCCTTGGCGCTGATGCTCATGGGGCGAAGATGATGGACGTCTTCGTGCGGCCTTCCGGGCGATCGACCGGGGCCGTCGGCGGGCCCGGGTCATCCCCCACCGCTCACCGGGTGATGCGCGGACAGCGGTCGCCCGCGATGGAGCCGCGTTCTCCGGGTCCCTTGTTCGGCGTTGCGTGCGACCGGCTTCACGCCTTCCCGATCGCACTCGGCGTGCGTCGAAAGAGCGCCGAAGCGAGTGGGCCCCTCTCTCGGGTGTCGAGCGATGGTCGCCCCTGATCTTCTAATGGCGCCGGCGGCCGATCCGGCAACCGAAGAAGTCAGCAATTCGCGCCGAGCTTCGCGCGACCGCTCCGTCGACGAGCCGCAACCGCACGACGAACTTGACCGGGCGATGATCACCCGGGCCTCGATCTCTCGCGGGCACCGGGGCCGAGGGCCAATCGGTCCGCGGTCCCGGGCCCAGCAAGGCCGCGGCCTCGGCGCGGAAGCGGATGAGCTCCAGACGGGTTCGCCGTCCTTTTCTCCGTCCACCCGATGGCC
Organism: Planctomycetales bacterium; assembly: GCA_027452145.1. Classification (GTDB taxonomy): domain Bacteria; phylum Planctomycetota; class Planctomycetia; order Isosphaerales; family Isosphaeraceae; genus JAKAUH01. The sequence continues at coordinate 12,569 of DAIDHB010000010.1, forward strand.
CTGGCGAAGCAGGTGCGCGCCCGCGGCTCATCATTAACGGCGAATGATTACCCCGTTGACCCCGAACCAGACCGCCTGAATAAACAAAGCACAGAGGACTTGCCATGCAGTTCAATTCGCCATGGTTACCTATCTCTGAATAACTTAGATCCACTCATTGATAGAATTCTGAACGCTCGAAGAGCTTTCACCGCATAATGACCGGTAATCGATGGTCTTGATGGCGGAATCGTCTCATCCTTGAGAGGGCCTCCGAGCATGTCGGGGACGGATTCGAACCACGGGATTGGGTCGACGCCCGGCAATGGCGCCGGGTCAGGCTCGGGTCGACCGGGAGCCGGCATGGTCGTCGACATCGACGGCCAAGGGGCGGTGTCGCGGTTCGCCAGGCCCCGGACCGCGGAGGACCTGCCGAACCGCAGGAAGCTGTACAAGAGGTTGGACAGTATCCTGAAGAGGGTCAAGCTGCGCTACGTGCCCGCGGAGTGCTCGGATCAGGTCCTGTGCGAGTCGGCGCCCGCGCCTGCGGAGGATGGCAATAGCGGGGTCGCCCCTCAGAACTGGAGCCAGATCTATTCGCGCGCTGGAACTCGTCAAACATGACGACACGCTCTAAAACGTCCAGAAACGTCCAGAAAGGACAGGCATATTACCACCGACCCGCCGTCTGAACACACAAACATTCAAGCAATCGTGCATTCAAAATGCGGTGGAAAAGTGCCTGCACTTTTCGGGCCTTTTTGGGCACCTTTTCCTTTTTGGGCCCCTGGTTGCAGGCGGTCGAGGAGTGCTGTCCGCCGAATTCCGGCCGGCGGCGAGGCTCGCCGGATTGGACAGATCGGGCCGGACGTGGGGAGCGGGTGCCCGACAACGGCGCATTCTGAGAAAACCTGATCGAACCGGGAGACGATCGGTCGGACCGGCGGCGGGTCTTATGACCCCACGATCGGCGATTCCCTCGACAGGGGTGTCGGGCATCTCCGACCGGCAGGCAGGCAGGCGGGCAGGCCAATGTCGACGAAACCCCGGTGCTCGCGTTAACCTGAAATGGACTGGCCAGGGTTGATCGTCTTCCGAGGCGGGGGGGAGGAGAATCCATGTCTACAGCGATCCGTTATCCTCATCTCGCGATCGACGAGGCCGGCACCGCGCGAATCGAGGGGACGCGGTACAAGGTCCTCCACCTTGCTGGCGAGCACTATCACCATGGCTGGTCGGCCGACGAGATCCTCCGCCAGCACCCTGACCTCCGGCCCGAGCAGGTGTACGCAGCCCTGACATACTTCTACGACCACCACGACGAGCTGGTCGACCACATGCAGTCGGCCGCCAAGGTTGTCGAGGTCGAACGCGCCCTCCAGCGGCCCACCCGCGCCGAGCTTCTGGCCCGCAGGGCCCGCCGGGAGCTCTGAGCATGCCGCTGTCGATTTACATGGATGTGCACATCCCGCTGGTGACCACCGAAGGGCTGCGCCGGCGGGAGATCGACGTGCTTACCAGCCCGGAGGACGGGACGGCGGAGCTGGATGACGAGGGCCTGCTCGACCGCGCGACGATCCTGGGCCGCCTGCTCTTCACGCAGGACCAGGACTTCCTGGGAATTGCGGCATCGCGCCAGGGGTCGGGCATCGCGTTCGCCCGCATCCTCTTCGCCCACCAGCAAGGGGCCAGCATCGGACGAATCATCGACGACCTCGAGCTGATCGCCTCGTGTGGCGAGCCCGGCGAATTCTCGAACCGGATCACCTATCTCCCCCTCAGGGCGTGAACCCGAGCCGTGTCCTTTGTCCCGGTTCCCTTCCGAGTGTTCGATGTGTTCCGTGGAGACTACTCGCTGGACACCACTCGCGAATCGCCCCGAGGAACGCTGACGAGATAACTTCCCGAGAACCCGCCACCACGTACCCCCCGGGAACCCGGGAGGTTATTTCGTCAGCGTTCCAAGGGGCACGGACCGATCCGCATGGGCCGAGCCTCAGCCGGGTGGTGTTCGGCGAGGGATGTCGTTCCGTGGTTCCGAATCCGTATGCCCGGGACGGATTCGAGCATCATCTTATTTGTATCCCGCGTAAGATTCGTGGTCGGAGTCGGTGGTCGACATCCCGATCGCGGGCGATCGGCCTGTCGACGGCAGCCAGTCCGTCCCGGCCCCGCACCGCCGCGCAACCGCCGGCCGGCCAGGCTGCACCCCGGCCATTCCGATCTCGACCCGACCCGCCGGCCTGGCCGCCGACGGTCGGCAGTGGGATGTCCGTCGGGTTCCGGCCGGCGGCGGCGAGAGTTCGGGCGGCGGGTCCGGCGGACCGGAATCGGCGTCCGACGGAGTCGGGCTACTCTCAACGAAGCGCCATGTCCCGGTATTCCGGCTCCGGCTTGTGCCAGGAACCCACGAGAGCCCTGGCCGGCCCCGAATCCGCCGCCCTGGCTGCCGGCGGTCGGAAGGAGCATGTCCGTCGCGTTCCGGCCGGCGGCGAAGGCGGTCGTCAGGATGGCCGTCGGAGGTCTGGCATGTCACGAAACGCCGTTGGAAGCGGTGGCCGGGACCGAATGACCGAACCGCCTGGCCACCGTCGAGCGGGCCCAATTCTCTCCGGCAGACCCGAACTCGGGACCATGGATCATGTCGAGTTGCCGGGAAGACCGCGGCGGACGTATCATCGGCGTGAGGGACCCCACGACGAGCCCGGAGAGAGCCGCGATGAGCCTGTTGACAATCGAGGGAACCTACAAGGACGGGCAGATCCAACTGGCCGAGCGTCCGCAACTGCCCGATGCCGAGGCCCGCGTCCTCGTCACGTTCCTGCCCGGCGGCCGTCCGGGTTCGACTTCGACCTCCGCCACCGAGGTCGATCACAATCGCGAAGCCCTCCGGCAGCGGGCCTTCGCGCGCATGGAAGAAGGTCTGCACCTGGGAGGGCCGCCCTACCCTCGCCGCGAGGAGCTCCATGATCGCTTCGACCAGTAGCCCTCGCGCCCTCGTGGACACCAACGTTGTGGTCTATGCCTACGACGTCGACGAACCAAATAAACACGAGATCGCGCGGGCGCTGCTCAGGAGGCTGTCCGACGAGGGTCGGCTCATCTTCAGCGCCCAGGTTTTCAACGAGTTCTGTTCGGTGATGATGAGCCGGAAGCGCAAGACTCCGCTCGGGCCGGACGAGATCGCGGTCATCCTTCACGAGCTCGAGGCGACCGGTGAGGTCGTGTCGATTACGGCCTCTGCGACCTTCCGCGGCCTCGCCGCGATGCCGCGACATGGCCTCTCAGAGTCTGTTCCAAAAGCCTCAAGCGGCCTGTTTCGGCCGATGTCCCACGAACCGGAAACGCTGACTCTCCGGTACAGCCACGGGGTGAAGCCGACGGAGGTAGTGATGGATCGCCGCAATCTTCACCACCGCCTCGCTCGAACTCGTCGTATGCTCGTAGTCCTTGCTCAACCGCCGATACCGCCCCAGCCAGGCGAACGTCCGTTCCACCGCCCAGCGGCTCCTCAGCGGCACGAATCGCCGCTCCCCGGGCTCGCGGCTGACGACCACCACTTCGTACCCCCGATGATGCACCCGCAGCCACCGGTCCAACTCGGGGCTATGATACCTGCTGTCCGCCTGCACCTCGTCCAGTCGATAGAAGTCCTTGCTGGGCATCTTCGCGAAGAGCCGTTGGGCGGCCTTGGCGTCATCGACGTTGGCGGCGGTGACGATCACCGCCAGCAGCAACCCCATGGTATCCACGACGATATGGCGCTTGCGGCCCCGGACCTTCTTCCCGCCGTCGGTGCCGACCTCCTGGCCTCCGCCGGCGGTCTTGACCGACTGGCTGTCGATGCAAGCGACCCGCGGCGAGGTCGGCCTCCCGGCGGCGGCGCGGAGGAGGACGCGGAGGCGGTCGATGATCCGGTCCCAGGTGCCGTCGTACTTCCAGGCGTCGAAGTAGTTGTAGACGGTCCGCCACGGGGGAAAGTCGTGGGGCAACGCCCGCCACGTGCATCCCTCGTGGGTGATGTAGAAGATGGCGTTGACGACCTCGCGGATGTCGGTCTTGCGGGGTCGGCCGCCGGGCCGGGGCGAGGGGATTTCGGGCTCCAGCTCGGCCCATTGGGCGTCGGTGATGTCCGTCAAATATCGTTGTCGTTCCATATTCTATTCTACGCGGCGCACCCCTTCTGGAACAGACTCTCATTCTGGGACGCCCTGATCTGGGCGGCCGCGGCGGAAAACCAGATCCAGGTCATCTATTCCGAGGACTTCCAGGCCGGCCGTGACATCGAAGGAATCCTGTTCGTCAATCCTTTCCTGCCCGAGCCTTCGCCGAGCTGATCGTGATCGTGATCGCGCAAGCGGGCAGGCGGGCGAAGCAAGACGAGGACGGGGCGGGCCCAGCTCCAGAGGTCCGACAGCGCCAGAGAATCGGGGGCGGGACGATCCGCCCGAACCGGCCTACCGCAGAGATCGCCGTGTTTCCCGTCGTCGCCAGACGCTCACCCCCACCGACCGTGATCCC
>DAIDHB010000011.1 GCA_027452145.1 Planctomycetales bacterium
GAGGTGGCATGAGGGGGCTCCTTCCGGTGGCTCTGAAGGTCGTTTCCAACCACCAGGGTGCCGGGAGGCCCTCCCATGCTCAAGACGCTACAACTCGTTCATCGGGCACAGGTTATCACTATCTTCGCGGCATTCGGGACGTAGCGCTTTTAGCTTTTTAGCGCTTTTAGCTTTTCTTCGGCGGTCGCCCCCTCGGCCGCAGACACGACTCCAGCCCCAACCGCATCGCCGTCTCCCGCGTCCATTTCTCGCTCCCGTACGGTCGGCCCCGCGTGAGGGACCCGCGGAGGCGCTGCAGATCACCCGCCGACAACGGCTCATTGACCCGTTCCAGCCACCTCTCATCCCGGACCTCGATCTCTCGCCACAGCAACTCATCTCTCCGCTGCCACGCCGGCAGGCTCGACCACTTCCAGTCCTCGGCCCGCGTTACCAGCTCGGCCCGCAATGGGTTCCGCTCGACATAACGCAGCACGGTGACCAAGTGCTCGTCCTCCTCGATCGGGAACGCCTTGAACCGGCCCTGCCACACGTGGCCCGTCGTCGAATAATGGCGGTGGTAGCGGCGGGCATGGGCCGTCAGCAAAGCACAGGCCAAAGGACAGGCATATTACCGCCGCCGACAAGGCCATGCGGTCTCGCAATCACGGACGCGCGGCACAACGGAATGGCGCCTGTCTTTTCTGCCCTGCTAGTCCTCCACCCAGCAGAGATGGGCGGCGTGGGGCGTGCTCGCCAGGGCGTTCACCAGACGCCGATCGGCCGTGACCATCTGCCCCCCGAGCTCGATGGCCAGCGCGAGGTACAGGCAGTCGTACACGGTACGTCCGGTCTCACAAGCCAATTTGTAGGCCGCTGGGAGCAGGGGAGCAGCGGGATGCACGGAGAATGGGAGATCCAGCAGTGTGGCGGCAATCGCGTCGGCCTCGTCGCGAGCCAGATCGCCCCTCATGACCTTCTTCCACACGATGTTGTTCGCCTCGACGAAGAAGAAGTCGGGGACGTGCATCAACCCGCCGGCCGTGCGCCAACGGCGAGCCTTGTCCGAGAACTCCTCGGGAACGAACCACTTGATCACCACGCTGGCGTCGAGAACGTATGGGTTCATCGTTCCCGATCCTCTCGCAGCAACTCGGCGCTGTCGGAGAACGCACGTCCCGAAGCAGCCAGCCGGTCATGGATCGCATCCACCCTGGCCCAGATATCGTCCTCGGGAGTGCCGAGTGTTTGAGCCAGGATGGTCCTGGCCTCGGCCTCGACCGTCTGACCGTGGGCGGCGGCCCGCTGCTGGAGCCGTTGCATCAGGGAATCGTCGATGTCCAGGATCGTCAGTTGCGACATGATAGGAGCCCCCTCGCGGATCGGGCCGGCGGTTCAGCCAACGACATCTCTCAGGATACCCTGAACCTCGTCCTCCGGCGCCCAGATGTCCGCCTCGGTCTTCGCCAGAGCCCGCAACGGCGTGTCCTTGTAGAAGTGCCGAGAAGAACCATTGGGAGCGGCGATAAAGCGGCGATAAAAGACGACAAAGGACAGACGACAAAGGACGACAAAGGAAAGGACGACAAAGGACATGCATATTTCCGCCGCCGAAGACGCCATGCGGTCTCGCAATCGCGGAAGCGCGGCGCAACGGGAAAGTGACTGCCTTCTCTGCCCCTGTCCTCTCTGGGCCGGCGTGGCTGAGGAAGCGGATGTCGCCTCCGCAGTTGGACCGGCGACATCTCGGGTAAGACATCGACGCGGCCGAGCGATTCCCCGCCTGGGCGCAGCGGAAGTCCGGCGATTCGTGCCGTCCGCGACAAATTGCCGTCAAATATCCCTCCCCAGGCTGGTCGTTTCGCAATCGATTGTAACACAATGAGTTCGGGCGATGGCAGCCTCTGCGATCGAGCCCGGATCGCGCCCCCAGTCAAAATGGCGTCAAATATCCGTTCGGGGTCGGGCACGATCACGCCCAGAATGGGAGGTAGCTCGCATTCTTGCGGCGGGCGTCCGGGTCGAAGAGCCGCACGAACCCCGCCGTGACGGAGTCCCGAATGAGACGGGACGCCTGGGAGGCGTTGTCGTCGTCGATTCCGAGCCGCTCTCGTAAGGACGAATTGGTCATCCGCTTGCCGGTGACGAAGCACAAGCAAGCGTGCTGGTAACAGGCCTGGATTCGTTGCTTCTGGTCCATCTCGGAGTACGTCCTGTAAGCGAACAGCGTGGCCCGGGTGAATCCGGGCTGCATCGTGGTGATCGCCGCGAAGTCGGGGGGCGGGAGCTGGAAGGTCTCGATCGCCTGCACCGCCTTGTCGATACCCGTGCCGCCCTCCTCGCGATCTTCACCCTTCGCATCATCGCCGCCAGCCCCTCGTTCCTGGACCTTGGCGGCGTGTCGATGAATCGGAGCGTGTCCACCAGCGGTTCGCCCGGGTTGGTGATCTCGATCCGCTCGGCGAAGATCTCGACCATCGGGCCCGATCCCGTCACCGAGAATTCCTGGTGGATTAGGGCATTTGCCACAAGTTCCCGGATCGCCGTCTCCGGATACATCCGGACCTCGGTGCGGAACGCTTGCCCGATTGGCTCGTTCTGCGGGAGCTGCGAGTTGATGAACGACACTGCCGGTTCGAACGCGAGCGCATAGCCGCGCTGGGATGGCGGGTCACGCCACTCCCGTTCGGTCTCCGTTCGACCCGCTTCCCTGTACTTGATGATCCGGAGCGCCTTGCGTCCGAGCCGGTCGAACCGATTCAGGTCCTTGGCGAAGAGGATGGCGCCGAGGTTCGTGATGTCGTAGGCACCGCCGGGCTTGTGAACGACCATCCTTTCCTCGGCGAGACGGGCGAGGATGGCCGCCCGGTTCGAGGGGAGCGGGATCCCGAGCAGGTCGAACGCCCCCGTGAAATCGAGCAGCGCCAGGACTTCCGCGGCCGGGACGTCGGCCCTGGCGACGCCGACCTCAAAGGGCGTGCTGGCGAACGATGCCCATAGCGCCGCTTCCCTGGCCGGGTAATCCTTGAGCTTCTTCTTCAGGCTGCCGACCCGGAGAAAGGCCTCACTGCCGAACCGGATCGGGGCGTGAGTCGCGCACGGGACCTCGAAGATCACGACCGGCTTGCCCTCGTGACGAAACTCGTGGATCTGGATGTTCACCTGCGGGTGGAGCGAGCGCATCAGCCAGTTTTCGAGGGCCTCGTTCCCCTTCTTCGCCTTCCGGGGCTGGAAGGTGGTGCCCACGACTCGACCGGTCCCGTCCTGGACACCCCAGACCAGGTAGGCGGTCGATCGCCGCAGCAAGGCGGCGGAGTTGGCCAGGGCGGAAAGCGTCTCCCCGATCATCTCGGGGTTCTCGTTGTTGTGCTTGAGCTCGACCCACTCCGTCTCGTCGCCGAGCGCAACCAGCTCGTCCAGGAGGGCCGAGAGCGAGACGTCCGTCATGTGCCCCCCTTCTGCTCTGTCTCGCTGCACTCACGTCGATCTTGCCCGTCACGCCGGCGGAGATGAGCGCCTGGCGGTAAGACGAACGCTGGCCGAGTCGCCGGGTCATGCGTCCTGGCGAACCGCCGACGTCAGTTGCCGGGTCAACTCGGAGGGGAAAACACCCGGCGACTCACGTCGCCGGTTCGCCAAATGCCTCCCGCGACCTGCAAGAGCACGTGAGCATCACCGCGGTTCGCGGATCGTTTTCTACTCGAAGCGCTTTCCCGCCGGGGTCTCATCCTGTCCAGGAATGGGGATCCGCTCAAGGGCTACGTGCCCGGACGGGTGGAGTTTCAACCAGTCGGTCGGGAGCCGTCTGCCGCCGGTCGGTCGGCCGCCCGATCGTTGCTCCGCCCGACGACTTGCTGGAAAGCGCGGACAACGAAGCTCGCAGGCAGTGCGTTAGTTTGTAGGCTTTGGGTGGCTTGTAGCGGCCAGGAAAAATCTTGAGAATCGAATATTTTCCTTAAGTCCATTTCAAGAAAAGGGGTTGCGTCGGACGATTGAGCCGATTTCGCCGGCGCGCGTGACAGTTTTTGCAAAACGGATCCATTCTGTTAGATAGAGCGTGCATCTGACCCCTCGGCTGGGCAGCGAAGATCAGAAAAACCGTCCCGAGGCGAACCTGGATAGCAGAAAGGAGGAGATCCCATGCAGGCCATCTCAGGCCAGATCGATTCCTGGCTGCTCGCCTGGGTCGAGGCGGTTGTCAGTGGTGAAGCGTGGGTCTCCCAGCAGCGCCACAGTCAAAACGAACCCAATCTTCATAAATCCTTCATGACTGGCGCGTGTTTCGGCGCCGAAGGCTCGGCGCCGGACTTCAGACCTTCGGCGTCCAACCTCGTGAAAAAGCCAAAACGAACCCAATTCCGCCAGCCTGGCCTTCGGGTTTCGACGCCGAACCCGGTGAAAAAGTCAAAACGAACCCAATTCTCGGGCGCCGAACCGGGCGAAAAGTCAAAACGAACCCAATTCCTCGGCGCCGAATCGTGCAAAAAGCTAAAACGAACCCAATCTTGTCAGAATGGCAGACCGCTTTCGGCGCCGAAATCCAAACGAACCCAATCCTGCCAGAATGACAGAAGCGGCCGAGGGCAATGGGTGATATCATCGCCCTCGCCGTCTCGATCATGGCTGGGTGGTCTGGCCGGGTTTGGCGACGACGCGGTTGTGGGGGCGGAGGTCCTTCATGACCTCGGCGACGGCCGTCTCGAGCTGGCGGTCGCGGCCGGCCAGGTTGTCCTCGGGCGAGTTCTCGACCAGGATGTCCGGCTGGACGGCGTGGTTCTCCATGTTGGTCCTCGCCGTATCGGCCAGGTAGACGCCGACGCCCGGGGTGCGGATCGTCGAGCCGTCGATCAGCGAGTAGCTGCCCGTGCCGATGACCGCGCCCATGGTGGGCGTGCCGACGACCTTGCCCAGCCCCAGGGCGCGGAAGCCGGCCGGGAACATCTCGGCGTTGGAGGCGCTCCGCCAGTTCTGGAGCACCACCTTCGGGCCGAAGTAGCCGGTGAAGGGACGCTCGGTCGGCTCGACCCCGCGCGGCTGCCAGATCTCGTACGGGCGCTGAACCAGGATGCCAAGCAACTCCTGCTCGATGTTCCCGCCGCCGTTCCAGCGCTCGTCGATGACCAGGCCCTCCTTGTGCCGGAACTCGGCGAGCTCCTTCTTGAACTTCGCCAGCGACGCCTGGTCCATCGCCTGGATGTGCAGGTAGCCCACCCGGCCGCCGGAGAGCTTGTCGACCAGCGCGCGGCGGTCCTTGACCCAGCGCTCATAGCGCAAGGCCGAGAAGGCCGGCAGCGAGATCGGTTCGTACTTGACCTTCCAGGCACCCTCGGGGACGGGCTTGTCGTTGAGAGTCAGCTCGACCTTCCGGTTGAGCCGGCGACCCAGGAAGGCGTAGTAGTCGTCGCCGGCCTTGACCGGCTTGCCGTCGATCGCGATGAGGTAGTTCCCCTTCGCGGCCTTGATCCAGTCCCTGTCAGCGGGGCCGTCCTCGTAGATGTGGGCGATCTGGTATCGGCCGCTCGCGGCGTCGGGGCGGAGCTCGAGGCCCAGGTGCCGGGTCGGGACCGGGGACGCCTCGCCGGTCGCGGTGCCCCGGCCTCGGCCCGCGGCGGCGCCGGTGTGCGAGGCGTTCAGCTCGCCGATCATCTCGTTGATGACGTTCATCAGCTCGTGGCGGTCGGCGACGTGGGCGACCAGCGGCCGGTACCTGGCCCGCATCGCGTCCCAGTCGGTGCCGTGGAGTTTGGGGTCGTAGAAGCGGTATTTCATGCAACGCCAGGCGTCGTCGAACATCTCGTCCCACTCCTGGGGCTTCTCAACCCGGACGGTGACGTTGAAGCCGATCCGACGCTTCGCACCCGTGCCGCCGCCGGGGCCGTCGGCTCCCGCACCGCCCGCCTCGGGCCGCGCGCGGCCTCCGAATGCGGCGAGTGCACCAATCCCGCCGCCCGCGCCACCGCCTCCGCCGGCCGGGCTGGAGTAGACCGATTCGCCTTCCTGGTAGAACAGGGTGCGGCCGTCGCGGGTGAGTCGCAGGTTGGAGATCCCGCCGCGGAAGCCGCCGCGGAACCCGCGCGGGCGGTCATCCCCCGCGTCGGCCGTGGGCCGGGGAGTCGCCGCGGCGATCCGGGTCATCCGCCGGCCGTTGTCCTGGATGCTGTAGATCGCCACAGACCCGCCGGGTCCGCCGCGTCCACCGCCGCCGATCCCGCCGGGCGCTCCGTCGCTGGCGACGAAGAAGACGGTGCGGCCGTCGATTCCGGGCGTGTAGCCGAAGACCGACCCGGCGCGGGTGACCTGCCGCGTTCGGCGCTTCAGGCCGTCCCAGTCGATCTTCGGCGTGCGGGGCGTGACCGATCGGCCGGGTCCCATCCCGCGCCGGGCCTCGGGTCCGGGGCCGGATCCGTCGCCGGGCGATTCGGGCTCCTCGGGATCGCGGGTGAGCTTCTCGAGCGGGACGCAGAACAGGTGCATGGCCGGTCGAGCCGAGGCGCTGAAATCTCCCTCGCGGCGGATGAAGTAGACCTTTGTGCCGTCGGCCGAGAACCGGGGACTGGCCTCGTCGGCCGAGTCGAACGTGATCTTGCGGGCCTCGCCGCCGGAGGACGGGACGAGGTAGACGTCGTCCGAGCGGGTGACGTCGGGCCGGGCGAAGGCGATCAGCTTGCCGTCGGGCGACCAGGCGGGCGGGCCGATCGGGCCGTATTTGGAGGACGCCAGCTCCTTCAGCCCCTTGCCGTCGGCGCCCATGGTGTAGAGCCGGCGCTCCGAGGTGGTGAAGGCCAGCGACTTGCCGTCGGGCGCCCAGACGATCGCGGTCTTGAGCGCGTCGATGTCGGTGAGCTTGCGGGCCGGTCCGGACCCGTCGGCCGCGACGAGGTGGACTTCCTCCCGCCCGCTCTGATCCGAGACGAAGGCGACGGTCTTGCCGTCGGGCGAGACCTCGACGTTCCGGTCGCGGGCGGCGCCCTCGGTGAGCTGGCGGAGGTCGCCGCCGCCTTCCTCGTCAGTCGGCACGCTGAACAGCTCGCCGTGGACGCTCAGTACGATCCGGCGGCCGTCGGGGACGAGGTCGTAGTCATCCACCGTCGCGTTGAAGTCGTGGAACTCGGTGAGGGTTTCCTGGGTCTCGGCGAGGATCTCGAGGCGGATCGGCCGGACCTCGCCCGAGGCCGGGTCGAGCGTCCAGATGCCGAAGTCGTGCTCGAAGACGATCGTCTTGCCGTCGGCGGAGATTGCCGGGAAGCGGACGTCGCCCGAGGTGAAGCCGGTGACCCGCTCGGCCTCGCCGCCGGTCTCCTTGACGCGCCAGATGTTGGTCAGTCCGCGGCCCTGGCGATCGCTGACGAAGTAGATGAAGCCGTCGCGGCCCCACAATGGCCACGAGTCGACGCCGTCGGAGGCAGCCACGTCCTGGAAGGTCCGGGCGCCGAGGTCCATGACGGTGACGTCGCTCTGGTAGGCTCCACGGTAATACTTGCGCCAGTAAGCCTGCGACTTGCGATTGATGGCGAGGCGCTTGCCGTCGGGCGAGTACGAGCCGGCGACGCCCATGTCGGGCCCGGCGTCGCGCGGCAGGCCGCCGTCGAGGGGAGCGACATACAGCTTCGGCATGAAATCCTCGCCCCGCTGGCTGGTGAAGAGGATCCCCTTGCCGTCGGGGGTCCAGTCGAGGACGGTCTCGTCGGCGGAGTGCACGGTCAACCGTCGGGCGTGTCCGCCGGACGTCGGGATCACGTAGACGTCGAGGTTCCCCTCGCGGTCCGAGGAGAACGCGATCGAGCGGCCGTCGGGAGAGAATCGGGGGAAGACGTCGCGGGCCCGGTGCACGGTGAGGCGCCGGATGTTGCCGCCGTCGATGCCGGCCAGCCAGATGTCCCCCAGGTAGGTGAAGGCGACACGGCGGTCGTGGATGTCGGGATAGCGGACCAGCCTGGCTTCCTCCGACCGGGATTCGGCCGGGGCCGACAGGGCGGCCAGCACGACGGCGGCTGCGGCGAGCTTCTTCATGGATGGGATTCCCCTGGAGACGGAACATTCGATGGAAGCCGGATACGGTGCATGATCCTGGGAAGTGCAGGTGCCTGCCAGAAAAGAGCGACGTCGGCCCGGCGGCCGCCCCGGCCTGGGTGGGCGGTCGTTCGTCCGGCGCGGCCGGTTGAGCGGGGCGGCGAGACGGTCGCCGAATCAAGCGAAGGAAGATATCATGGATCCGCCAGCAACTCGATGACCGGGCGAAACCGGCCGGCATTCTCCGGGCCCGAAGGCCGGGGCCGGCCAGGATGACGCCTATACCAGGGATGTCCCTAATCGGATCGCGCAGGCGCGCGAGCCAGCCCCGGCCGGAGGGGACCGCCGGCCGGCGCAACCTGTCTTTCGTGCGACGATCCCAATCTTCGGCCGACCGAACCGGGGTACCCCGAGATGTTCCGGCGAATCCGCGAGCTGCTCTTCAGCCTGACCGGAGTGATCGTGGCGCTCCTGGCGCTCTCGTCGTTCCTGGTCGCCAGCTATGAGTTGGAGACCTGGCCGTTCGGCGACCATCGGCCGATCCGGGAACGCTATCACTACTACCGGGTCCAACGGCTGGAGCTGGATCCGTTCTTCAGCGCCCCCGGTGTGGTCGAGAGTACGCGTCGGACGGTCGTCAGGTGCGAGCTCGAGAACATGGCCGGCTCCAGCGGCGGCACGACCCAGGGCGCGTCGACCATCATCTCGCTGATCCCCGAGGGGACCGCCGTGAAGAAGGGGGACATCCTGGCCCGCCTGGACGCCACCAATTACGAGGAGATGCTCCGGCAGCAGACGATCGTCGTCGAGCAGGCGAAGGCCAGCCACCTCCAGGCCCAGCTCGAGCATGAGATCGCCGAGATCGCGCTGAAGGAATACATCGAGGGCACCGCCAGGACGACCGAGCAGGAGATGGAGGCGAGCATCACGCTGGCCGAATCGACCCTGAGCCAGGCGCGCGAAAGGCTGGAATGGACCAGGAAGATGAATAGCAAGGGCTATTCGTCGGTCGCGCAGATCAACACGGACAAGCAAGCCGTGATGACATCCGAGATCGCGCTGAAGAACCTGCTCAGCCAGTACGACCTGTTCCGGAAGTTCACGCTGCCCAAGACGCAGAAGACCCTCCAGGCGGACATCACGACCACGCAGACCACCCTGGACAGCGAGGAGGTCAAGCTGAACCGGCAGCTCGAGCGGTTCCGGTTGCTGGAGAGGCAGGTGGCCCGCTGCACGATCCGGGCGCCCCACGATGGGGTGGTGTATTACTACGTCGAGTCCCGTCGACGCTACAGCGATACCGACTCGACGATCCAGGAGGGCCTGTCCGTCTACCAGGAGCAGAAGCTCTTCTTCCTCCCCGATCTGTCCGAGATGGAGATCCTCGTCACGCTGAACGAGTCGATCGTCCGGCGGGTGAAGGAGGGACATCGGGCCCGGGTCGACTTCGAGGCGTTGCCCGGTGTGCACCTCGCCGGCGAGTTGACCTCGGTCGGTCAGATTCCCAACCAGGTGAGCCCGCGCGGCGAGGACGTCCGCTACTTCATCGGCACGGTGAAGCTCGATCAAACGGCCCAGGGGCTCAAGCCGGGCATGACCGCCGTGGTGACATTCGACCTGCCGCACCGCGAGGGGGCGCTGGCGGTCCCTCTGACCGCCGTCGGCGATGAGGGAGATCGGCAGTTCTGCTACGTGCTGGCCAGGGACCATCTCGAGCGGCGCGAGGTCCAGCTCGGCACGACCACCCCCCACCTTGTCGAGATCAAGAAGGGCCTGAGGGAAGGCGAGGAGGTCGCTCTGAACCCGCCGGACCGGACCTCGCGACTGAAGAGTCTGGCCGGTTTCGAGGACCGACCCTGGCCGAAGGCCGACCCGGCGAAGGCCGCCGCGGCTCGCGCCTCCGGCCCTCGCGGCCCGGGAAACTTCGCCGACGGGCAGAGACGCCGGGGCTTCGGCGGCGGACCGGGCGGCGGTCAAGGCGGCGGGCGACGGTCCCGCAAGCCGGCGGCGGACGAAGAGTAATGGCCCGCTTCGGCTCGATGGCGAATTCAACGGGGGCCAAACCCTCGCGTGCGGGATGGACTTTGTGCAATTATTGTTTTACAATCATTCCGATTGCCGGCCGCCGGCTTCCTTGCGGCCGTAAGGATGTCGCGGAAGGGTCCACGCCGCCCTGGCGGCCAGTCCTCGGCGTCCCCAGCCTGCACGACCGCTACGGATGGGAGGATCGAAGGTCTCCCGTCAGCGGTTCCCGCCCGAACGTACCGGCCGGCGCCGTCCCCCGGCGTTGACCGGGGGCATGACCGGCGTCCGATCCTCTGCCGCCGGCGCAAGCCGGAGGCGGTGTAGGAAGACCAGGGTCCCCTCGCGAGCCGGATGAGCCATTCTCGGCCCAGCGACCCCGAAGAAGAGGATGTCCACTCCGATGCAAAAGCAAAGACGCTCACGGCGACTGCGACGAGTCATGTCGCTGCTGCTGATCATGATCGCATTTATCGCGGCGGCCGGACTGTGGTGGTGTCGGGCCCGCTTCGCTGTGCGGAAGGCGCCGGCCGAACAGTACGCACTGACCGACGTGCGGCGAGCGGACCTCTTTCCCAGGATCCGGGCCAGCGGCCGAATCCAGAGCAGCAAACGGACCATCATCGAGTGCCAGCTCGAGCGGTTCGACGGCGGGCACGGGCAGGGGGGGATCTCGGGAGGAGCATCGGTGATCCTCAAGCTCGTCCCCGAGGGGACGCGCGTGAAGAAGGGGGACGTGCTGGCCGTGCTGGACTCGTCCGACTACGTTGAGATGGTCCGGGTCCAGGAGATGAACGTCGAGCAGGCCCGCGCCGGCAAGCTCCAGGCCGAGCTCGACCACGAGATCGCTCGCCTCGCCCTGGACGAGTTCCGCGAAGGCACGATGAAGGAGACGATCGAGGATTTCCGCCAGCGGATCATCCTCGGGCGCGCGGACGTCGAGCGGGCGGGGGACCGGCTGCGCTGGACGCACTCGATGAAGGACAAGGGCTACGTGTCGGCGGGGACCGTCAAGACCGACGAATTCACCCTGGCCCAGATCAACGCCGCGCTGGAGCAGGATCAGGGGGCGCTGGAGGTCTTCCAGAAATACACGGGGCCCCGGACGATTCGGGAGCTGGAAGGCGACATCCTGGGCACGCAGGCGAATCTCGACTACGAGACGCTACGGCTCCAGCAGCAGATGGATCGGCTTGCCAAGCTGCGCAAGCAGGTCGAGCTCTGCACCATCCGGGCGCCGCACGACGGTTACGTGATCTACGCCAACGATGCGAGGCGCGAGATATTCATCGAGGAGGGGATGCCCGTCCGGCAGAGCCAGAAGCTGTTCTATCTGCCGGACCTGGCCAGCATGGAGGTCCTCGCGCTCCTGAGCGAGTCGGTCGTGGCCAACGTCCGGGCGGGGATGCCGGCCGTGGTGACCGTCGAGGGGCTGCCCGATCGGACGATGCACGGCCGCGTGACGAAGGTCGCCCAGTTCGCCCTGCCGCCCAACTGGCGCGTCGACAGCCACTATTTCGAGGGGATCGTCACCATCGACGACCCGGTCGCCAAGCTGATGCCCGGCATGACGGCACAGGTCGAGGTCGAGACCCCGGCCCGCGAGGACGTGCTGGCCGTCCCCCCCGAGGCGGTGGCCAGCGACGACGGGCGGGACGTCTGTTTCGTGGTCCACGGGGACAGCCTGGAGCGTCGCGAGGTGAAGCTGGGCCAGGTGACCGAGGACCTGACGGAAGTGACCTCGGGCCTGAGGGAGGGGGAGCAGGTTGTGCTGAATCCCGACCCGGACGAGTTCGAGCTCGCCGCGACGCCGACGCCGGCCACGCCCGCGGGCTCGACGACTGCCCTCGACGCCGCCTCGACCGCGACGGCGGCCGGCGAGGTCGCCTCGTCGCACTGAAATCGCCCCGCGGGTGATGGCGACGACGCTCAGGACGGATGGGCCGGTTGTCCGGCATCAATCCGCCCGAAAGGGCATGCCTGGGCTTATTTGTCGCGCTTCATCTGGACGAGAAATCCAGGGGGGTATCTTTCGCGCCGCCACCAGGAGAGCACCATACCGATTGTGGCAGGCCGGATCCCCGGACGAGCCCGCGCGTGCCCCCTCGACGCAACCGGTCCGCCGATCCTCCATCCGCAGCGAGCGAACTCCGATGAGCGCGAAGCGCCCCGCCGGCTCCTCCCCACGATCGGCCCCATCGTCGGGGTCCGCCGTCACCAATGCGATCCTGGTCGCGATCGCGCTGGGGTGGGGCCTGAGCCTGCTGGTCCAGCGCGGCCGGATGACCTGGCCGCCGTATGCCCTGATGTCGAGCCTGGCGACGCTCGCCGGCTGCCTGGCCCTGGTCGGTCCCGTGATCCTGTTCCGCTCGAGCGAGATGCAGGGGAGCCTGGGCGAGTTGGCGTGGCTCACCGCCGGCGTGTCGATCTGGCTCTTCGACATCGCCGCCATGATCCAGGGCCAGTGGCGGACGATGTCGTGGGCCACCCCGCTCTCCGATCGGACGCTCGGGCTCATCGTCCTGGCGGTGCTGGTCGCGGGCTGGAGGTGCGGCCTGGCCCAGCGGAACTGGTCGTGGACGAACGTGGCGGGATGGATGCTCAGTGCTTTCTGGGTGGGGATGGCGATCTGTTCCTGGGTGCTGTCGCCCTCCGGTCGGTCGGGCCTGGCGGCGCTCTGATCCTTGACGGTTCCTACCCCGGAGATTAGCCTCAATGATGGAGACAGTCTTCGCGCTCCCGGGCGAGTGCGCGCCCCGATTTTCATCGCATCATCATCCCGACGTTGACCGCCGACAGACAGCCGGAGGAAGCCAGCCGTGCCGACCGACCAGACCGCCCCTCTCACCGCCGAGGCGGCCCCGCCGAGCAGTTCGGCGATCGAGAATGAACTGCCGACCTACCGAGCGATCAGCAACCGCGCGATCTTCAGCGTGCTCTGCGGCGCCCTGGCGGCCTTCAGCTTCGCCGAATTGTGGTTCCTCGCCTTCGCGGTGCTCGCGATCGTGCTCGGCATCTCCGCCCAAATGGCCATCAGGCGGCACCCGGATCTCCTGACCGGCGCCCGGCTCGCCAATGCCGGGATCGGCTTGGGCCTGGTCTTCGGTCTGGTGGTAGTCACCTACACCATCGTGATGTCGATCATCATCTCTCGCGAGGCCGAGAGGTTCGCCGTGACCTACGCCAAGGTCCTCAAGGAAGGGAGCCTCGGCGATGCCTTACTGTACCGGCTCCCTCCCGAGCAGAGGAAGGACAGGACGGCCGCCAGCATGGAACAGGAGTGGGAGAAACAGAAGGTCCGCGAACACGGCCTTGCCCAGGCGAAGATGTCGGGCCTGATGGACCTGCGCAAGGCCCTCACGCCCAAGGACACGCACCTCCGCTTCGTCGGCGTCGAGACGCAAGGGGTGGACGCGGAGCGGGTTGATAAGGTCGGCTACTACGCCGCCGTCCTCTACGAGGTCGAGCATTTCGATCCGAAGTATGGCCCGCACGAGGGAGGTCAGTACGCGCTGGCTTTCTTCAAGGGAGCACCCGCAGGGCGGCACATTGACTGGTTCAATGAGACCATCTACTACCCCTACACGCCCAAGAGCTTCCAGTTGTCCGGCAAGCCGATCGACGACGGGCACGGCCACGGACCGGGCGGCCATTGAGCCCGGTCCCTCTGCGGCGTTAGGCGCGACTCATGCCTGGCGCGAGCCCGGACCTTCGCGCGGGTCCGCCGAATATGACGAGAAGCAGCGATCGGTCTCCCAGAGGACGACCTCGACGACCGGCAGGCCGGCGAGGTGGGCGTGGTCGAAGATCAACCGGGCGATGTTCTCCGCGGTCGGATTGTCGTCCATGACGAAGACGCGCTCGCCCCGCTCGCGGAGGAGCGGCAGGAGCGGGTCGTCGCGGCAGAGGATCATGTTGTGATCGAGGTTGTCGTCGATCCAGCGCTGGACCTCGCGCTTGATATCGCCGAAGTCGACGAGCATACCGCGGTTGTCGAGGCGCGATCCTTCGAGGGTGATCACGGCGCGGCCGTTGTGGCCGTGGAGGTGGCGGCACTTGCCGTCGTAGTTGAGCAGGCGGTGGCCGTAGCAGAAGTCGATCTCGCGGGTCACTCGGTACATACGATCGCTGGATCTCCACGACGGCGACGGCCGATCGGTCGGCCTAGCCGTGGTAAGCGGTGTTGTCGGACAGCCCGGCCGCCCGGAAGCCGCTCTTCCGCTCGGCGCACTTGTTGCAGCGGCCGCAATGGCGGCCGTCGACCGGGTCGATGCAGGACAAGGTCAGGTGGAGCGGCAGTCCGCGGCCCAGCGCGACGACCTGCTCCTTGTGCAGGCTCGCGAACGGCCGGATCAGCCGGAGCCGGCCGCCCAGGGCCCGGTTGACCAGAGCCTCCAGCTCGGCGAAGAACTCGTCGGTGCCGTCGGGGAACGGGTTGGTCGACAGCGTTCCAAGGGCCAGGGTCCCGACGCCGCGTAGCCGGCACCAGACGGCGGCCTTGGCCGTGAGGAGGAGGTTGCGGCCGGGCAGGTAGACCGATTCGTCGGCCGTCCGGGCGTCCGGGACGGGCTCGCCGGCGGTGCTCCAGTGGCTGCCGTAGACGTCGGCGATCGGCTCGTCGAGCGTGACGAGCGGCTCCAGGCCGGGTGCATCGACGGCGGCGAGGAACCGGCGGAGGGCGGCGATCTCGGCGTCCTCCCAGCGGAGCCCGCCACGAACGTAGATCGGGACGACCCTCGGGTAATCGCGGAGCAGTTCGACGCAGAGGATGGCGCTATCGAGACCGCCGGAGACGAGGGCCGCGGCCGATTCATGCTCGTCGTGGCCCATGGCGAAGCACCGTCGACCAGAAGGTATCGGGCCCGCGAGGCCCGAGGCATGGGTTTCCCGTTAAGGCAGGGAGCCTGACCTACGCATGGGCCAGGCCGCCCGGCCCGCCGCACGGGGCTATTCTAGGCCCGGACCGGCCGGCCGGCAATCACCGGGACACTCGTCAGCGGCTGGAGAGGGCGAGGCGTCGTCGGGTCCGGGCTCGGCGACACGCTGCTGGTCGACCCATTCGAGCGCCTCGCGCTTGCTGCGGATGCGCCCCTCGAGCTGCGCCTCGCGCACCTGGTCGAGCAGGACGGCGAACTGGGGGCCCGGCCGAAGGCCGTGGCGGACCAGGTCGTGGCCGGTCAGTAGCGGCGGCGGGTTGATCGGACCGGTCGGCTGGTTCCTCAGGTAGTGCTCGCAGTAGTCGACCTGGCTGGTGTCGCCGGTGGAGGCCAGGGCATCGGCGCGGTGGAGCATTAGCAGCTCCTCGATCCCCGGCTCCGCGAGCATCTTCTTCAGCTTCGACTCGCGCAGTCGCTTGGCCTCCCCGAGGTACTGGTGGAAGCGGACCAGCCAGGTGATCCGCTCGCGCTCGGCGTTGGAGAGCTTGAGACGGCGTGCCGCAGACTCGGCGATCGCCGCGCCCTCCTGCTCGTGGTTGTGGAAGGTGTAGCGCCCATGCAGATACATCCGCGTGGCGGGCTTGCCGACGTCGTGCAGGAACGCGGCCATCGCCAGCGGGAACGACGGCTCCGGCGGCAGGAGTGAGAGGACGAGGAGAGTATGGTCCCACAGGTCCCCCTCGGGCTGCATGGGCTTGCCCTGGAACAGCCCCTTCATGGCGACGGCCGCCGGCATCACCGCGGCGAGGACGCCGAGCTCGAGCGCCAGGTCCAGCGCGTGGGTACGCGACGGGTGGACAATCATTCGCCGCAGTTCCTGCGCGATCCGCTCTGCCGAGACCCCGACGACCTGGCGGGCCATCGAACGCACGGCCGACCGGGTCCGCGGCTCGATGGCCAGGCGGAACCTCGCCGCCATCCGGACGGCGCGGAGCAGCCGGAGCTTGTCCTCGCGGAATCGCTCGCACGGCTCGCCGATCGCGCGCAGCACTTGCCGCTCGAGGTCCTCGCGTCCGCCGACGAGGTCGATCAGCCGCTCGGCGACGGGATCCCAGAACATCCCGTTAATCGTGAAATCCCGCCGCGACGCGTCCAGCTCGGGCGAGCTGAAGACGACCGACTCGGGCCGTCGGCCGTCGACGTAGGCCCCGTCGCTGCGGAAGGTGGCGACCTCGACCTCGCCGCCGGCGTGGGACGGGTCGAGCACCCGAACGACGCCGAACGAGATTCCCACGGTGACCGCGCGGAAGGGGAGGACGCGCATGACCTCCTCGGGCGTCGCCGACGTGGCGATGTCGAAGTCGGCCGGCTCCTGGCCCAGCAGGAGGTCGCGGACGCACCCGCCGGCCCAGTAAGCCGTGAATCCGGCGTCCTGGAGCTTCCGCACGACCCGGATGGCGAACCGCCGGCGGGCCTCGGGCTCACTCATCCTGCTGGTCCTCCGCTGTCGTCAGGACTCCCGGCGGTATCTCGTCTAACGGCTCGGCCCGGTCCTCCGCCGGCAACGGCCGATCCGGTGCGGCCAGATCGAGGAACGCAAGCTGGGTGTCGCCGTAGCGGCGGATGTCCCAGGCGTCGAAGTCGGGCAGGATCCGTGCGTCGAGGGTCCGACCCGACTCGAGCGCGATCATCGAGCCCGGCGTCAGGTTTTCGACAAGCCCGGCGAGCATCCGGTTCAGGTACTTCGCGTGGATCTCGTACTCGCGGTAGGGCGGGTCCAGCAGCACGATCACCGGGCGGTCGTCCTCGGGGTGGTAGGACCTCGCCCATCGGTAGGCGTCGGCGTGGCGGATCACGGCCCGGTCCTGATAGCGCAAGGTGGCGACGTTGCGGTAGATCAAGGCGACGTTGTCCCGGTCGCGCTCGACGAACACCGCCCGCCGCGCACCCCGGCTGAGGGCCTCGAGACCCAGCGCCCCCGTACCCGCGAACAGGTCGATCACATCGCGGTCGGCCACGAGGTCGCGCAAAATGTTGAAGAGCGACTCGCGCACCAGGTCGCTCGTCGGCCGCGTGCCGGTCGACGCCTTCGGCCCGTCGATCTTGTGACCGCGGCGCTGGCCCGCGATGATACGCATGGATGGGATGCTCCGTCCCGACAAGGACCCGAATGTATTCTAGCAACCGGCTCCGGGCGGAGCTATTCGGGATAGAAAAGCATCAGCAGAAACGGCACGAGACGCTCGAATCGATACCGGGACGCAGATGCCGTGTTCCGGGCAGACCCGCGCGGCGATAATGAGGGCTTCTCCTCTCCGGGTCCCGCTGATCGTGACCGGTCTTCTGGCAAGAGCCGGGGCGACCTCCCTCCAGGCGAAGAATCGAGGAATGCGACATGGCGCGCTCATCCGTGAAGTCGGATCTCCTCTTCGGGCTTCGCACCCTCCAGGACGGCCTGGTCGACGCGGCACAGCTCGTCGACGCGATCCGGGCGTGGACGGCCGACGAGTCCCGCACGCTGGCCGACCACATCGCCGCGATGGGGCATCTCGGCGGTTCTCTGGGACCGGACGCCGGACTCGGCGCCACGCTGCCCGATGCGATCGCCGTCGACCGGCTTCCAGAGGGCCGGCCGGACGGGACCGCCGCCCCCACGCTCGGCGCGACCCACGACGAGATGCCCGCGTTGAATCTCGACCAGACCCTCACGCATGGCGACTCCGGCGAACCCGGCGACGACGCCCGCAAGCGAGGGGACGACTTTACCCTGGGGACTTCCGCGGCGCCGGGTGTCTCGCGGTTCCGGGTGCTCCGCCAGCACGCCAGCGGGGGCCTGGGCGCCGTCTTCGTCGCGATGGACGAGGAGCTGCACCGCGAGGTCGCCCTCAAGCAAATCCTCGCCCGGCACGCCGATGACCCGATCAGCCGGTCGCGGTTCCTGCTCGAAGCCGAGGTCACCGGAGGGCTCGAGCACCCGGGTATCGTGCCGGTGTACAGCCTGGGCGCGTACGCCGACGGGCGGCCGTACTATGCGATGCGGTTCATTCGGGGGGATAGCCTGAAGGATGCCGCCGACCGGTTCCACCAGGACGCATCGGCGAAGTCGGACCCCAGCCGGCGCTCGCTGGGGCTGCGGCAGCTCCTGCGTCAATTCGTGGACGTTTGCCACGCGATCGAGTACGCGCACAGCAGGGGCGTGCTGCACCGCGACATCAAGCCGGGCAACGTGATCGTCGGCAGGCACGGCGAGACGCTCGTGGTCGACTGGGGCCTGGCGAAGGTGACGGGCCTGTCCGACCCGGGGGTGAACGGCGAGGAGCCGATCCTGGCGCCGAGCCTGTCCGGCGGCTCGGCCGAGACGCTGCCCGGCCGTTCGCTGGGCACGCCGGCGTTCATGAGCCCCGAGCAGGCCGAGGGAGCGCTCGATCGTCTCGGTCCCCGGTCGGACGTCTACAGCCTGGGGGCGACGCTGTTCTACCTGCTGACCGGTCGCCCTCCTTTTCTGGGAGACCTCGGGGCCATGCTGGGCGCCGTCAAGCGAGGCGACTTCCGGCCGCCCCGACATTTCGACCCCGAGATCGACCGGGCACTCGAGGCCGTCTGCCTGAAGGCGATGGCGCATCGGCCCGAGGACCGGTATGCGACGGCCTCGGCGATGGCCGACGACGTCGAGCGCTGGATGGCGGACGAGCCGGTGTCGGCCTGGCGCGAGCCGCTCCTTCGCCAGGCCCGACGATGGGCCCGGCGGAATCGCACGGCGGTCACGGCCGCGGCCGTCGCGTTGATCGCCGGTGTGGTGGGCCTGTCGGCCGTGCTGTTCGTGCAGAGCCGGGCGAACGCCGCCCTCAACGCCGCCAACGACGAGCTGAAGCGCTCCAGGGCCGCGGTGCAGGCCCGCTACGACCTGGCGGTCGAGGCGATTCGGACATTCCACACCGGGGTCAGCGAAGACTTCCTGCTGGGCGAGGAGCGGTTTCGGGACCTGCGGGACCGGCTGCTGAGGTCGGCGGCGGACTTCTACGGCAAGCTCGGGAAGTTGCTCGGCCAGGAGTCCGACCTCTCGTCGCGTCGGGGATTGGCGGCGGCGAACTTCGAGCTGGCCTCGCTCACCGCGAAGGTCGGCCGCAATGCCGACGCTCTGGCAGCGCATCGCTCGGTTCTGGCGGCGCGACAGGCGCTGGCCTCCGATCCCTCGGCCGGCGACGACGCGCGAGTCGACATGGGCCGCAGCCTCACCGAGATCGCCGGGCTGCTCGACGAGGCCGGCCAGGCCGCCGAGGCGCTCAAGACCTACCGCGAGGCCCAGCGAGTGCTCGCCGGACCGGCCGCGCGTTCGACCGAGGCCCGCGCCCTGATGGCGAGCTGCCGGTCGCGGATGGGCGGCTTTCTGGTGACGATCGGCAAGAACGACGACGCTCTCGCCGTCTACCGGCTGGCCCGTGCCGATCAGGAGGCGCTGGCCGGTGCGCCGGGAGCCCCCGCCGAGCTCCAGCACGAGCTGTCGGACACGATCAATCGGATCGGCCGGCTTCTGGCGAATACGGGCCATCCACGCGAGGCCGAGGCCGAGTATCGCCAGGCGCTGGCGATCCGCCAGGCGCTGGTCCACGAGCATCCGGACGTCACCGAGTACCGCAACGACCTCTCGGCCAGCCACAACAATCTCGGCCTGGTGCTGGCCGCGACCGGCCGGACCGCGGAGGCCGAAGTCGAGGAACGCCGGGCGATGGCGCTCCGGCAGGAGCTGGTCGATCGCAACCCGGCCGTCTCGCTCTTTCGCGAACACCTGGCCGCCAGCCACTACAATCTCGGCTTGCTCTTGCGGGACACCGGCCGGGCGACCGACGCCGAGGCCGAGCAGAGGCAGGCGCTGGCGATCTACCAGGAGCTGGTGGAGCGGAATCCGGGCGTCCTGCGATACCGGAGCATCCTGGCGAATACTCACGTGAACCTCGGCCGGCTGCTTTCGACCCTGGGTCGTCCGCGCGAGGGCGAGGCCGAGTATCGACAGGCCGTGGCCATCCAGCGGGAGCTGGTCGAGCTCAACCCGGCGATCACCGCGTACCGCAGCAGTCTGGCGACCACCTACAGCAATCTGGGTGTCCTGCTCGCGGAGGCCGGCCAGCCCGCCGAGGCCGAGTTCCGCGGCGTGGTGGAGATCTGCCGCGAGCTGGTGGCACGCAACCCGAGCGTCACCGAGTTCCGCGACCGGCTGGCCCTCGGACACGTGAACCTCGGCGACCTGTTGACCGAGCTGGGGCGGATCTCGGAGGCCGAGCCCGAATATCGCGCCGCGGCGGATCTTCTCCGCGAATTGAGCGATCATAATCCGTCCGTCACCCTGTATCGCCACTACCTGGCCTATACCAGGGATCACCTGGGTGCCCTCCTTGCGGTCGAGGGCCGGGCCTCCGAGGCGGAGTCCGAGGCGCGTGCGGCAGTGGCGCTTTACCAGTCGCTGTCCGAGAAGAACCCGAAGGTTCCGGACTATGCCGACGGCGCCGCCTCAGCGCTCAACACCCTGGGCGATGCGACTCGCGCCGGCGGCCGTCCGGCCGAGGCTCGCGACGCTTACGACCGCGCCGTCGCGATTCGCGAGCGACTTGTCGAGCAGAACCCAAAGGTGCCGGCGTTTCGCGGCGGCCTGGCGGCCTCGATCCGCCGCCGAGGGCTGGCCCGCGCCGCACAGGGCGATCCGTCAGGGGCGGCCGGGGACGCCCGCCGCGCCCTGTCTCTCTACCAGGGCCTGGCGGCGCGATCGCGGCAGGATTGGTTCGAAACCGCGTGCTGCCTTGCCGCACTCGCCGGTTTGGCCGGCCAGGCCGGCTCGGGGATTCGCACCGATCAGGGTACCGAGGAAACGGAGGCAGCCCTGTCCGTCCTGCACAGGGCCGTTGGCATGGGGTTCCGCAACGCCGAGGTGTTTCGCACCGAAACGGCGCTCGAGCCGTTGCGGGCGCGCGACGACTTCCGGCTCATCCTGATGGACGTCGTGATGCCGGATCGGCCCTTCGCGGCGGCCCCGTGATGCAGGGTCGCGACGCCTGCGATCCGCTTGCTACAGGTGAGCCCCGAATCCGGCCGAGGCCAGCGCCTCGACCAGCGCCTTGAGGTCGTCGAGCCGATCCTTGCGGGCGACGAGCGTCGCCTTGCCGGAGTGGACGACCACCAGGTCGTCGACGCCCAGCGTCGCCACGATGCCGCCGTCGTCGGAAATGATGATCGAATCGCGGGTGTCGCGTGCGACGACATGACCCTGGATGGCGTTGCCGTCGGCGTCGCGATCCAGGAGGGTCGCCAGGGCCCGCCAGTCGCCGACGTCGTTCCAGTTGTAGGGGACCTCGAGCACGCGGATATTTGGGGCGTGCTCCATGACGGCCCTGTCGATCGGGACCCGCTCGAGCTGAGGGAAGTGCTCGTTGAGCGCGCTGGACTCGTCGGGCGTCCCCAGGGCGCGACGGATCGGCTCGAAGGAGGCGGACAGCGACGGTCGGTACTCGGCGATCGCCTTGAGGATCGTCCTGGCGCGCCAGACGAAGATACCCGCGTTCCACAGGAACGTCCCGGCGGCGAGGAACTGCTCGGCGGTCGGGCGGTCGGGCTTCTCGCGGAACTGGCGGACGCGATAAACGGGGACGCCCTGCCGGGTCTCGACCAGCTCGCCGCGCTCGATGTAGCCATAGCCTGTCTCGGGCCGGTTGGGCGTGATGCCGAAGGTGACCAGGGCCGAGGGATCCGCGTCGACGACCTCGGTGGCTGCCCGCAAGCTCGTGCGGAAGGCCTCGACGGGCTCGATGACGTGATCGGCGGGCATGACGATCATCGTGCCCTCGGGGTCGCGCGCGGCCACGAGTGCGGCGGCTAGCGCGACGCATGGCGCCGTGTCGCGGGGCGCGGGCTCGGCGACGACGTTCCGGGGCGGCAGATCGGGCAATTGCTCGCGGGTGGCCTCGGCCTGGTCGGCCCCCGTGATGATGAAGACCCGCTCGGGCGGGACGAGGTGCTCGACCCGAGCGACCGTCTGCTGGAGCATGGTCGATTCGCCCGCCAGGCGGAGCAACTGCTTCGGGCGGTGCCGCCGGCTGCGGGGCCAGAAGCGGGTCCCGCTGCCGCCGGCCATGATGATCGCGTGGAGCATGAGGATCCTCGGGAAGCGATGGGAGGCGGTGGACTCGCTCGGGTCGGAGCCCTTCACCGGAGGTAAATGGGTCGGTCGACGACCAGCCCCGGTTCGATCTTCGACTTGAGCTCGGCCGCGTCGAGGGCGAAGAGCGGGCTGATCTCGATGCCGAACGGGACGCTGCCATCCCCGCGGCGGGGGACCGACGCGCCCGCCTGCTCGAGCCAGCTCCCGAACTGGTCGCTCATCCGCTGGTGCACCGTGGCCGGGCTGTCGGGGCCGACGGCGTTCTTCAACGGCTCGAACTCGACCGTGCGGTCGGTCTCGACGATGTTCCAGCGCGAGGCCATCGGCAGTGCGTCGAAGATGAACTGCTCGAACTTGACGGCGTTCGGCTCCTCGGGCTTCACCAGGCGGCCGTTCTCGTCGACATGGCTCACCTTCTTGATCGCGCGGTGGAACGGCAAGCGATGCGACGCGTCGCCGGTGAGCCGCTCGATGAAGGTTCGCTCGAGGATGTGCACGGCGATCGACCCGGCCCAGAGCTCG
>DAIDHB010000012.1 GCA_027452145.1 Planctomycetales bacterium
CGGCTGGCTCGACATCTTCGCCACCTGCTACGACCGCTCGCTCGCCGACGTGGTCCGGGGCCTGATCGGCGAGCCGCACCGCCGCCATTCGAATCGCCTGTTCCACAACCTGGGCGGCCGCGGGTTCGAGGACGTCGCGAAGGCCGCGGGACTCGACATGGTCTTCGGGACGATGGGGAGCAACCACGGCGACTTCGACAACGACGGATTCCTCGACATGTACCTCGGCACGGGCGATCCCGACATCGCCACGCTGATCCCCAACCGAATGCTCCTGAACGTCGGCGGCGAGCGCTTCGTCGAGATCACGGGCAAGGCGCGGACCGGGCACCTCCAGAAGGGGCATGGGGTTTCGTGCGCCGACTGGGACCGCGACGGCGACGTCGACCTGTTCGTCCAGACCGGCGGCGTCGTGAATGGAGACAAATTCCACAACGTCCTGTTCCAGAACCCGGGTCAGGGGAACCACTGGCTGTCGGTGAAGCTCGTCGGCAAGACGACCAACCGCGCGGCGATCGGGGCGCGGATCAAGGTGACGACCGAGGGTCCGGCCGCCAGGGCGATCCACCGGAATGTTTCGTCGGGGAGCAGCTTCGGCGCCAATCCGCTCGAGCAGCACATCGGACTGGGCTCGGCGCGGAAGGTCGCCGCCCTGGAGATTCGCTGGCCGACGAGCCGGACGACGCAGGTCATCCGGGATATCGACGCCGACCAGGCGATCGAGGTCGTCGAGCATGCGGGGGAGTATCGCAAGCTCCGGCGTCCGCCGATCGCCCTGCCGAGGGAGGAGTGAGGGCCGTCGGTTGCGGTTGACCCACGCGGGGGTTTGGCATACGATCCCCTCGCAACTCGACCGCGGCCGACGGCCGCGGAGCCCCTCGTCGTTCCGTTCGCATGGGCTTCCGGCGCGCCGTCCTCTCACGATTTCACGGGCTACCGGAATGGCCCGGGACCTCAGTCCGGGTATCGATCCATGGCCGAGCCGAACCCGCCGAAATCCGCGCCCGAGCCGGGCGGCGGGTCGAGTCGCCTCGGCCGGCTCGCCTCGCTGGCGGTCTTGCTCGAGCTCGCCCTGGCGCTGCGGGTCGCGGCGGCCGATGCCGTCGAGTGGCTCGTCCGGCGCGGGAGTACGCCGAGGCTGGACGTCTTCCCGGACACTGGAATCTACTGGGAGCTGGCCCGCGCCATCCGCGCCGGCGGCCCGTACGAATACGTCGAGTGGGCCGATATCCCGCACTTCGCCATCCGGACGCCGGGCTATCCGCTGCTGCTGGCCGCCTGTCAGTCGGCCTTCGGCGAGCGGACGCTGCCCGTCCGACTGGTGCAGGCCGCGCTGGGCGCGGTGTGCGTGTACCTGGTCTATCGGCTGGCGGCGCAGTTCGTGTCGGAGTCCGAAAGGTCCAGGCGAGGGCGCTGGTCGATTCCGCTGGTCGCCGCCGCGCTCGCGGCGGTCAACCCGCACTACCTGTTCCTCTCGGCGGTGGTGCTCTCCGAGGCGGCCTTCGAGCCGTTGATGCTGGCCACGCTGCTGGGTCTGGCGGTGCTCTGGAAGGCCCGCCCGGTCGATGCCCGGACGGATCGCGGCGACGGCTGGCGAATGGCGGCGATCGCGATCGGCACGGGCCTGTCGGCCGGCGCGGCGGTGATGGTGCGGCCATCTTGGCTGCTGTTCCTCCCGGCGATGCTGGGTGCCTGGCTTCTCGCAGCCTGGCGGCGCGGAGAGGTTCGGGCCGCCTCCCGCGGTTCGATGCTGGTGGTGTTGGGCGCGG
This sequence comes from Planctomycetales bacterium, assembly GCA_027452145.1. Lineage (GTDB taxonomy): Bacteria > Planctomycetota > Planctomycetia > Isosphaerales > Isosphaeraceae > JAKAUH01. Next base: position 1,770 of record DAIDHB010000012.1, read on the forward strand.
TCGCGGTGATGGCGCCCTGGTGGGTGCGGAATGCCCGCGTCTACGGCCGGTTCGTGCCGACCGCGCTCTGGATGGGCGCGAGCCTGTACGACGGCCTGAATCCTCGCGCGGACGGATCGAGCGAGATGCTGCCGTTTTTGCGCGACCCGGAGATCTGGCCGCTGGATGAGCAGGACCAGGACGCCGACCTGACCCGGCGCGCGATCGCGTTCGCCCGCGACAACCCGGCGCGTGTTCTGGAACTGGCCGCGATCAAGCTGGGACGGTACTGGAGTCCCTGGCCGAACGCCGAGGGCTTCCGCTCGTGGCCGATCGCCGTCGCCAGTGCGCTGGTGGAGCTGCCGATCCTGGCCCTGATCGCCGCGGGCCTGTGGGCCCGGCGTGGCGATGCCCGCGCCTGGGTCATGCTGGCCGGGCCGCTCCTGTACTTCTGCGCGTTGCACGCGGTCTTCGCGAGCTCGATGCGATACCGCATCCCCGCCGAGATGCCGGCCCTGGCGCTCGCAGGGATCGGCCGGGCCCGGATGCCCGTCGGACGGAATCGGACCTGAAAGGCCCTGGCAGGACGGGGACCGGCTCCGAGTTTTCGATGTGCCTGTCCCCCTTTGGCCAGGACTCGTTGAGGACGGACGGTCGTCGCGAGACGGCCGTCGAAAACCCCACGGAAGGGGCCTGAGACGATGCGGACGGGTCGTCGCGTGCTGAAGGTGTGCGTGTGGGTGCTGGTGGTCAAGCTGTCGATCCTCTGCGGCGGCCTCTGGTTCGCCTACACGTACGTGACCGACAGCGCGAACGCCGCGCGCTGGATCCGTCAGTACGCCGTGAAGTACCTCCCCGGCTCGGACCTCGACCCGGGGCGCGTGAGGATTCGGCCGCTGATCGGCGAGCTGACGCTCAACAACCCGCGTATCTTCCAGCGGATCGACGGCGCGTCGTTCCAGACGCTGCGCGTCCCCTGGCTGCACGTGATGGTGAACACCAGAAAGCTGGTGCACGGCGAGCTCGACGTGCACGAGGTTGACGTGGCCCAGCCGTTCCTGCGGCTCTGCCAGCGCCGCGATGGGAGCTGGAACATTCAGGGCCTGCTGGCCGACCCCTGGCCGGGCCCGTTCCTGGATAAGACGCCGCCGATCCTGATCAAGGACGGGACCATCGAGCTGGTCTGCCGCGACGAGGGCGACGCGGGCCATCCCGGCCCGTCGGTCGACGGCCGCGCGTCGGCCGAGGGCCTGGGCCGGTCCTCGACTCTGCTCCGCGAGGCGAACCTCAAGCTCGTGCAGGTCAAGGGTATGGAGTTCCATTTCGAGGGGTCGGCCCGGGGCGACGTCCTGGAACGGCTCAACCTGGCCGGGACCGTCGACCTGGCCACCGGGAAGATCGCCTTCGAGGGGGACCTGGCCGGGCTGACGCTTTCCGATGCCTTCCGGGGACGCATCCCGCCGACGATGCGCCCGGCGATCGAGGACCTCGCGCTGGCCGGCGGGGTGGTCGACCTGGATCATTTCTGGGCCCGCTTCGATCCCAACGATCCGCCCGGGCAGCAGCTCCATTACGGAGTCCGCGCGCGGCTGCGCGAGGGGACGTGGAACTGCCCCAAGCTTCCCTTCCCGGTCACCAACCTGTCGGCGGCCTTCGAGGTCGAGGACGGCCTGTTTACCCTGCATCGCTCGGAGGGCTTCCACGGCACGACCGCGCTCCGCGCCCGCGGCCGGATGCGACTCGGCGACCCTCGCCAGGAGCCTCTGAACCTCCATGTGGAGGTGTCCGAGTTCGAGCTGGACGAGCGGCGGCTGCGCCCCTGGACGCCGCCCGAGTACCAGGACTTCTGGGATCTGTTCAAGCCCGCCGGCCGGATCGGTGCCCAGGTCGACCTGGTCCGCCAGGTGCCCGGCGGACCGGTCGAGCTGGGCGCGAAGGTCACCTGTCAGGACGTCGCCGTCAACTACCGCCACTTTCCCTACCCGGTCGACCACCTGCGCGGCTCGCTCTGGTTCCGGCGGAACAAGCTGTCGCTGGACCTCCAGACGCTCAGCGTCGGCGGCCGCCCGCTCCGCATGACCGGCGACATCCTCGACCCGGGGCCCAACGCCGTGGTCAAGCTCGACATCACCGCGGAGTCGGTGCCGGTCGACGCCAAGCTGCTGCGGGCCCTCAAGCCCGACGTCCAGAAAGTCGTCAACCAGTTCAAGCCCAGTGGGCTGGTCCGCGCGCATGCGAAGGTCGGTCGTGTACCCATGGCCGGCAAACCCGAGGGGAAGATCGACATCGACGCCGAGATCGACCTGATCGAGCGGTGCGAGATCACCTGGGAGAAGCTGCCATACACGATCCGTAACCTCACCGGCCGGCTCGAGCTGCACCCCGACCACTGGGTCTTCCCCCGCATGCGCGGCCAGAGCGGCCAGGAGGTCATCACGGCCCGCGGCGACGTCACCAAGCTGAAGGGCCCGAAGCTCAAGAACGGCGAGGACCCGCTTCGCGTGCACGTCGAGCTCGAGGCGAGGAATCTGGCCTTCAGCCGGGCCCTTTTCGACGCCCTGCCGGACGCGTGGAAGAACACCTGGCGGACCATCAACCCGGCGGGCGCCAGCAACGTCAAGGCCACCGTGGACGTCGAGCCTTATCGGCCCGATCAGACGCACATCGTCATCGACCCGCTGCCCGAGTCGCGCGTGACCCTGATGGTGAAGCGCGACCCGCAGCCCAGGCATCTCGACCCCGGCGGGATGATCGACCTGCCCATGGACGACGTGCGCGGCCATTTCGTCTTCAACAACGGCGTCGTGACGATGACCGACGTGAGCGTGCAGTTCCGCGGCGCGCCGGTGCAGATGGAGAAGGGGACCGTGTACGTCCGCGACACCGGGCAGTTCGAGCTCCGCGCGCAGAACCTCTGGGTCAAGGAAATCCGGCTGGACTCGGACCTGCGCAAGAAGATGCCGCCCCTGATGGCCCAGTTCGCCCAGAAGCTGGACGACGGCCGGACGTTCACGGCCCGCGGCGACATCCAGATCGGCTGGTCGGGCCGGCCGAACGATCCGGCCTGGTGCCGGTGGGACAGGGTCCGGGTGGTGCTGAACGACAACCAGCTCCGCACGCAGATTCCGCTGGAGCACATCCAGGGCGAGCTGGACGACGTCGGCGGCTGGTCCAACGGCGACACGGTCGAGGTCCACGGGATCATGCGGCTGGATAGCGTTGCGCTGCTGGGCCAGCAGATCACACGGGTCGAGTCGCCGTTCCGCGTGAGCAAGGGCGTGGCCGAGCTGAGCGACCTGACCGGCCAGCTCCTGCGCGGCAACCTGTGGGCCCGCGCCTCGATCACGCTGGACGCCACGCCGAGCTACAGCGCGGCGGTCACGCTGCAGAACGCGCAGCTCGAGGAATACTCGCGGTCGGTCGGCGGCCGGCGGCCCATCCGGGGCAACGTCGGCGCGCGGATCTCGTGCAGCGGACTGGGCGGCGACATCCGGACGCTCCAGGGGCGCGGCGTGGTGCACGTCAAGGACGGTGACCTCGGCGAGCTGCCCGCATATTTTCGCCCGGTGGCCATGCTGACGCGGACGATCAACCGCGCCGACAACCCGGCCGTGCGGATCAAGACGGCGTTCGACTCGGTCGACCTGGTCTTCAACATCTCGCACGGGCTCTGGACGTTGGACCCGATCAAGTTCACCGGGAATGCGTTCAGCCTCCAGGGCCAGGGGACGCTCGATCCTCAGTCGAACCTCGACCTGCGGCTCGAGCCGCTGCTGGGCCGCGACCGCTTCCACATCTGGCTCTTGAGCGACCTGAGCCGCGAGGCGAGTGCCCCCTTGATGAGCGTCCGTGTTCGCGGGCCGCTGGCCGACCCGGAATTCCGGATCGAGCTCCTGCCGCCGCTCCAGCGCGATCCCGCTCGCGCCGATCGACGCGCCGCGGCCCGGACCGGCCGCGTCGAGTGAGCCCCGCAACCCGAAGGGCGGGCAGTACAACCCCAGTTCGCGGGCCGTCCACCAGTCGCGCGAGCCCGGGCCCGTGAAGGAGTACGACGAGAGACGGGCCCGGATGTAGCGCGGCGGCCCGGCAGTGAATGGGTTCTCAAGCAGCAGGGCCAGCACCGCGGGCGAGCCCTCGAGCAGCCGGCGCTCGAAGGCGACGAACCAGTCCTCGCCGAGGCAGTTGGGCGCCAGCGCCGCGAACCACATCTGCCAGTCGAGCCGCGGCATGTGCGGCGTGGCGAACCGGGGCCGGCGACCGAGCTCGCCGGGCTTCCAGCGGAAGCGGTAAGGCTTCCAGGTCTCGCCGTCATCGCTTCCCTCGACCGTGATTTCGTTGCGGGTCGTGGTCATCACCCGGAAGAGGCCGTACGAGTTGGCGCTGCGCAGTGGGCGAACCCACGCGGCCAGCCGGTCGACGGGCCACGGGATCTCGCTTTGCGGACGAATCTCGCGGACCCCTTCCGCGGCCGTCACCAGCACCAGCAGGACGGCGAATGCCACGACGAACGCGCGGCGCGGAGTCAACCAGTCGGAATGGGAGGCGGTCGCCGAATGCAGGACTTCTCCGTCACTCCGCCGCCGCCGCGACAGCAGTGCCCGCGCCGCAGCGAGGTCCCGGTCATCGAGCACCGACAGGCACAGGACGATCGCCAGGATGTTGAAACAACCGTAGTTGCCGGTCGCGAGGATCAGCAACTGGAGGAGCACCAGGCTGATGAACCCCACACGGCGCAGGATGCTCGGGCCGAACACGAAGAACGGGGCGATCAGCTCCGCGTAGAACATCATGCCGACCGACGCCCGGTGGAACCACCAGGGGAGCTGGTACATGTACCAGCTCGTCCAGGTCGGCAGGGGCTGCGTCAGGTAGTGGTAGTCGAGGGCGCGCCACTCGATCCACGTCCGGTCGCCGTACGCGAGCTTCACGACGCCCGAGAGGAACATCAGCCGGAAGACCAGCCAGCGGAACAGCCAGACGGCCGGCATCCACGGCTCGTCCCGGGAGGCGCCGAGGCGCCAGGTCCAGGGCGTCAGCAGCAGCGCCAGCAGGCCCGACTCGAGCAGCAGCGAGTCCCACTGGAAGCCGAGGAACTCCTGCCCCACGACCGTCAGCGACAGGTACGACGCCCAGCAGACGGCCAGGCACGGCCCCGGCAGAAGACCGGCCGCCAGCAGGACGCCGCTGGCCACACCGACCCAGCAGACCGCGTGAAGCATCCGGTCGGACGCGTCGATCCAGAAGACCGTCGGGACGTGCCAGACGACCCAGGGGGTGATGGATCCGACAGCCCGGTGGATGACATCGAGGTAGCCCGCAGCGGGCAAAATGCCGCGCGAGCCGATCAGCCCGTCAATCTGCACGATCAGCGAGCCGAACGCCGCGAGGTAGACCAGGCCCAGCGCGCGAAGGAGGATCGACCGCATCAGGCGATGCGACGATCCCCTGGCCTGGGCCTGGTCGATCTCTGCGTTGGCATCCGGCTCGTGCATGGCTGTGCGGGGCTCGCAGGTTGCTGGGCTTTTCGTCTCTTGTTGTGACCGTCGCTTGCGGGATTGGGAGGGCGAGGCTCCGGCCGAGCCTGAAATGCCGGCTCGCCGGGAGGCTCGCCCTCCCGATCGGCACCCCTCCAGGGCCAGGCCATGAAACGTCCGTTAGCCCGCGGTGTCGCGGCCGATGCCCAGCTCGGCGATGGCGGCGATGACGCGGTCGTGGAGCCGTCCGTTCGTGACGACGACGCCACGGTTGGCGGTCAGCTCGCGCCCGTGGTGGAACTCGAGCGGCCGGCCGTGGATATCGGTCACGAGGCCGCCGGCCTCGGCGACGATCAGGGCGCCGGCGGCGTGGTCCCAGATCTTCTCGCGATAATCGGCGCGGGTGGGCAGGCGGAGGTAGATGTCGGCGTCGCCGCGGGCGACGACGGCGTACTTCGCCTGGCTGTCCATGCGCAGGGGCGGCAGGGTGATCCCCAACCGTTCGGCGATCGACGCGGCGTCGTCGTGCGCGCTGTGTCCCGACTCGACCGATTCGCAGAACCGCGCGGCCGAGGAATCCTCGCGGTCGCCGACGTGAATGCGAGCGGGGGCGGTCGGGTGGCCGCCGGAGCCATCCTCCAGCGGCGAGACGAACGCCCCCTCCCCTCTCACCGCGTGGAACACGGCGTCCAGGCCCGGGCAGGCGAGCGCTCCGACGACCACCTGGCCGTCGACGACGAGCGCCAGGGCGACGGCGTATTGCTCCTTGCGCAAAAACCCCTTGGTGCCGTCGATCGGGTCGACGGTCCAGAACCGGTCGCGGTACTCGGTGGTGCCGCCGCGGTCGATCCACTGGCAGACGGTGTCGGCGTCGACGGCCTCGCGGCCGGGGGCCGACCGGACGTCGCGCACGTGCCGCAGCACCTGGTCGAGGATCGCGGCGCTCTCGGGCTGGCGGAGCTCGGACGAGTCTTCCTCGCCGATGATGGGATCGTCGGGGAAGGACTCGGCCAGGGTGCGGGCGACGAGCGCCTGGCTGCCGAAGTCGGCCACCGTGACGGGGCTCTTGTCCTTCTTGGCCAGGACCTCGGGGGAGATCTCGGCGGCCACCGCGCGGCAGAGGCGCGCGGCCTCGCGCACGGCGGCGACCGCGACATGCTGCTCCCGTTCGTAGCTTCGATTCGTGGTCATCTCGACTCTGCTCCTCACGGCTTCGGTTCGTCGGCGAACACCTCGTTGAGCACCATCGCCAGCCGGATGCCGGACTGGTAGACCCGCCGGCGCGCCACCGGCAGGTTGGCCTGCTGGTAGGGCTCGCCGAGCTTCGTCCCCTTCGTGATCCTGCGGCCCGTGGCGGGGTTCTTGTAGGCCTCGCGGGCGGCGAGGAGGCTCTCGGTGGCCCAGTCCTCGACGCGGCCCGGCGTCACGCGGGCGCGGGCCTCGGGAGTGTCCATCCGCGCGAGCACCTCGAGCCACTTGCCCTCGTCGGCCTCGGCGCGGACGAGCATGTCGCTGTCCCATAGTCGGTGGAGGTTCGTGCCCTGGTCGAAGAACTGGATCTGGGTGTCGTTGCCGCCGCGGTCGTGGTTCTCGCCGACGTGCAGCGGCATGTGCAGGTCCTCGACCAGGTGAGCGAGGAACCGCAGCGCAAAACGACGCTCCTCCAGGGGCCTGCGGCGGTCCTTCAGGATCGCGCGGAACTCGCGGATCTTGGGGACGATGTTCCCCTTCTCGGGCGCGTCGCCGGCGAAGCGGTCGTCGTATCGGTCTTCATCCAGCGGGACGTCGACGTAGTGCCAGGGGCCGCTCCCCTTGACGTCCCGCCGGTGCTCGTCGGGCCAGGTCGAGGCCTCGGCCAGCGTCTCGCCCGGCTCGAGCAGCTCGGCGACGGCGGCCTTCGCCTGCGGGGTCAGATGTTTCTCGGCCAGCTTGCCCGCCAGGCGATGCCCCAGTGGGCCCCAGGCCCAGGCGGTGGATGCCGCCGACGCGACGAGTGCGGCGGCGAGCGCGATCGATCGGGTCCTTCGCATCGAGTCCATCTCGGGTCCCTCGGTGGTTGTCGTGAACGAGGTTCGACGAGCCACCGATGCTACGGACTCGAACGGCCGGTGAACAGCCTCGCCGCGCGGGTTCGCGCGGCGGGCCTTGGGCCGGCTGTTTGGTTCCTTCAGGTCGTGACGACCGAGGTCGACGCCGTCGCCAGGCACGAGTCGGCGAAGTCGGCGAGGATCTGGTCGAATTGCCCGTGGTACTCGAACAGCCCCAGGTGCCGCGCCGGCGATAGCGTCACCGGCACCGCGCCGGGGATGTTCCGGGCGATGTGACGGCCCGCCTCGGGGACCGTGGTCACGTCGCGGTCGCCGATGACGACGAGCGTCGGCACCGAGATCGCCGGCAAGGTCGACGACTCGTCGAACGCCATCATGCCGAACATGCCCCGCGCCAGGACGTCCGGACGCGCCTTGAGCATCAGGCGAGAAAGGAAGTCCTCCTGGGCCGGCGTGCCGGGCCCGGCGAACGACTGCTTCCGGGTCGAGCGCTGGAGCGACCCGTTGAAGTAGCTCAGCCAGTTCATCAGCCAGACGAGCGGCCAGAAGGCGATCGTCAGGTGCAACAGCGGGATGATCACCGGGACGCGCAGCGCCTGGTAGAGCGGTGCCCATTGCACGGTCTGGATCGGGTCCTTGTACGAGGAATGGACCACCGCCAGGCCGGCGACGCGCGTCCCCAGCGCCTCGGGGAACAGCCGGCAGAAGGTGAGCAGGATCATGCCGCCGATGCTGTGTCCCACCAGGACGGCGGGCCGATCGCCGGCGATTGTCAGGACGGCCTCCAGGTCGGAGGCCAGCTTCTCCAGGCTGTAATCGCGGTTGTCGGGCTGGGTCGAGCCGCCCAGGCCCGCCAGGTCCCAGACGATCAGCCGGAACCGGCCGACGAGGTGCCGCTTCTGGTAGTACCACTCGTCGGCGTTCGCGCCCCAGCCGTGCGTCAGGACCAGCGGCGGTGCGTCGTCCGGGCCGTAGGTCTCGACGCGCAGCACGCTGCCGTCGGGCCGCCGGATGTTGTGGACCTGGCCCGTGCGCAGCTCGCTCGGCGGCTCGGGCTGGGGCTCCTCGGCGAGGATCGGGCCCCGTCCCGAGAGCCAGGGCGGGCCGGAGACCTCGGCCAGCTCGGAGGAGCGCGGCGCGTTCGGGGACGAGGCGCCCGAGGTTGATGCTCCCGCGACGGCGCCGCGCGCCCGCAGCCTGATTCCCGACAGCCCCTTGCCGATCCAGCGGCCGGCAAGCGCCCAGCTCAGCAGGAACACCGCGGCGGCCAGCTCGCCGGTCGCGCGGTTCCAGCCTGGTTCGAAGCGGAAGACCGGCCGGCTGCCGGAGGCGCGGTCGGCCAGGGCGTTCACGTCGTCCCGGTCGGATTTCTCGACGCGCGTGATCGCCGGTCCCTCGGCCACGACGGTCCGGCCGGGCTGGCCCGGCCGTTGCGCCTCCATCGTTACGGATTCCACCCGCTCGACGACCTGCGAGTCGTCGTACCACCACACCAGGCAGACGACCGCCGCGACGGGGATCGCCAGCGCCAGGAGTCCTCTCAGCCAGATCCCCAGGATCTGGAACGGCATGAACAGCATGACAGCCTCCTCGAGATCGGCCTTTCATCCGGCGCGTTCCCGCACCCGCGCCTTCGGGCCGGGACCCGGTCGCGGCCCCCCGCGGGACCGGAGCCGCCGCGACGCCGCGGCCTTCCGCCGGCGGACGGCGGTCGAGATTGCAACGGTGGTGCCGAAGAGATCGAGGCGGCATGCGTTTTGCACCTGTGGGGCTGGCGTACGGAGGTGAGGGAACCGGCCTCGCCAGTGGAGGGAAGTAGCCGCGTTCATGCGTTGGTCCGACCTCGGTCGGCCCGGTGCGTGGGGCGGTGTCATCGGGGCCGGTGTCCGCTTCTCTGAATCGGCGACTCGCGACGCGGCCGAGGGAATCCTGCGACGGTGCCGGTGCGTGCCCGGTCGATGGCGCGGGCCGGCTTCGGGAGTGGAGGCGACCATGAGGACCCGGGATCAGCTCCTGATCGGCGCGGCGGCGGGCGTCGGCCTGGCGTGGGGGGCGCGGCAGATCCTGCGGCTCTCGCGGCGGATCAGCCTCGAGGATCGCGTCATCATCGTGACGGGCGCGTCTACGGGACACGGGCTGCTGGTTGCGCGGTATGCCGCGCAGCGAGGCGCGCGGCTGGTCCTGGCGGCGCGCGACACCGAGAACCTCTACGCCGCCGAGGTCGAGCTGACTCATGCCGGAGCGCGGGGCGTTCTGGCCGTGCCGACGGATGTCACCGACCGCGCGCAGTGCCAGTACCTCGTCGACCTCACGGTCGAGAAGTTCGGCCAGGTCGACATCCTGGTCAACAACGCGGGGATCATCCAGGTCGGTCCGGTGGGGAGCATGACGCTGCCCGACTTCGAGACCGCGATGGCGACCAACTTCTGGGGCGCTGTGTATTGCTCGATGGCGGCGATCCCCTACATGTGGGAGCGCGGATTCGGCCGGATCGCCAACGTGGTCTCGATCGGCGGCAAGGTGCCCACGCCGCACCTGCTCCCGTATACCGCAAGCAAGTTTGCCCTGACCGGCTTCACCGAGGGCCTGCGGGCCGAACTGGCCAAGGACGGGATTCTGGTGACGGGCGTGTACCCGCACCTGATGCGCACCGGCGGGCACGTGCACGCCTGGATCCGCGGCGACCGCGAGACCGAGTACACCCTGTTTGCCCTGGGCGACACGCTGCCGATCGTCTCGACGTCGGCCGAGTCCGTCGCGCGCAAGCTGTGGCGGGCGGTCTGCGACGGCGACCCCGAGGTGATCGCCGGCTGGCCGTCGGTGATCGCCGCGAAGGTCCACGGTCTGTTCCCCAACTGGACCGCCGAGGCCCTGACGCTGGTCGACCGCCTGCTGCCGCAGGCGACCGGCACCGGCGGACCCGTCCGCGGCCGCGACGTCCAGGGCCGGCTGCCCGAGATGCTCAACCGGCAGATCCCACCCTCCACCCGGCCCAATGCCGGCCGTGCGGCCTCCATGTCGTGAGCCGGGGCGAGTGGGGTTCATCCCACATCCCGCCACCCCCTGGCAACGGGCCATCCCGCCGGGCAGAATAGCCCGATCCGACGCGACGGCACCCGGCCGGCCTCGCGACGGCCGCGGCGTCGCGGCCGCGTGGCCTGGACGGGGCCGATCGACGTCGACTGGCACGGCGGACCCACCACCATGAGCAGGCAGCGCGCGGCCCGGCCGAGACTCCGGATGTCGGTCAACTGGCGATGGATCGTCCCCATCGCCGCGTCGGTCCTGGCGGTCCTCGGCTCGCCGCCGATCGGCCGCGCCGAGGCACCGGCCGGTGACGCGAAGGGGCCCGCGCCTCGGTTCGTCGTGCGCTTCGGGCCCGAGTTGAGCAGCCAGCCTCTCGACGGCCGGTTGCTCGTGATCCTTTCGACCCAGAAGGACGGCGAGCCGAGGTTCCAGATCACCCAGAACGTTCGCACGCAGCAGATCTTCGGCATCGACGTCGAGGGGCTCGCGCCCGGGCAGGAGGCCGTGGTCGACGAGAAGGCGCTGGGCTACCCGATCGAGAGCCTGCGCCTCGTGCGGCCGGGAACATACCGCGTGCAGGCTCTGCTCCATCGCTACGAGACCTTCCGCCGCGCTGATGGGCACGTCGTGAAGCTCCCCATGGACCGCGGCGAGGGCCAGCAGTGGAACCGGGCACCTGGGAACCTCCACAGCACGCCGGCCGACATCACGATCGAGCCGCCCGCGCCGGACGGCGCGGCGCAGTCGATCGCCATCACGCTCGACAAGGTGATCCCGCCGATCGCCGACCCGCCGACCACGAAGTACATCAAGCACGAGCGGATTCCGAGCGAGCGCCTGAGCAAGTTCTGGGGCCGGCCGATGTTCCTGGGCGCGCACGTCCTCTTGCCCGAGGGGTTCGACGAGCACCCCGAGGCGCGTTATCCGCTCGTCATCTTCCACGGGCATTTCCCGCACACGTTCGGCGGGTTCCGCGAGGAGCCGCCCGATCCGAACCTCAAGCCGGTGCACAGCGAGCGGTTCCATCTCGATGGGTACAACCGCATCGAGCAGGAGCTGGCGCACGCGTTCTACAAGGAATGGACCGGGCCCGGGTACCCGCGAATGGTGATCGTCGAGATCCAGCACGCCAACCCGTACTACGACGACTCGTACGCGGTGAACTCGGCGAACCTCGGGCCGTACGGCGACGCCATCACCTACGAGCTGATCCCGTTTCTCGAGAAGAAGTATCGCTGCCTCGGCACCGGCTGGGCGAGGTTCCTCTACGGCGGATCGACCGGCGGCTGGGAGGCTCTGGCCGCGCAGGTGTTCTATCCGGACGAGTACAACGGCTGCTTCGCCGCGTGTCCCGATCCGATCGACTTCCGCGCCTATACGGTGGTGGACATCTACAAGGATCGGAACGCGTACTACGACGAGGGCCCGTGGCACCGCGTCGCGCGGCCCGGGGCGCGCAACTACCTGGGGCACGTCAGCACGACCGTCGAGGATGACAACCGCTACGAGCTGGTCCTGGGCACAAGGAGCCGTTCGGGCCAGCAGTGGGACATCTGGGAGGCCGTGTACTCGCCCGTCGGCACCGACGGCTACCCGAGGCGGATCTGGGACAAGCGCACGGGCGTGATCGACCGGGAGGTCGCCGCGTACTGGCGCGAGCACTACGACCTGGGCCACATCATCGAGCGCGACTGGCCGAAGATCGGCCGGAAGCTCGAGGGCAAGATTCATATCTACGTCGGCGACATGGATACCTTCTATCTGAACAACGCCGTCTATCTCGTCGAGGATACGCTCAGGAAGTTGAAGGATCCGCCCTATGGGGGCGAGGTCGCCTACGGCGATCGCGCCGAGCATTGCTGGAACGGCGATCCGACCCGGCCCAACGCGATCAGCCGGCTGCGCTATCATCAGATGTTCGCGCCGAAGATCGTTGATCGCCTGCTGAAAACGGCGCCGCCCGGCGCGGACGTGAAGAGCTGGCGCTACTGAGCACGAGGACCAGGCGGCACGCCGCGGCCTCGATCGAACCGACCCCTGCCCGGAGGCACCAAGATGATGAACCGAGCGACGACCCGCGTGCTGCTGGCGATTACGGCGTGGACGATTCCCCTGGCCCTCGGCGTGACCCGGACCCGAGCGGCCGAGGAAGTTCCGGTGGGCGTCGCCGTGGTGGACATCACGCCGGGCTATCCGATCCGGATGATGGGCTATGCGAACCGCCAGACCGAGTCGGAGGGGATCGAGAGCCGGCTCAAGGCGCGGGCGATCGCGATCGGCGCGGATGAGGGCGACGGCCCGGCGATCCTGGTCGCGATCGACAACTGCGCGATCGTGCGTCAGATCACCGAGGAGGTCGCGACGCGGCTGAAGGCGAAGGCTGGCGTCAAGCGCGAGCGGTTCGTGATCTGCGCCACGCACACGCACTGCGGCCCGGCGCTCGACAACAACTTGCCGTTCATCTTCGGCAAGCCGCTGCCCGCCGACCAGGCCGGGCGCATCACCCGGTATACCCGCGAACTGACGGATGCGATCGAGAAGGCCGCGCTGGCGGCCCTGGCCGATCGCAAGCCCGCGACGCTGGCCTGGGGCCAGGGCGAGGCGAACTTCGCCGCGAATCGGCGTGCGCTGAAGAAAGGGAAGAGCACCGGGCTCGGCATCCAGCCCGGCGGGCCGCGGGATCTGAGCGTGCCGACGCTGGTCGCAACGGACGGCGCGGGCAAGGTCCGCGCGGTGCTGTTCGGCTACGCCTGCCACTGCACGACGCTCGGCGGCGAGTTCAACAAGATCTGCGCCGAGTGGGCGGGTTATGCGTGTGACGAGGTCGAGCGGCGGATTCCCGGCGCGACGGCGATCGCGATCATCGGCTGCGGCGCCGATGCCAACCCCGAGCCGAGGGGCAAGCTCGACCTGGCGAAGCAGCACGGGCTCTCGGTAGCCGAGGCCGTCCATCGCCTGGCGTCCTCGCCCTCGGGATTGACCCCCCTGCCCGGCCGCATCGCTGGCAAGATCCGCCGGCTCGACCTGCCGCTCGAGGCCCCGCCCAGTCGCGCAGCGCTCGTCGAGCGGTCGAAGCTCCCCGGCTCCCCGGGATTCTTCGCCCGCACGATGGTCGAGCGGCTCGACGCCGGTCATCCGATCCACACGACCGTCCCTTACGTCGTCCAGACCTGGACGTTCGGCGACGACATGGCGATCGTGTTCCTCGCCGGCGAGGTGGTGGTCGATTACTCGCTGCGGCTCAAGTGGGAGGTCGACTCCCAGCGCCTCTGGGTCGCGGCCTACAGCAACGATGTGCCGTGCTACATCCCCTCGCGCCGGGTGTTGAGCGAGGGTGGCTATGAGGCCGACAGCTCGATGGTCTACTACGGCCATGCCTCGCGCATGGCGCCCGAGGTCGAGGACCTGATCGTCGGCGCCGTGCACGACATCCTGCCGCCTGCCTTCGACGGCCCGCGCAGGCGGTAAGAGTCCGTCCCGGCAGGGCGGTCGGACGGCGTAGGATGGGCATTGCCCACCGGTCGAGGCCTCGAATCGGTGGGCAATGCCCACCCTACGAGGACGTGCTGCAAGGTTCATGAACGCCCTCCCCGACCGGCGCGGTCATCGAGGCGGGCCAATCGTTCGTCGATCGCCCGCATCGCGGCGAGTGCCGGCATGGGGAGGCCGATGTGCCCCGCGGGGACCTCGGGCTCGCGGGGGTTGATCCGGATCAACGTCGCGCCGGGCCGCTCGGCGAAATCCTCGCTCATCATCCGGATCGTGGACACGGCCAGGCCGGCGCCCAGCTCGACGATCGCCGTGCGGGGGCGGCCGACAGAGCGGAGCCAGTCCTTCAGACGGCGATGCTGCTCGTCCGACTGCGACGAGTCCCAGGCCCAGTCGCCGAACATCAGGATGTTGGGCCGCGCGAGCGAGCTGCACGCCGGGCACGCCGGCAGCGGGCGGACGGCGCGCATCGTCGACTCGTCGATCGTGACCTCGAACGGGTCGGACGGGAACGTCCCGATGCCGCAGTCGTTCAGGCACTGCAACGCGCGGATCGTCCCGTGGACCTCGACCACCCGGTCGTCGGCGAACCCCGCGCGCTGGAAGTGGCCGTCGACGTTCGAGGTGTACACGAACCCCCCGTGCGCCGGCCGATCGGCCCAGCGGCGGAGGATCCCGAACCCCTCGTGCGGAGTGGTCCGGCGGTACAGCCCCATCCGGTGGCCGTAGAACCCCCAGGCCAGCTCGGGGTCCTCGACGAACCATCGCGGGTTGGCGACCGCGGTGAAATGGAGGCCCAGCCGCTGATACGGCGGATACGCGCGCCAGAAGCCCTCCGGCCCGCGGAAGTCCGGCAGCCCACTGTCCACGCCCATCCCCGCGCCGGCGCCGATCAGGATCGCGTCGGCCGCGGCGATCACCTCCGCCGCCTGGTCCAGTGCGTTTTCGGTCTCCATCGTCTGGGCCTCCGAACATGATCGTTTGTTCAGAACAATGGCCGGGCCCTCCCGGCCGCCACAGGATTGCTGATAAGATTACGCGAGCAGTTCCTTGCGGACCTTCGCATCGCCCTCGGGGCCGATCAGCTTCTGGTCGAGGCCCTGGTAGGGATAGGTGAGCTTCCAGGCATCGAGGCCGAGCAGGTGCAGGATGGTGGCCTGGAGGTCGTGGATGCTGATGGGGTTGTCGACGATGTGGTAGCCGAGTTCGTCGGTGGCGCCGACGGTGATGCCCGGCTTGATGCCGCCGCCGGCCATCCAGATGCTGAAGCAGTGCGGGTGGTGGTCGCGGCCGAGGAACGTCGAGCCGCCGCGGGCCTCGTTCATCGAGGTGCGGCCGAACTCGCCGCCCCAGACCACGAGCGTTTCGTCGAGCAGTCCACGGCGTTTGAGGTCGCCGACGAGCGCGGCGATGGGGCGGTCGACCTCGCGGCACTTGGCCGGCAGGTGCTTGACGATGTCGTCGCCAGCGCCCGTGCCGTGGCAGTCCCAGCCCCAGTCAAAAAGCTGGACGTAGCGCACGCCGCGCTCGACCAGGCGGCGGGCGAGCAGACAGTTGTTGGCGAACGACGAGCCGACCGGCGTCGCGCCGTACTCCTCAATGATTGCGGCGGGCTCCTGGCGGATGTCCATCACGTCGGGGACGGCCATCTGCATGCGGAACGCCAGCTCGTACTGGCTGATGCGCGTGAGGGTCTCGGGGTCGCCGAACTCGGAGAGCTCGATCTCGTTGAGCCGGCGGAGCGCATCCAGGGTGCGGCGGCGATCGGTGCGGTCCATGCCCTTCGGGTCGCCGACATACAGCACCGGGTCGCCGACGGTGCGGCACTGGACCCCCTGATACACGCTGGGCAGATACCCGGTGCTCCAGAGCGCCTTGCCGCCGGTGGGATCTGTGCCGCCGCTGATCAGGACGACGAAGCCGGGCAGGTCCTGGTTCTCGCTGCCGAGTCCATAGGTGATCCACGAGCCCATCGCCGCGCCGCCGTTGCGGGACGAGCCGGTGTAGAGGAACAGCTCGGCCGGGGCGTGGTTGAACTGGTCGGTCCACATCGAGCGGACGATCGCCAGCTCGTCGGCCACGCCGCGCAGGTGGGGCAGCAGCTCGCTCAGCTCGGCGCCGCTGGCGCCCCATTTGTGGAACTTGTAGGGCGAGCCCAGGAGCTTCGGGTGCCCCTTGATGAAGGCGAACTTCTGGCCCTTGAGCAGTTCGTCGGGGCAGGGCTGCATGTGGTGCTTGACCAGGGCCGGCTTGGAGTCGAGCAGCTCCTGCTGCGGCGGTCCGCCCGACATGTGCAGGTAGATCACCCGCTTCGCCCGCGGGTCGAAATGCGGCGCGCGGGGCGTCATCGGGTTATCGGCCGTTGTGGTGCGGTCCTCGGCCCGCGCGCCCGATTGGCCCCGGCCATCGCGGTCGAGCAGCATCGCCAGCGCGATCGACCCCAGTCCGGCCTGCGACCGGCGGAGGAACTGCCGGCGCGTCTGGGCGCGCGCCTGCTGGAGGTGCAGCGGGAGGTCCTGGTCGTGGTTGTTATCGCGATGCCCTGCCATGGCCGATCACCCCCGGGAAAGCACGCTGTCGAGGTTCAGAAGGACGTTGGCGACCGCCGTCCACGCCGCCAGCTCGGCGGGGTCCACGCCAGCCGGGGCCGGGCCGATGGGCTCGGTCGCCAGCGCGACGGCCGCCGCGCGGTCCTTGCGGTAGCGGTCGAGCTCGGCCGAGTAAAGCGAGAGGAGCGGCTCGATCTGCTCGGGCCGCGGCGGCCGGCACTGGCAGAGGGTCAGCGCATAACGGATCCGGGCCGTCGGATCGACGCCGCCCTCGCGGACGATCCGGCGTGCCAGGGCCTGGGCGGCCTCGACGTACACCGGGTCATTCATGGTGACGAACGACTGGAGCGGCGTGTTGGTGCGCACCCGCCGGATCGCGCAGATCTCGCGGCTGGGGGCGTCGAACGCGGCCATCGACGGATAGGGAACCGTGCGCCGCCAGAAGACATAGAGCCCGCGGCGATAGCGGTCGTCGCCCGGGCTGGTCGACCAGGTGCGCTGGCCGTTGAACGCCGCCTGCCAGAGGCCGTCCGGCTGCGGCGGGAAGACGCTCGGCCCGCCGACCTTGCGGCTGAGCAGGCCCGACAGCGCGAGCGCCTGGTCGCGGACCATCTCGGCCTCCAGGCGGATCCGAGGGGCCCGGGCCAGGAGTCGGTTGCGCGGATCCTTCTGCATCAGCTCGGGCCGCACTCGCGACGACTGGCGATACGTGGCCGAGGTGACGATCAGGCGGATCAGGGCCTTGGTGTCCCAGCCGGTTTCGCGGTAGTGGACCGCCAGCCAGTCGAGCAGCTCGGGGTGGCTGGGCGGCTCGCCCTGGGTGCCGAAGTCCTCCTCGGTCTCGACCAGGCCCACGCCGAAGAGCTGCGCCCAGTATCGGTTCACCGCGACGCGCGCAGTCAGGGGGTTGGCCGGATCGACGAGCCACCGCGCCAGTGCCATCCGATCCGCCGACGCGCCGGCCGGCAGCGGATGAAGCGCGGCCGGTACGCCCGGCTCGACGCCCGGGCCGGGGTCGAGGAAGTTCCCCTTGCGCAGGAGGTGCGTCTTGCGGCGGCCGGACGCGGGAAGCTCCTGCATCACGGGGACGTTCGGCGGCTTCGGGCGGGACTTCTCGAGCTTGTCGACCTGGGCCTTGACCTTCGCGGCCTCGGCGGCAGGGGCCGACTTGCCCAGCCCGGCGCGGAGGGCGGCGATCTTCGCGTCGATCTCGAGGTTCTGCCTTGCCATCGCCGGCGAGGGGACCGGGACCGTGGGAGATTCATCGCCCCGGTCGGCGTCGGCGGTCTGGTTGAAGATCGCGTAGAGGCGGTAGTACTCCTCCTGGGTGATCGGGTCGAACTTGTGGCTGTGGCACTTGGCGCAGCCGGCGGTCAGGCCCATCCAGACCTGCATCGTGGTGTCGACCCGGTCCTTGATCGCGACAACGCGGAACTCCTCGTCGTCGGTGCCGCCCTCGGTGTTGGTCATCGTGTTGCGGTGGAACGCCGTGGCGATCCGGTCGTCGAGCGAGGGGTGCTCGGCCAGGTCGCCGGCGATCTGGAGCAGCGTGAACCGGTCGTACGGCAGGTTGCGGTTGAACGCCGCGATGACCCAGTCGCGATAGGGCCAGATATCCGGGCGGAGCGGGTCCGAGCCGTAGCCGGCCGAGTCGGCGTAGCGAGCCAGGTCCAGCCACATCCGCGCCCAGCGCTCGCCATAGGCCGGGTCGTCGAGGAAGCGATCGACGGCGCGCTCGTACGCGCCCGGCTGCCGGTCGTTGATAAAGCGCTCGACCTCGGCAGGGCTCGGCGGCAGGCCGCGCAGATCCAGGCTGACGCGGCGGAGCAGCGTGTAGGGATCGGCCTCGGTCGAGGGCTTCAATCCCTCGCTTTCGAGTCGAGCGAGGATCCAGCGGTCGATTCCGTTCCTCGGCCACGAGCCGTCGCGGACGGGCGGCAGCGGCTGCGCGGTCGGCGGGATGAGGGCCCAGTGCCGGGCGTAGTCGGCCCCCTGCCCGATCCAGCTTTTCAGGGTGTCGACCTCGGCCGGAGTCAGTCGATGGCCCGTCTTGCGCGGGGGCATGCGGAGCGATTCGTCATCGGTGGTGATCCGCTCGATCAGCTCGCTGGAGTCAACGTCGCCGGGGACGATCGCGGCGTCGCCGTCCTCCAGCGGCTTGATGGCCGCCTCGCGCACGTCCAGCCGGAGCTTCTTCGCGCGCCTGGCCTCGTCCTGGCCGTGGCAGGCGAAGCAGTTCTTCGCCAGGATCGGGCGGACGTCGCGGTTGAAGTCGACCGATCGCCTGGCGCGGGCGTGGTCCGGCTCGGGTCCTGGTCGTGGCTCTGGTTCGCCGGCGGGAACGAATGCGGTCGCGGAGAACAGCGCCGCGAGTGTGAGCGCCGCGGCGGCCCGTCTCGCGAGCGGACGGAATGGCGGCGGGGCCTGAGTCATCGGAGTGGCGGGGTTCATGGAGATCGGCTCTCGCGGGACCGGGATGGCCGGCGGGGCCGTCGTGCCGGCCGTCGCCGTTCGGCTGGGCGGGTAGGTCGATTGCGGGCACGCCGGCCGCGCGGACCGTCTCCGGCCGGGCTGGGCACCTCGCGCCACCCTGCCATTGTCGTCGATCGTCGCGATCGCCTCAAGTGGCGACGAGCCGGCGCGCACGCGGTGCGCGGCCCGGCTCGAGGAAAGTTCCCGGGAGGTTTGATCGGCGGCGGATGGGGGCGATCCGCGTCGCGGCGGACCGCGCGGGAGGCTGCCCACCGCCGCCGGTTGGTCGTTCTGGACCGGTTCTGACGGGCAAAACGCCGCCAAATTGGCTTCGTTTTGTGTTTCTGCAGGGGGCAAGGCCGCCGAAATGCGGAAACCGGGCTTCGCCGGGATGTCCTTCCCGCCGCGGATCACCGAGCCGGCGGCGATCTGGATTCTCGACCACGGATTGCACGGAGGGCACGAATGAGAAGAACGGTCCGATTCGTGCCCTCCGTGGTTGAAGGTCCTCCGATCGGGATAGAAACCGCGATGCGAGCCGGCCGCGAGCGGGAGATTCGACCACGAATGGCACGAAGGACACGAATGGGCGGGATGGTCCAATCCGTGCCCTCCGTGCAATCCGTGGTGGGAGATCTTCCGATCGGGATGGAAGCCGCGATGCGAGCCGGCCGCGATCTTGATTCTCGACCACGGATGACACGGAGGGCACGGATGGGGAGAACGGTCTGATTCGTGCCCTTCGTGCCGTTCGTGGTTAAAGGTTCTCCGATCGAGC
This sequence comes from Planctomycetales bacterium, assembly GCA_027452145.1. Taxonomy (GTDB): domain Bacteria; phylum Planctomycetota; class Planctomycetia; order Isosphaerales; family Isosphaeraceae; genus JAKAUH01. Next base: position 21,586 of record DAIDHB010000012.1, read on the forward strand.
TGGAAAGCGCGATGCGAGCCGGCCGCGATCTTGATTCTCGACCACGAATGACACGAAGGGCACGAATGGGCGGGACGGTTCGATCCGTGCCCTCCGTGCAATCCGTGGTGGGAGATCTTC
>DAIDHB010000013.1 GCA_027452145.1 Planctomycetales bacterium
CTGCCGCTCGTCGTCGGTGAGGGTCAGCACGGGCTTGGGGCGACCACCTTTATTCATCATGTTTCTCCTTTATTGGATTATATGATGAATCCTGCGATAGAACAAGGTTGGTCGGCGAATTTCTAACTCAGGACACTAGTACGAACGGAGGATCGCGAGGGTTCGGAACCTGCGGATCCGGCGTGATTGCCCGGTCGGGACCGAGGTCAGACCGCGGGCAGCGGCTCGCGAGCCTCGATGGCCTGCCGGATGCGCAGGCAGACATCGAGCAATCCCGGCAAGTCGTCCAGCCGCAAGGAGTTGGGCCCGTCCGACAGGGCCCGGTCGGGGTCGGGATGGACCTCGAGAAACAGAGCGTCGCAGCCGGCGGCGACCGCCGCGCGGGCCAGGGTGGGGATCATGTCCCTCTGGCCGGAGGACGCTGTGCCGCCCGGCCCGCCGCCCGGGAGCTGGACCGAGTGCGTCGCGTCGAAGACCACCGGCGCGCCGGTGGCCTGCATCTGGGGGATCGCGCGGAAATCGTTCACCAGCCGGCCGTAGCCGAAGGTGGTGCCCCGCTCGGTGAGCAGCACGCCCTCGGCGCCCGCGGCGGTGAGCTTGTTCACCACCTGGTTCATGTCCCAGGGGGCCAGGAACTGCCCCTTCTTGACGTTCACCGGCCGCCCCGTGCCGGCGGCCGCCTCGAGCAGGTCCGTCTGCCGGGCCAGAAAGGCCGGGATCTGGAGCAGGTCGACCACCTCGGCGATCGGGCGGCACTGGATCGTCTCGTGGACGTCGGTCGTCACCGGCAACCCCGTCTCGGCCTTGATCCGCTCGAACGTCCGCATCCCCTCGTCAATGCCGGGGCCGCGGAAGCTCGATCCGGAGGTCCGGTTGGCCTTGTCGAACGAGGCCTTGAAGACCAGCGGGATGCCTCGATCCGCGCAGATCTCGGCCAAGCGGGCGGCGATCCTCATCGTCATGCCGCCGGGCTCCATGACGCAGGGGCCGGCGATCAGGGCCAGCGGGCAATCCTTTCCGATCCGGGCCGGGCCGATCTTCACCGGGTTGGGCGTGGCCATCGTCGACTCCTTTCGCATGCATGCCCGGTGGCCCTCCGCGCCCCCGAGCCGTTCCTGGAAGCGTCGGCGATCCTATCACAAAGTCCCCTCGCTGGCGAGCGGAGCTCGGGACGCCCGCGACGAATGGGCCGCCGGCACCAGGACGCTCAGCGCCGAGGGGAGGATCTCGACGGTCCACTCCGCCCGGCCGTCGCGGACCGGCCCCTCGCCCCGGCGGGAATCCGACCCCGCCAGGAGGTAGCCGCCGGGATCGCCGTCGAGCTGCACGGGGATGGTCTCCTGCGCGGTCACAACCGCCCGGCGGACCCGGCGATGGTAGACGCTCGGATCGCTCAGGTGGATGCCGCAAAAGACCTTGCATAAATAGTAGAAGGCCCGGAACGGCCCCGGGTGGCGGAAGACGATGAGATCGAGCCAGCCGTCGTCCTCGCGGGCGACGGGGACGAACGGGAGCCCCAGGGCGTACCGCGGCAGGTTGAAGATGAACACGGTCGTCCCCTTCAGGACCTCCTCAGCGCCCGGGTCGGTGATCCGGACGGAGATCGTCGGGAAGGGGTACGAGAAGCTGGCGCGGAGGACGTGCTGGACGTAGGCCATCCGGCTGGTCGGCCGGATGCGGCCCGAGCGGGTGACCCGCCCGCGATGGTGGCGGGTCACGACGTCGGCGTCGAACCCGAAGCCTGCCATGAGGAGGAACCGGCGGCCGTCGGCCTGGGCCACGTCAACGTTGACGGCGCGGCCGGCGGTGATCGCGCGCGCCACGGCACGGGGGTCGCGCCTCAGCCCGAAATGGCGGGCGACGAGGTTCTCGGTACCCGCCGGCATCACGGTCATCGGCGAGGCGAGCCGTTCGTTGATCAGGGCCGAGACGGTCCCGTCGCCGCCGACGGCGACCACGCACCGGCAATCCGCTACGTGCGCGGCCCGCTCGACCAGCGCCGCGCGATCCTCGGGCGTCCAGGCGACCTCGGCGCCCAGGTGATACCGGCGAAGCTCGGCGACGAGCGAGTCGACCAGCCGATGTCCGCGTCCGGCACCCGAGCCTCGATTGGCGACGATGCCGACCCAGCCGCCCTTTTCGCCGGCGACGCGCGGAGTTTCCGGCTCGCGGGCCGTCCCCACCGCGTCCTCGTCCGACCCCTCACCGCGCCCCTGTCCTGATCGGCCGGTCATTCGTCGCGCGTCCGTCCTCTCTCTCGGCCGCGCCCACCCCGCGGGCGCTCGCCCTCCGTCCGGCCCCGACCGTCACTCAGGCCGGGCCTTCCCGAGCATCTCGCGGCTGCCGCGGTGATTCTTCTGGAAGTCGCCCCGGAGCGACTGGAGTCGCTCGGTCTGCTGCGCGGTGCTCGTCTTCAGGCCCTGCACCTGCTTGCGCAGGTCGTCGAGGGCCTTCTCATCGGCGTCGAACTCGTTATTGCGGGTCTGGAGCGCCGCCCGGGCCAGCTCGATCTTGCGGTTCTCGGCGTCGAGGTCATACTTCAGCCGCTCCAGCATGTCGACGATCTGCGATCGCGAGCGCACCAGGTCGGCTTGCTGGGCGCGGAGCGCCGTCAGGTCGCGATCGATCTTCTCCTGCACCAGGATCGTCTTGTCCCGCACCTGGATGGTCTCGAGCCGGGTGGCCTCCAGGTCCTCCTGGGTCTTGGCCAGGTCCTTGGCGATCTGGTCGAGCTGGCGGTTGCCCGCAAAGTTGATCTGCACCACGGCGCTCGCCAGCATCATGCAGACGATCGAGGCGAGCATGATGAACACGACCAGGACCTTGCCCGCGGTGGACATCAGACCTCTCCCGTAACGATTTCAATGAGCCGGATTGCGGCAGTCTACCCGGATGGGGGGCCCGTGGTCGTGGACGCGCATCGCGGGCCGAACCTCTTCCCCAATATACCTCCCGTTTGCGCCAGTTGCCAGGGACCGCGACGCAGATCGCGGCGCCCGGCGACGGGTTTGACGGCTTTGCGGACTGGCCCTTACAATCGTTGTCCGAAATCGTTATGTGCCGGAGGACCTGCCCTCGATGCGTCCCATCTATGCGGTTACCGAACTCCTGGGCGACGGGATCGGTCCCGAACTGTCGCGGGCCGTCCATCGCCTCGCCGAGGCGCTCCCGGTCCGGCTCGATTTCGTGCCCGTGGACTTCACCCTGGAGAACCGTCGCGCCCGGGGGCGGGCGATCTACGACGAGGCGGTCGAGTCCATCGTCGCGACCCGCGTGGCGCTCAAGCATCCGACCACGACCGCCGAGGAGAGCCCCAACGCCATCCTCCGCCGCCGGCTGGATCTCTCGGTCATCCACCGTCCGGTTTACACCATCCCCGGCGTGCCGACCAACTTCCGCCGCGAGCTCGACCTGGACATCGTCCGCATCGCCACCGGCGGCACCTACGACGACCCCGGCCGCATGATCGGCGAGGACGGCGCCGTCAGCCTGCGGATCGTCGAACGCAAGCCGGTCAACCAGGCCGCGCGCTACGCCTTCAACCTCGCCCGCAAGACCGGCAAGCGAGTCACCAGCTCGTCCAAGTACACGATCCAGCGCGCCACCGACGGCCTCTTCGAACAGATCACCAGGGAGGTCGCCGCCCAGTTCCCCGAGGTCCCGCACTCGGTCGAGCTGTTCGACGCGATGCTCGGCAAGGTGATCATGGCGCCCGAGAAGTTCCAGATCGTCCTGGTGCTCAACGAGTACGGCGATTTCCTCTCGGACATGGCCTGCGGCCTGGCCGGCTCGCTCGGGATCGGCGCCAGCGCCAACCTGGGCTTCGACGCGTCGGCCGTCGTGCGGGTGGCGCTGTTCGACGCGGCCCATGGCACCGCGCCCGACATCGCCGGCAAGGGACTGGCGAATCCGACGGCCATCTTCCTCGCCCTTTCGCTGCTCCTCTACCAGCTCGGCGAGATCGCGGCCGGCCAGGCGGTCAAGAACGCCACCCTCGGCCTGCTGCGCCAGGGAACACGCACCCGCGACCTCGGCGGCCAGGAGTCGACCGAATCCTTCACCGAGGCCGTCGCGGCCGAGATCGCCCGGCACGACCCGCTCCAGGGCGGAACGCCTGGCGAGCCGACCCCCGGTCCCTGAGCCAGGCGGCGGCCCGTCCCTCCCCATCGTCCCGCCGTTGCCGCCGTCGCAATCGCCAACTCACCCCACCCGATCGGCCTCCAGCCGAGAGCAACCGACCGGCCGCCGGGCCGGTCCGTCTTCGCGCCGATCCCCGCAAATCGGACCCGATTGGCAGGCTTTCGGGGCCTTGACAGGAGTTCACTCGCGCCGCGGCCTCTCGGCCGGCGGGGCCACCACGGTCCGGACCCTCCGGATTCCCTGATCCTCCGCCGCACGCCAGAGCACGATTTCGGCCGTCCCATCCGGTCGGACGCCGCACGAGGCCAGGGTTCGGCCGTCGGGCGAAAACCGGATCGCGGAGACTGAACCGGAGGGTGGCCCGAGCGTCAACAATTCCTCCCGGGCGGCGATGTCCCAGAGCTTGACGACCCCGCCACGATCGCCGCTGGCCAGGGTCTTCCCGTCCGATGAGAACGCGAGCCTGGTGACGTCGCTGGGATGTCCCGCGAGCTCGGAATTCTCGACGTCATGATCGGCCGAATCGAGCGACCGCAAACGGATGACAGGCCCGGCTGTCCTGGCGAAGATGCGTCCGTCCGGTGAGAGGGACGCCTCATCGTACCCAACCCATACAAAGTGAGGGACCGCCTCCTTCCGGCCGTCGGCCGGATTCCAGGAGATCACTCTTGGACCCGGTTCGGTCGTGCAAAGTAGGCGCCCACCCGGCGCGAACAGCATCCGGGTCACGTCGCCCTCGAGCGCGGCCAGCCGGCTGATCCCCGGCACGGTCCAGAGCGAACCACCTCGCCCGCCGCTTGCGACGGCCAGGCGTCGCCCGTCGGCGTCGAGCGTCAGGCTGCAAAAGTCCTCGCCGGGCTGGCGAGGGATCGTACCCAGCAGGCGACGGGCCGGAAGATCATAAAGCTCGATGGTCCCATCCTTCTTCTGAAGCGCGGCGATCCGGCCATTCGCGCTGAGGACGGCACGCGAGTTCGGGCGCAGCGCCGCGGCGCGCCACGTCTCCCGCGTTCCACCCGTCGCGGCATCCCAGGTCGAGATCACCCCGTCGGCGCCGATCCCGATCAGGTCCCGGCCGTCGGGCGAGAAGGATAGATCATGCTGTTCCCCGCTCGCGGCCAGGCGTGTGGGTGTCTCGGGCACCCCCGGATTCCAGAGCCTGACGGTCCCGTCGCGGCTGGCGGAGGCGATTGTCCGCCCGTCGCGCGAGACGGCGAGGCCCCAGATCCAATCGCGGTGGCCGAGATGGACTCCCCGGGGCTGGCCCGTGCCGACGTCCCAGATCCGGATCGTTCCGTCCCGCGACGCGGAGACCAGCGTTCGATCATCGGGGGTAAAGGCGACCGAGACCCCTTCCGCGGTATGCCCCCGCAACTGGTGGTGAACGCGGCGATTGGAGACATCCCACAGGCGAATGCTCAGGTCGGCCCCGTGGGGGACCGCCAACCATCTCCCGTCGTGCGAGAAGGCTGCGGTCTGGATGCCGTCGTCGACGCGCAGAGAGGCCCGGTGCTCTCGGGTGGATGTCTCGTAGAGATCGATCTCCCCGCTCTCCCCCTGGGTAGCGATGGTGGCCCCATCGGGCGCGAGGAGGAAACCGTCGGCCCGGAGGGAAGCGACCGGGCCGCCGGTCGAGGCGTTCCAGACCTTGACGGAATGGTCATTCCTTCCCGCGGTGACGATCCGCTTGCCGTCCCGCGTGAACCGGGCATTGAGGGCCTCGCCGCGGTGCGCGAGCACTTCCCATCGGCGTCGCCCCGTAGCCACCTCCCAGAGCGCGAGTTTTCCCTCGTCGTCGACGACCGCGAGGGCTGCCCCGTCGGGCGAGAAGGCGGCCGCATTGACCTCGGTCCTCGACGCCGCGATGGGCCGGACCAGCCGCCAGGACGACGCGTCCCAGATCCGGACGACTCCGTCCTTGCCCGCGCTGGCCAGCAGCTCGCCGTCCGGCGAGAACTCGACATGATAGACATCGCCGTGATGCCCGACGAGGGCCCGATGTTCCGTGCGGCATCGCCCCATAAGGTAATACCAGGTGAACTCGCGGAGGTCGGACTCTCCCGTCCGGGGTCGCTGACGATCGAGCAGTTTGGTGGCGCGGTCGACCTGTTTGCCTCGCACGAGCTCGGCCGCCAGGCGCAGAGCCGCGACATACTGGCTCAGGCGTCGGGCCTCCAGCTCGTGCCGGATCTCGGCCTTGTGGCGGCCGATTTCCTGGTTCATCTCGCGGGAGGTGTGCCGGGCCTCTTCGAGCCGATGTTCGTACCACCTCGCGACGAGCAGGCCAGCGATGGCCAGGACGCCGGCGAGAGCGAGAGCGGCCAGCCGGGCCGGATGCCGGCGCACCGCCCGGCCGACCCGACCCGCGGCCGACGCGGGCCGGGCCGTCGTCGGCATGCCGGAGAGGAAGCCTCGCAGATCGTCGGCCAGTTCGCGGGCCGAGCCATACCGCCGCGCCGGGTTCTTCTCCAGGCACTTCAGGCAGATGGCTTCGAGGTCGCGCGGGATCTCCGGGCGGATGCGGCGCGGCCGGATCGGGTCGTCGGCCACGACCCGGCGCAGGGTCTCGAGGTCGTTGCCTCCGCGATGCGGCGCGCGGCCGCAGAGCATGGCGTAGAGCAGGGCTCCCAGGCCGTACACGTCGGTCGCCGGCCCGACCCGCTTCCCCTCGGCCTGCTCGGGCGCCATGAAGGGAGCCGAGCCCAGGCCGGCGAAGCTGGCCGTGGTGTCCTCGCTCGCCCGGTCCATGAGCCGGGCCAGTCCGAAGTCGATGATCCGCGCGACGAATTCCGGCTCGTCGCCGGCCGACGGCTCCGGGCCCTGCCCGGCGATCGGCCCGGCACCACTGGGCGACGGGCGATGGAGCAGCACATTCGACGGCTTGAGGTCGCGATGCAGGACCCCGCGCTCGTGGGCGTGCTGCATGGCGTCGGCGAGCGGGGCCAGGGTCTCGGCAGCCCGGCGCGGCGGGACGAGACTCTCGCGCTCGGTCAACCACGCGGCCAGCGTGGGGCCCTCGCAATAGGCCGAGGCCAGGTAGCAGACCGGCCCGACCTCGCCAGCCTCGTAGAGCGGGACGATGTTGGGGTGGTCCAGCGCCGCGACGGCGCGGGCCTCCCGCACGAACCGGGCGCGGGACTCGGGATCGAGCAGGACCCCGGGCCGCGGGACCTTGAGCGCCACCGGCCGGCCGAGTTCCGAATCGATCGCCAGGAAGACGACGCCGAACCCGCCCTGTCCCAGCTCGCGGACGATCCGGAAGCGGCCGAAGACCGCCGGCGCCGGCTCGACGGTCTCCCGGGAGGGCGAGCCGTTCTCATGACGATCGCGGGAGGGCAACTCTCCGCGCGAGCCCAATCGTGAAGACATATCTCCGGGGGAGTCGGACCCGCCAAACGGCCCGGGCGCGGTCTCGCCCGCGCGGACCGACCGCGGCCAGACCCGTTCGAGCATCCGGAGGCTGGCCTGCGCCGCGAGCAGGGCGGCAAGCCCCTCGGAATCCCCGGCAGGAAAGTCGAGCGGTTCCCGCCCCGCGGCCAGCGCCTCGTCGAAGGAGGCCGCCTGCTCCGCGACGTGATCGTCGCATTCTCCGGACGTCCCGTGCGAGAACTCGGCGTCCATCGGAGCGACCCTCGCGCACCTGGATCAGTCCCAGGCCCCGGCGCCGTCCTTCAGTTCATCCTGGAGCCGCCGGAGGGCCCTGAGCCACAGCTTGCGAGCGGCGACGTTCGAGCAGCCCAGCCGGCGGCCGATCTCGTCGAACGAGCAACCCTCGTGGTGCCGCCAGAGGACAGCCTGGCACATCCGCTCGGGGAGCCGGTCGAGGGCCAGCCGCAACACGGCCTCTTCCTCCCGCCGGGAGGCCCGGGTGCCGACCGACGACTGGTTGGCGACCAGGGTCTCGGCCATCACGGGGTCGGCCTCGACCGCGGCGAGGGGGACCTCCCGCCCGATCCGCCGCTTGCCAGTCGCGCGATACCGCCGCGCGGCGTGCGCGATCCGGTGCTCCAGGAATCGGCGGAGCCAGGCGCGCAGCTCGTCGGTGGCCTCGGCCCACCCGGTCCAGCGGCCCGCCTCTCGCTGCGCCGCGACCATCGCCTCCTGGACGAGGTCCGACGCGGCCTCCTTGGTGCGGAGGTCCGGCGCCATCGCCCGCCTGGCGACCAGGAGCAGGTAACTCCGGCAGCTCTCGATGACGCCGACCAGCGCACCGAGATCGCTGCGGCTGGCCTCCGCGATGGCGGGCACGGCCGGGATGGTTGGATCGCGTGACATGGCTTCGCTAATGCCCCCACCCTCTCCGTTCAGTCTCCGGGCAGCCTTCGCTCCCTTCGACATAGGGAGGATAACCCGGTCGAGACGGGTGTTCAAGCATCCTTCCATTCGAGAGGACGGCATGTTTCAAAAAAACTCATTGAACCTGGTTCAGATCGGACACGGAATGGGACTTACTCCGGGGAGGGCGGATGAGCCGGCCAGGGCCCGGGATATTCCTCGAGCCGAAAAAATGAAGAGTGTCGCATGAGGCCGCGCCCCGCCCGATCGGGCCCGCGGCCGTCCTGCTCCGGCCGATCCGGGCCGGTCCCCGTCTGGCGACCGAAGCACGACACCCGTGCCGCGATGCGGCCTCCTTCGGGAGGCCCAGTCGACAGGACGTAGACGGCCATGACATCACCCGGACCACGACTTCCGAAGCACCCGGAGACCGTAATGATGATCACAACAAGTCTGCGGCGCGCCGCTCCATGGATCGCCTTGCTCTCCTTCGTCTGGACCACCGTGCCGGTCGCGCGGGGCGGTCACGTGACATTCTATGACGCGACCCAGATCACCGGCCTGGCCAACGGTTCCTCGGTGACGTCGCTGAACGACCTCAGCGGAAACGGGAATACGGCCACGGTATCCTCGTCGGCGGCCGCGGCCGGCACCTACGTCATCGACGGCATCGGAGGTCTGCCTTCGATCCAGTTC
>DAIDHB010000014.1 GCA_027452145.1 Planctomycetales bacterium
GACCCCGACCGCGACCGCGACCGCGACCCCGACCACGACCCCGACCACGACCCCGACCGCGACCCCAACCGCGACCCCGACCCCGACCGCGACCGCGACCCCGACCACGACCCCGACCACGACCCCGACCGCGACCCCGACCCCGACCCCGACCGCGACCCCGACCTTTCGAGCCCGATCCGCGCAACGGCGGCGGTCACTTGACGCTCTCGGGGAGCGGGTGCGGCCAGTCGGAGACCTCGACGAGCGCGCCGCGCGCCACACGCACGATCCGATCCGCGGGGTACGGCTCGACTTCGGCCAGTGCTTCTCGACCCTCCGCGACGGCCTTGTGGAAGCGCCCCGTTTCCGCGATCCACGAGGCGTGGTCGAGGTAGAGGAAGTCGGCGTCGACCTTGACGAGCCGTCCGATGTAGTACCGCGTGACCGAGAGCACGAAAACATTCAGACCTGCCTGCAACTCGGGGCGCTCGGGGACCGCTTCGGTCTGCGGCAGACAGCCTTCCGATTCGAGAGTCTTCAAGATCGCTTCGCCCACTTTCGCCTTGTCCACGCTACCTCCTGGGTTGGTGCTGCGTTAGATGTTGCGCCTCGCCGTACCAGACGCTCATGCCCGGGCCTCGGCCGCGTCGAGGGCGTCGAGCAGGTCGGGGACGGCACCGGAAAGACGCGCGCTGTCTCCGAGCGACCAATCCGACTTGGCGAAGATCCTCCGCAGCTCGGCGCGCTGCTCGGGGGTCAGGGGGCGCGGGTCAGCGGGCATCGGTGTCCTCCTTGGGCTTGGGCTGGAACGGCGCGAGGGCCTCCGCGAGCTTGCGCGAGGAGGCACAGGCGCGCGGGCTGTCACACCGATGCGCGATCCGGTACTCCAGCACTGCCTCCACGAGCGCCGCGACCTGGGCCTCGCGCTCGGCCGTATGGCGCGTGCAGTCGAACCACGCGGGGATCGGCGGCAGGTCAGCCACGGCTCGCCTCCGTGTCGATCGCCGCGCGCAGGAGGTCCATGCGGTGCCGGGACTCGACCATCGCAGCGACAGTCCCGAGCTCGCCGTCGATGAGCGTCTCCAGGCCGGTCAGGTGCCGCTGCTCATCTTGTAGCGCCAGACACAGGGCGGCGAGCGGACTCGCGCAATCACGCTCTGACCACGGCTGGTGCCACCAGTTGCGTCGGCGCGGCTCGTACTGCTCCACGCACACCTGGTCACCCTCGACTCGCGCGCGGTAGAGGGTGGGGTGTCGCTCTTTCAGGTCAGCCACGGCTCGCCTCCCGCGCCTCGACCGCGCGCAGACAGACGTCACGGGTCGTCGCCATAGGCGCATCCACACCATACAGCCGGATCACGGCCCGCACCGCCTCGACCTCCAGGTCCGTCAGCCCCGCCTTGCTCGGCGCAGCCTGCGGGAGCCCGAGCCGGCGCCAACCGGCGGCGGTGCGGGCGTAAGCGCGAGCGCGGTAGGACGGCTCGGAGCAATACGAGACGCCGACCGCGCCGGGCAGGTCCGACACTGCGGCGAAGGTACAGGCGCGGCCTACCTGTCGGGCCAGCGCCGCCGCATCCTCCGGCGTCGGCTCGCTCGGATCACGGACCGCCGGGGCCGGGAGCGCGCAGGTGTGCTCTGGCGCGGGCATCGTGTCGAGCACCCCGAGCAGCCGGTCCGCCGTGTGGAGCAGGCTCGTGCTCGTCGGCGCGACCTCCTTGAGCGACTGCCGGCGCAGCTCGCTCACCGCGTCGAGGATCGCCTCACGGACCGCCGGGGCGGGAGCGTCGCCGCCCCCGACCCCGGCCGCCCGAGCCGGACCCGCGGCGCCGGCCGCGCTGGGAGAGACCCCGGGGCTGGAGCTCGCCCCGTCGTCCCGCGAGTCATCGCACGCTGCGCATCCGGGGCAGCTCTCCCGGCCGCAGCAGTCGAGGCAGCCCGGGCAGCGGGCGTCGAGGCCGAGGCCGTGGCAGCGGGGGTCAGCCATTGGAGACCTCGTGGCCGCGGGCCGAATCCGAACGGGGTCCTCGACTGGTGGACTGAGTCTTCCCGTGCAGCGGGCAGAACGCCTTGATTGCGTACTTGCGCCACCCGGCCCTCCAGATCAGCCGGTCGATCTCGAAGCCGGCCTGCGCGGGCGATGAGGCGGTCACGTCGAACTGCTGCTTGACGCCGCAGACGTAGCACGTCAGCCGCGAGTGATACGGGGCCGGCCCGTGCCACTCGTAGATCCATCCCTGGTCAAAGCCCCATCGCCCCGACAGCAACCTTCGGTCGATTCCGGTCGGCGCTCCCTTGCCGCGGGAGCGCCCCATGTAGCCCCTGGCGATTCCGGCGAGCGCCAGCAGCGCAAGCGCCGTCACGATGAGCATCACGACGCGCGCCCCTGAGCGAGTACCCAGAGGAAGCGCCGCGCCATCCTGAGCGCGTGCCGCGCGGCCTTGCGGCCGTCCCCGCTGGCCTGCTCCGCGATGGCCTTCGCCCGGTCGCGCTCCGTCAACCGGATCTGCTCGATGATCTCTTTCGTGGTTGCCATCGTTCGCTCCTTCGCCGCTTCCCGGCGGCGTCGCTCGGCGGGATGCCGGGCTTACGGATCCAGTTGTAGCATGCGGCGAAACGGCTGTCAAGCCCTTCGCAACTTGACTTGCGGTGCGCGGTCGCCCAGTATGCTCCCCATGCCCGACGATCTTCCAGCCGCCCTTCGAGCCGAACTCGGCCGCCGAGACTGGCGACCAAAAGAACTGGCCCGTCGCTTGGGGGCTTTCCCGAGTGACATTTCCCGCGTCCTACACGGCAAACCGCGCGGGCCATCCGACAGAGAGCTTGCGATTCGGGCGGCGCGGCTGCTCGGGGTGCCAGTGCCGCAGGATGGGGCGGCTCGGGCAGCGCGGCGGGTGCGGGCGTAGGCGGCTGGCCTGAACGAGGCGTCCGAGCAGTAGTCGAGCACGCGCTGCCCGATCCCGGTGTCGCCACAGAGTGCGATGTTACCCACCTCGCCATCTGGAATCAGCCTCGCATCCTCCTCCGTCGGCTCCGCGCCCGCGCCCGTCAGCCGGGCCAGCTCGGCGCGCAGGGCGGCGACCTCGGCGTCGCGGGAGTGGTAGCCGATGCGGAAGACCATCCGCGAGGCGGTGTCCGTCTGGTTGTGCTCGGCCCACTCCTCCAGCGCCGCCTCGCACGCCGCGCACGTCCCCGCCGCATCCGGCTTCGCGTCCTCGGCCAGCTCGACCGGGGTGGCGTAGCGGTAGCCGTCGCCCTCGTACCAGTGGGGCAGGTCCGCGTGCCTCACCCGCAGGCAGCGACTGCCGCAGAAGTCCAATCCGCACCGCTCTGCGTCCGTCGGAACCGAGAACGTGCAGATCCACTCATCGTGCTCGCACCACCCCACCAGCACGCACCGCCGCCCGCTCGCATCCCGCCGCTCGCACCGCTTCGCCTCGTCAGCCATCGTCCGGCGCCCCAGAAAAACCCCGCCGCCTTGAGCGCGTCACGACTGCACCCACAGCCCGAGCTCGCGGAACGACGCGAATCCGTCGCCCCCGACGACGATGTGGTCGATGGCTCGCACCCCCAGGACGTCGCTGGCGTCGATGAGGCGGCGGGTCAACTCGCGGTCCTCCTCCGATGGCGTCGGGTCCCCCGAGGGGTGGTTGTGGGCGAAGATCACCGCGGCCGCACCCTCTCGTAGCGCGGGGGCGAGCGCGTCGCGGGGATGCACCGCGCACGCCCAGCCAGTGCCGGTGGCGACGGTCACCTCGCGCAGCACCCGGAGGCGAATGTCGAGGAGCAGAACGACAAAGACCTCGTTGGGGAGGTGGCCGATCCGCGGCTGGAGAAACCGGTACGCCGCCGACGCGCTCCGGAGGGGGGTGTTCGCCGGCGCCGCGGACTGGGCGACGCGGCGGCCCAACTCGAACGCCGAGCAGACGCGCTCGGCCGCGCGGCGTGGGATGCCGAGCGCGCGCAGCTCGGCGGCCGTCAGGCGCCCCAGCCGCGCGACGGGGTCCGTCCTCCCGTGCGCCCCCAGGATCCCGAGCAGCTCATCGACTCGCAGCGCTCCGGCCCCGAGCCGCGCCAGGCGCTCGGTGGGCACGTCGTCGGGGGCGTCGCCCAGAATCGCCAGGCGCTCGGTGGACTCCGGCGCGGCGAGCGGCGTGGGGGCGTCGGCCTGGTAGGCTGCCTCGGTTTCGGATCGGACTCTCGTCATCGTCGTCTCTCCTTGTTTCCCCCGGGCCAATCCCGGCCGTCCTCCTGGTCCCGCGCGCCGCTACCGCGAGCGCACGCCCGGGTGGTGGGTCAGGCTTCCTCGATCACGATCTTCTTGCCGCGCGCGATCTGTTCCTCGACGGTGCCCCGGCCGCCGTTCGGGCGCGGGGTGGGCTCGGGCGTGGTCACGGGCTCGGGCGGCGTCGGCGCCTTCTCCGCAGCCACCGGCGCCCCGAGTCCCTCCCGCAGCCCGTTGACGATCTTCGCGTCCGCCTCCCGCTCGGCCCGGAGCGGCGCCATGCGCTCGGCGTGGGCGGCTTCGAGCCGGGCGATCTTCGCGTCCAGTTTGGCGAGGGCGGACTCGGCGCGCTCGATGATGGCGCGGGATTGGGCCGGGGTCACCGTCCACCTCCCTGCTCGGCCTCGTACTCGGCCATCTCCTCCGGCGTCGGGGCGAGCGGGTCGCCAAGGTCCGGCGGCGGCTCGGGCTGCGCGGGAGCCGGGGCCGGCGCGGCAGCCGCCTTCTTGCCCGGCTCCGTCTTGTGCATCGTCATTTTGAACGGCTTTTTGTTCGGCAACTCGATGGTGACCTCGAAGGTCCGCTCGATGTCCGGGCTGCCCCACACGCGGATCGCGATGTCGCCCTCGTAGGGGGATGGGAACAGGACGAGCCGCTTGCCGACCCACGCCGCCGGCTTGCGTCCGAACATCTCGCGGATGCAGAGGCCGTTCGTCTTGTTCATGCAGAACTGTTTGTCCGTCTCCTTGAACGACATCACCCCCTTCTTCTTGGCCTGCTTGCCGATGCCAAGCTCCTCCAGTTCAACGTCCGCGATCGTCAGGACGACCATGCGGCCCTTGAATTCGCCAGCCTTCATGAAGCGCCCGGGATACAGCTCGTCGAAGTCCTGCACGTTCATTGCGCTGCTCCTTCCGCCCCGAAGTCGAGGCCGAGATCCGAAATGTCGTCGTCGAACGGGAACGCCCACCGCGGGAACTCCAGCGGCGCAATGCCCTCCGCGTACCCGGGCCACGAGTCGTCCGCCCGGCACGCATGCAGCCGCCCGAGCAAATCGCGGTACAGTTCCCGGCCCATGTCGAGCAGGTCGGCGCCGACCTCGTAGACCTGCACCGCGTAGGGTGGCGCCTTCTCGACGGCGACGAAGAAAAACGGGAGCGCGTGCCCCTCGCCGTCGCGATACCACGCGGCCTGCCCGTGCCCGAGTAGGTTGAACATCTGCCGGCCGAACGCATCCGGACTCGCGTCGCGCGTCGTCTTGAGGTCCACGATGCAGTCGGGCCGCAGGTAATCGACGCGGCCCTTGCACGCGATCGCGTAGCCTGGCAGGTGATCGTGCGGCTCGACCTTGTGGGTCCACGTCAGCGTGTGCTCGGGGCGACCGCCGCGGACGAGGGGGCCGGCGACGGGGTGCAGGCGCACGGCATCCGCAAGCACGGTCGCATCGGCCCACTGGTCCGCCGTCAGGATCGTCCGGTCCAGCGCGGCGGCCTGCTCTGCGAAGTCGTCCCACTCGTGTCCGCGCCTGACCTTGCCGCCGAACCGGACGAACCGCGCCTCGAACGTCTCCGGTTCGAACACCGCCGCGTGGACCGCGCGCCCGAGCCGGAGAAAGTCCGTGTCCTCGCGCGGCTCCAGCAGGGCGTTGCGGTAGTGGGCGGGGCTGCGCGCCAGGAGCTTGAGCTTGCTCCAGTTCACGGCGTCGAGTTTGTCGTAGTCCGCGCGGTCCATCAGGCGTCCTCCATCGCAAGCTCCGCGGTCGCGTCGAGCAGTCGCCCCGCCGCGACCGCGCCCTCGATGCAGCCCCAGCACAGGCCCATCAGGCGGCAGGCGAGATACCGCACCCCGATGTCCGACGCGCGCCGCGGAGCCACGCACCGGCAGGCATGGTCGGCCAACTCCTCACGGGTCCATTCGATCGCATCGGCGCCACAGAGGGGGCATGGCGGGTCCTCGTCGGGCAGCCGATTCCTGGCGGATGCCGCGAGGCCGTCTCGGATGCCGCCCTCGAAGTTCTCCAAGATTGCGTTCATCGGGTCTCCTTTTCAGCGGCCGTCTCAGCCTCCAACTCCTCAACCAGCGCATCGATCGTCTCGCGCGCCTGGAGTCTCCGCAGTCGCTCCCGGCATCCGGGCCCGGCGAATTTCTCGCCCGCGGTGTCGCGTCCGCAGCCGCAGAGGCAGGTCACGCCGCCACCCGCCGGAACGCGACAACCCAGACCCACGGGTTGCTCGCCCACGGGAACCCGCGCTTGCCGTTGATCGCATCCCACCCGAGCGCGAACCGCTGCACGAGCGAGCACCCGGGTGCGAGCGGGAAGAAGTCCACGCCCTCGGCCTGCGCGTCGTCATAGGTCAGAGCGCCGAGTCGTTCGACCCGAACCTCGGTCACTTCGAGCGTCAGGCGACTCGCCCACCGGGGCATGAAGATCGACGGACGCCAGCCTATTCCGGGCTCGTCCTCGTCCGCGCGGAAGTGGACGCCGTTCGGGCCGTGCTCGGGGCGCGCGCCGCCCTCGATGCGGAAGGTCTCACGGACCCACAGGCGGTCGCCGGGGGCGCCGTAGGGGCAGGGGATGTGGCCGAAGGAGACGTTCTTGGCGGTCACCACCCGCCGCGTCTGCGTCTTCGCTCCCGCCAAGAGGGCGCGGACCATTGGGCCGCTGAACAGGATCGGGCGCGCGGTCACATGACCTCCAGGGCCAGCGCGCGGGCGCGGTCAGCCCGGCGCCTGGCGAACAGTTCGTCGGCGCTCTTGTAGATGTGGCCGGCGCCCGCGATCGATGCCCGCGCGGCGAACTCCTCCAGCGCATCCCGCAGCAGATCGCGCTCCTGCGGCGTGAATGCGGCGAAGCGGTCAACGGGCATCGGACGCCGCGTCACGACTCACCCCGGGCTCGGTCCAGCGCCGTGAGCGCCGCCGTGTACGCGGCAGCCTGTTTCGAGGGGCGCATGCCGTCGCGCAGGAGTCCTTCGAGGGCGGCGTAGAGCTCCGGGGCGGCGGCCAGCAGGGGCGCATCCTCCCCGGTGGGCATCCCATGGCCCTCCGGGTGTTGATCGCAATCTTCCCACGGGCCATGTCGGGCGGCTGCATACCACAGCATCGACCGAATGCCGGCCACGCACCACGGGATCTTCGTGTCAGCCATTCGCTGCCTCCTCTTTCGCGATTGCCACCTTCAGCACCTCTATGCGCCGTCGCGCCTCGACCATGGCCGTGACCGTGCCGAACTCGCCATCGATCGGCGTTTCCAGCTCAGTCAAATGCTGCTGCGCGTCTTTGAGCGCCAGTCGGAGCGCGGCGATCGGGGTCAGACAGTCCCGCTCCGTCAACGGATACCACCACCAATTCCGGCGCGGTTGCGCGTAGGTCTCGACGACGACCACGCCTGCCTCGACGCGAGCCCGGTAGAAAATCTCACTCTCCACCGCGCGCCTCCATCCCCGTCCCGCCACACCCACGACACCGCGTCCCGCGATCCGGCCCACCCCCGGAGCCGCCGCAGACCCCGCAGTCCCGCGCCTCGCCTCGCCCATCGCGCAGGTCTCGTAGCGCCGCCGCGAGGGTCGGGCCGCTGCCCTGGCGCCCGTCGTCGCCGGACTCGACTAGGATCGTGGCGCCCTCGGCCCAGGCGGTGACGGCACCCTCGGCGGCCAGCAGGGACGCCTCGTTTTCGGTGGCGCTCACGACGGGCGCCCCTTGTAGATCCCGTGCCGCAGGTCGAACGCGCGCTGCCGCTCCCGTAGCTCGACGATGTTCGTTGCTGGCTCGGGCCGTTCCGCGGGCTCGACCGGCGGCGCGAGGGTGGCCGCGCGCTTGGCCCGGACCTGGGCGAGCGAGCCGCCGATCGTGTAGCGCCACAGGGCCTCCCGCCAGAGCGCGCCGGCCAGGAATGCGACGACTGCGAGGGCGGCGACGATGAGGTCAGCGGGCATCGGGGGACTCCTTCTCGGGCTCGAGCCAGATCGTCCCGGCGAGTACGATCGCCGCGCGGTACATGCGGCCGTGCTTGGAATCGCCATGCGTTGTCGCTATGGCCGCCTCAAGCTCCGCCAGCGTGCCACGGAAGCAGCCCGTCAGCGCGCAGACCCCGCCATCGGTGCGCAGGAGGGTCAGCGTCGCGCGCCGCGAGCCGATCGGACCGATCTGAATCTTATCTAGGACCACCGCGCCGCCGAGGTCCGCGCCGCCGAGGTCCGCGCCGCCGAGGTCCGCGCCGCGGAGGTCCGCGCCGCCGAGGTCCGCGCCGCCGAGGTCCGCGCCGCGGAGGTCCGCGCCATCCGCCACCGCTTTTTCGGCTGCCAATCGCGTGCGGCCCCACTCCGGTGTGTCCTCCGGCAACTCGGCCGCCCACAGGCACGCATTCGTCCAGCGATTTCGGATCTCGTATCTCACGTGGCCGCCTTCTCGGGTGGGCGCCCGGCGCCGTCCCGCGCGGCCAGCATGGCGTCCGCGACCGCGTAGGCGAACCCGGCGGCAACCTCGGGGCGTATACCGATGTTGGCGGCCAGCATCCCGGTCAGCGCCGCAGCGGCGAAGGTATCCCGCAGCCGCATCCGCGCCTCCTCGGCTTCGCGGCGCTCCGCGGCCTCGACTGAGTCCCTGGGGCGGTCGGCCGCCGGTGTCTCGGCCGGGCGCTCCACAGGCGGCGGCCGGTCGGGGGCGGCGCAGTCGATCTCAGCAGGCTCCCTTGTGTCCCGCGCGGCCAGGGCGGCCGGCAGCGGGAGGCGGTAGTCGCCAAGGGAAAGGTCGCCCCCGACCCTCATCAGTCCGTCGGGCAGTCGGTGGGCATAGCCGTTGAGGTGCAGGGTTCCACTGACGCCGATCAGCCCGTCGGGCAGCGGGTGGGCGTAGCCGACGATGTACAGGTTGCCGGCGACGCGGGTCAGCTCACCGGGCAGCGGGCCGTCGTGGTGGCTGAGGTACAGGCTGCCCGGGTAGCGCCCGGACGCGTCGAGGTCCGCGACGGTGATCTGTGGATGAGGCGTCATGTTCCCACTCTAACGCAGGTCGGAACCGCTGTCAAGAAAAATCGACAGGCCCACCACTCGCCCCGCATCCACAAGGATCCGCCGGTAGGCCGGACCAACGCGGCGCCCGTGCAGCGCGAGCGACAGCGAGTCAGGTGAAACGCCGATCCGGCTTGCGATCCAGCCAAGTCGTAGGCCGCGTTCGCGCGCGGCGAGGAGGATTCTTTTGCCTGGGGTCATGGGGCGAGGGTAGCGCGGCACGGGGGTAGTGTCAAGCGAGATTGACACGGCGAGGGCGGCGCGGAGACGCGCTGCCAGGCGCAGATCCACCTAGAACGGCACGACCTTCGAGGCGCATGCCGCGACGATCGCCATTGCCTCCTCGGGCGTCTCCGCGACCGCGACCTGTCCGCGCCAGGCCAGATGCCAGCGCTCCTGTTCCGGTGTGAGATGCCGCCGGCTCTGGATCTTTTCGCCGTCCTTGATCTCAACGAGGACGTTGGCGCCGCGGAACCCAACCAACAAGTCGGGGACGCCCGGGGCCGACAGTCGTTGCACCGAGCAGCCGTGCGCCCGCAGCCACGAGACGACCCGCTCCTCGTTGTCGTCCCTTTTCGCGGCAAACCTTCTCACCACGTATCCGCTCTTTCTCGCTCGCCGTGAGCGGTGCCGCACTCGAAGAGGCACGCGAGGCCAGTTAACCTGGCGTGTATTCTCTCCCCGTACGTCTCGCGAAATTCATGCTCGCTGCGGTTGCTGGTGATCACCGTCGGCCTGGGCGCCGGGTTCGCCCCGAGCCGGAGCTGCACCAGCTTCGTGAGCGCGCCTGAGACCTCCGCGATCTCGCTGCCGAGATCGTCGATCACCAGAAACTCGCACGAGATCAATCGCTCGAAGTCTCGGTATTGGTCAGACTGCCAAGGCGCCTTTGAGCCGGCGAGTGCGTCAGCGAGAACGATCCGGCCGCCGATGAACCGGCGCAGGTTCGTCCACAGAGGGCCGCCGGACTCGTCACGGTCGCCGGGCACCGCAATCCGGTCGACCCGAGATCGGCGGCTCATCAGCCACACGGCAGCGGTCGTCTTGCCGATTTGGGTCCCCCCGAGCAGCGCCAGTAGCGGCTTGCCCGTGCGTTCCCATTCCCTGGCGTAGAGCATCGGCGGCGTCTCCTCCAGCGGCCCATCGAGGACTCGAGAAACCAGGTGTGCTGGCGCTCCCTGGAACACGAGCCGACGGCGCACGTCCGCCTCGCCCGCTCGCCAGGATGCCGCGTTCTCGGCCTCGCGGTACGCCCGCAACTCTTCGATGCTGCGGATGACGGGGGGGCGCGTCTCAGCCGGGAGAGCCACCGCAAGCGGCTGAATGTCTGCGTCGAGGTCCGAACCCGGTTCAGGATCCATTCGGTTTTCCTCCAGCGTTCCGCAGTCCTACCGGCCCGCGGTTGGTTTCGTTGACCTTCGCCAGGCCGCCAGGGCGCACGATTTGCGGAGAGCGCGGACCGTCTCGGCCTAGCTTCATGAATTTCCTGGTGCAGTCGGCAGCCCCGAGGATGAATCGCAGGCCGTCCTGGTCCGCCCGCCCGGGCCAGGAGTCGCGCTCCACGCCGTCGATGGCTAGCTTGAGGTCCGCCACGGCAAACACCTTGAGCGCCCGGGTGACGATGGCCCAATCGGTGCGGTCGAACTTCGGGGGAAGCCCCCTCGCCTTGGCGTAGTACCGAAGCACCTCGTCGGCCTGCTTCTGGAGTTCGGTGGGCTCCCGGGGTGGCTTCGGGGTATCTGGCTCCGCTGCCGGTTGGCCGCCTGACGCCTGCATTTGGCCCAGGAGCGACGATTTACCCACGGCGGTCACCTGGGGCGCCTCACGGCAGATCGTGCGTCCCGGGGTAATCTCGGAGGCCTGGGGGCCGCCAGCTCGGGGCGCTCTCCCCGCGGAAGCCTCGGCTTCTGGGATCGGCACCGGGCTCCCCGGGGGCGGTGGAGGGGGAGGGGGGGGCGCCTTCACCGGGAGCCCGGCGTCCGAAACCGTGCGCGTGGGGTCCGACGGCGAAGCCTCGGACGCAGTTGCTTCTTCTTCTTTTCGGTGACTCGGTGAGTCGGTGGATCGGTGACTCGGTGTAGAGCGTCGCTCAAGCGACGCTGGAGCGACGCTCAAGCGACGCTGGAGCGCACGCTTAGCGTTCGTTGCAAGAGCCCCCTTCCGGCGCGCTTCCGTGATGCGCAGGTAGCGCTCGGACCCCCGCACCCGCCAGAGGTCGCCGACCCGTTCGAGGAATCCGCCCGCTTCGAGCGCCTCGCCTAGTCGGGGGTGCGGCGAGGCAAAGAGCCCCTCCAGGATGACCGGGGAGACGTGGTCCTCCTGTCGCTGCCAGGCGTGCGCCCAGAGCAGGGTGAGACCGCCGAGCACCTGTGGCAATGGCAACCCAAGCACGCCTGCGGCGAGTTGGGCGCCCTTGATCGCATCGAGGTCAACTTCGAGGTACGGCATGGGGCCTCGAAAAAGTGCCCCCGCTCACCCGCCTAGCCGCGGGGAGCAGGGGCTTGCCGGTCACCATGGCGGCGGCGGCAATCGTGGGGAGGCAGTGGCCCGGGCTAGCGAGCATGCCCCCCGTTGGTACCAGAGCAGGCGGCCGAGCGCAAGGAAAATAGCTTGCCCCGGCTGGGCGCCCGTGCTACGAGTGCCCCATGCGCTTCGTGACAGCGCTCCCGATCAACTCCGTGGGCCCGGCGACCCCAAGCGCCGCGGTCCCGCCCGCTCCGGGGTGTCACGGCCCCGGGGCGGGCCCTTTCCAATGAGGTGCTGAATGGACGACACGAAAGAAGTTATTGCAGCGGCAGCCGAAGCGGCTCTCCGCGGGCGCGTCATGTCAGCCGCGAAGCAGCGGATGGAGATCGCGCTCCGAACCCAGTGGGAGAACGGGCAGGCCGCGTCGATCGCGGGGGTTCTGAACAACCTCCCGTTGCCGACCGCGACGAACCCAACCGAAGCCACCACCGCAGCGCTGGGTGTTCTGCGCCGGCTCCTCGTCGGCTCGTCCTTCCGCAACGGGCTGGCCCTCGACGACGTGGTTTACCAGGTCAAGCGCGCCTGGTTCCGCGAGATCGACAGCACGCGGAAGATGCAGCGGGCTCGTGCGGGCGCCATCGAGACAAAGCGCGCAGAACTCGCCGGCCTGGGCGTCGCCCCGGACGCGATCGAGAAGCTCATCGCGGACATGTTCGGGCCTGACCCCGCGACGCCCCCGGAGCCGACGGCCGAGGAGCAGGCTGCGCTCGCGCCGACCGAGGCGCCGGGTCCCGCGCTGGTCGGGGTGGACGGTTCGCCGCTGTCGGTCGAGTTGGCCGAGGCGGTGAAGCTCGAGCCCCCGGCGGCATGATTTCCCGGGTCTACAGCACAAACCTCAAGGGCGGCGTTCAGGCGGACCTGACGGCCCGGACGCTCATCGTGGGACCGAGCGCGGCAGGGAAGTCAGCCATCGTCCAGGCGCTCGAACTCGCAGCCGGTCTCGGCGCGAGCGACGTGCAGGGGCGCGCGACCGTGCGTGCCGTCGGTCGGCTCTCGCAGCTGACCGCGGACGGCGGGCCGCCGGACGTTGAGATCGTCGGTCCCCCGCCGAAGCGACTGCCGTACCGCGAGGTCGCGGACGCGCTCGCGGCTGGTCCGCTGGCGGCGCTGTGCCACCTCGCCGGACTCGAGCCGCCGCATCGTGGAGGGGAAGCCAGGGAGCGGGCCGAGCGGATCGCCATCGCGCGGACCGTGCAAGACGAGTGGTTTCGGGCGCACGGCGAAGACCCCGCCTGGCTCCGCTGGTACGCGGCCGAGTGGGCGAAGGCTGGTAAGGCGGCCGAGCGCGAGGCCAAGGCGCACAAGCGCGAAGCGGCGCAGCTCTTCGCGGAGGCCAAGCCGAAGATCAAGGCGCTCATGGCGACGGCCGCGCGGTACGTGCCGGCGGACCTCGGGCAGTTCGTGATCGCCACCGGCACGTCGCGCAAGCCGCGGTGTGACCTCGGGCTCCTGCGTGACGGCCGGCTGCGCGTTGCCCTGTCTGGCGCCGAGTGGACCATCTGCGTGACGGCTGTTGCGCTCGCCCGAGCCGACGACTCGAGCCTCACCGTCCCCGTGGACCGGGCGATGGATGTCGATCTGCTCCACCGATGGCTCGCGGCAATGACCACGGCGCCGGGGCAGATCATCGTCACCGCGATCGACGAACCGAAGCGCGTCGCGGGGTGGTCGGTGCAGGATCTGGCCTCCGAACGCCAAGGGTGAGGCAGAGCGGTCGGATCGGTTCCGCCCGCCCGCCCCAACCTATCCCACCGCCGCAATCCCCGCGACGGTAAGCACCCGATCGTCAGCCCACGACTCCGGGCGAACGTGGGCGCGCTCCAGCAGCCCCTTCTTCTCCAGGGCTCGCACCGTCACGGTGCTGGCGTGCCACCCGGTCACGCCGGGGGGGCGCCACTGCCCCCCTGCGTGGAACTGGAGTCGCCCCCAGGCGAACGCGGCTCGCAGGGCGCTGCGCTGGGCGGGGCTCACGACTGCCCCCCGCCCCCGAAGTCGCGCCGGACCGCGCCCAGGAGCTCCCGCAGGGTGGCGACCACCCGCTGCCCGCCGACGCGATCCTCGGGGGGCAGGAGGGCTGCGGTCTCCTCGGCCATCTCGACGAATTTCTGCGCCGTGATCACCGTGGCGTGATCGGCCGCCTTCCGCATCTCCGCAACTGCAACGTCGAAATCGACTGTCATTGTCGTGCCTCCGTGTCTCGCGGGTCGATTCCCGCTCTGGCGCCGCGTCGTGCGTGGCGCCGGAGCGAGAGCCGAGAGATCTCGGCCCCCGCATCGCGGCTAGTAGAGCGGCCCCGTGGCGATCCGCTCCGCGTCGGCGCGGTCGAACGTCGCGACCCAGGCCGCCCAGATGTCGCGCACGTCCACGACGGCCACGCGGCCCTTCCAGGTCATGCGGAGGATGGAGCCGCCGAGGCCCGCGGTCGTGTCGACCGACCCGTGCTCGCACGACACCCACTCCTGCCGGAGCAGCAGCGGGTTCGCCTCCCGCACGGCGAGGCGAATGGGGACGGGGGTGGCGTCACGGATCTTCGCGGACTCGTTGTCGTTGACACCGGCAGGGTTCTTCGGCATTGCGGACCTCCTTCGCGGGTCGATTCCCGCTCTGGCGCCCGGAGTGGTCCGGGGGCCGGAGCGAGGGGCGAGCGTCGCGGGGCGCTCGCCCGGGGGGGGGCTACGCGCGGGGCGCGGAGTAGTGCGCCTGCTCCGAGGGGTCGTAGTCGATCGCGTCTTTGGCGCGCACCGTCGAGGGCCCTCCGCAGGCACACTCTCCGTGGTCGATCTGTGCCTTGAGCTCGCCCCTGGCCGCGCCCATGGCGGTCCGATGCCGGGAAAGGATCCCCCCTCCGTGGAAGGCGCTTTGGAGCACCACGTACGGACCGGGGCCCAGCGCTGCAATGTAGGACTCGGCCTGCATCAGATCGTGCTCTCGCCTGGTCATCGTCGTCTCTCCAGTTTCCGCCGGGACCATCCCGTCGGTACTACGTGGTGCCCGGGTGAGCGGTCAGGCCGCCCGGGCTTGGGTTCAGAACGGTGCGCCAGATCCGTGCGCCACGGCAATCACCGCCGCAGCCCAC
>DAIDHB010000015.1 GCA_027452145.1 Planctomycetales bacterium
CACTCGCTCTGATCTTGACCTGTAGTGGATTACCTTTTCCACTGAGATTCGTCCGCTTCTAGCGCCTTATTCCAGCTTAACTTGCACAAAGATCTGCCCACCCTCTCTGAGGCCTGACCCCGCCCTGACGCCGGACCGACGGTCTCCCGCATTTCCCCACGCCCCAGATCGCGCGGGAGACCTGCGGTCGGGCCCTCCGGCGGGGTCGGAGACCCGCGCCGAACACGACCGGCTCCGGTCCTCCTCGCCCCTAGCCCCTGATCCCTAACCCCTGTTGAGTCAAAGCGTCGACGTATACCCCCCATCAACAGGCACCGCGACCCCGGTGACATAATCGCTCGCCGCGCTGGCGAGCCAGATGGCCGTGCCGGCCATATCCACCGGCTTGGCCCATCGGCCCTGGGGGATCCGCGCGAGGACG
Source organism: Planctomycetales bacterium (assembly GCA_027452145.1). Classification (GTDB taxonomy): domain Bacteria; phylum Planctomycetota; class Planctomycetia; order Isosphaerales; family Isosphaeraceae; genus JAKAUH01. The sequence goes on from DAIDHB010000015.1 coordinate 422, forward strand.
CGCTCGTGCAAGCCCGGGACTTCCTCCCGGGCCTTCTCGGTTAGCTCGGTGTCGAACCACCCTGGCAGGATGGCGTTCACCTGGATCTTGTCGGCCGCCCAGGCCAGCGCCAGGCTCTTGGTCAACTGGACGATGCCCCCCTTGCTGGTGGCATACGCCGGCGCGAACCCGGCGCCGAAGATCGACGTCATGCTGCCGATGTTGATGATCTTCCCGCCCCCCTCGCGCTTCATCGACGGATAAACCGCCTTCGACATCAGAAAAGCGCTGGTCAGGTTGGCGCTCATCACCTCGTTCCACTCGGCCAGCGTCATCTCGTGCGGCGGCTTGCGGATGTTGATCCCGGCGTTGTTGAAGAGGATATCGGCGCGGCCGAGCTTCTGGAGCACCTCGGCGGCGGCCTGTTCGATCTGCTCGGGAATCGACACGTCCGCGTGCACGGCGATCGCCTCGACCTTCGTCTCCGCGCGGATCTTCTCGGCGGCGGCCTGGGACTTGGCGGTGTTCCGCCCCAGCACGGCGATCCTCGCCCCCGCCTGGGCCAGTCCCAGGGCGATCCCCAGGCCGATCCCGCCGTTGCCGCCCGTCACGATCGCCACCTTGCCGCCCAGGTCGAACAGATTCACGTCCGCTCCTCCCTTTCCTCGTCTTCGAGCCGTTCAATTCGATGGTTCTTCGAGCCCAAGCCTAACGGACCCGCCCGCCGCGGGCAACCGGCGGGTTCGGGCTGGCGAGCCATCGTGCCCGCCGGGCGGATGCTTGTTAGCGAGCCGCCAGCGGGCTATGTTGACATCTTCGATCCTGGGATCGTCGCCCTTCGCCGGGAGTGCCCGCCATGACGAGCACATCGATGCCGCATCAGTTCGGTGAGCCGGCCGAACCTTCAGCCCCGCCGGCCGGCGATCACTCGAGCGAGTCCGTTCTCGCCGATCCGGTAGCCATCCGGCAAGCCCACCTCCGCGAGGAAGCCTATTTGAAGGCACTGGGCAAGGTCCATCTGCTCTACGCGGTCCTGTTCGGCGTGCTGACCTGGTATCTTGCCCGATTCACCGTCCTGCATTTGATGGGACGCATCAACGCCCCCTGGAGCGTCCGTCCGGACTGGTTCGGGCTCCAGGTCACGATGACCATCACGGCCCTGATCGCCCTGGCGGCGGCGATTGGATACCTGAGGCTCCGGCGCTGGGCGCTGCGACTCGAGGTGGTGTTCCTCCTGGGAGTCGCGATCTACGTCGCGCTTTCCGTGATGTGTCAGTCGAGGATCCCCGACCTGGGCGAGCTTGCCGGCATGGCCCTGCTCCATGCGGCCGTGCTGGTCCCATTGATCAATCTCTGGGACGTCCGGAATTCCGAGGTCCTCGATCCGTCGTACCGCGACGTGATCCGGTCGTCGCCGGGCGTGCGGGTCCGCGCCCGGCTGACCTGGGAGCTCAAGCTTCCCATGCTCGTCCTGGGAGTCGCCGGCCTGCTTTTCGCGGTCTATAGCGTCAAGCTCTGAGGCGTCCCCTGGCCCGGTCGATCCTACTCCGACAGCAACCGGGCCAGCGGCCGGGTCCTGTCGAGCCGCTCCAGCGCGAATTTGAGGATCACCGTCAGGGGGATCGCCAGGATCATCCCGACGATGCCCCAGCTCAGATCCCAGAAGGCCAGCGCCAGCAGCACGACCAGCGGGCTGAGACCGACCGCCTTGCCCGTCATCACCGGCTCGATGAAGTACTCGCCGGCGATGTGGATCGCCAGGAGTGCCGCGGCGAACAGGCCGGCGCGCACGGGCGACTCGAACTGCACCACGGCCGTCGCCACGGGCAGGGCAAACGCGATGATGCCGCCGAGATACGGGATGAACCGCGCGAGGAACGTGAGCACGGCCCACAGCACGGCGCCTCGGACCCCGAAGCCCAGCATCAGCAGGCCCGCCGGGATCGCCACGATCAGGTTCACCTTGACCTTGACCGACAGATACTCGATCACCGCCTCGTTGATCGACCCCACCACCTCGAGGATCCGCGCGGCCCGTTCGGGCGGGAACGCGCGTCGGATCGCGCCCGGGAACCGATCGGCCTCGAGGACCATGAAGATGACATACAGCCCGACGAGCGCCGCCCACGCCACGAAGCCGGAGAAGACTCCGAACAGGTTCTGGACGGATTCGCCCAGGTGCTCCAGTGGGATGCGGACCGGGTCCGTGTGCCCGATCCGCTCCTGGATCGACTGGGGCAAATACGCCGCGACGCGGTCGCGCAAATGCCCCGCCAGCCGCCCGGCGCGGGCCTCGTACTTCGGCACATCCTTCCCGATGTCCCCGGCGTTGGCAAACGCCATCCAGCCGATCAACAAGGTCACGAGACCGAGCCCCGAGCCGATGATCAGGAGCGACCCGCCTGGCCTCATCCCGCGCTTCAACCGAGCATGGAGCGGCCAGATGGCGTACACCAGGAGCAAGGCGACCAGCACGGGCTTGAGGAACTCCCCGAGGGCCCGGAGCAGGAAGAACGCCGCCGCGGCGCCCACCAGCCCGATCACCAGCCGTCGCAGGAACTGCCCGTCACCTGAGGATGTCGACGAAAGCTCATCGCCCCGGCTCGGCTCGTCCGCCGAACCGTCCTGGTGATCCGCCCGATATTCGCGGTCCTTGATCGTTTTCATGCGAGTTATGAGTGCAAAGACCGCGCCCAACGGACCGCGCACCGTAGCCGATCGACCCGGCCGGTGCGGCGCGGGATTCCCGACACCGTACCGGCGGCAAGACTTGCGGAGACGAGCGGCAATTCCCGGGCGGTTTCGTCCGTCGGGCGGAGAGGATGACGCCCGGCGGATGGCCGACCGGATGACGCCCTCAACCGTGCGTGCCTGTGGACGGCGAAGGAAAACCTCCCAGCCGGGACCGGAACGCGCGGACAGACAGGATCGGATCGGATCGGACAGGGTCGCGCCTTTTTAGCGGTTGGGCTCGGGCTCGTCGGCCGGGTCCCAGGGCTCCGGCGGCCGGGGGACGGCCCGTAACTCCGCGGCGAAGGCGTCGAGACTGGGGCTCGACGCCGCCAGCTCGACGGCGGCATCCAGGACCGACTCGTCGCGGATCGTCTTCACTTCGGCCTCAATCTCGGGCGTCACCGAGCCGAAGCGGACCCTGAGTACCTTGAAGATGTACTTTTGACCCTTCGCAGCGATGGCGTCTCGAATCAGCAGCGCCTTCCCCAGCTCGTAGGCTTCTTCAATCATCTTGCTGCCCCTTTTCAGGATGGAGACCAGTCCCGAATCATTGTATCGCAGCCGGGTGAAGACCTCGGTGACCGCCATGAGTCGTTCGTGGTCCTCGGCCTGCGAATTCCGGTCGATCACGTCGATGCACCGCCGGAGCACGACCTCGGGCGGCTCGGTCGATTGCATCAGCGGCACCCAGGGCATGATCCCCGGGTCGGCCGTCGCGAGCACCGGTTCGGCCGGGACGTTCCACAGCTCGATGACCCGCCACCGGCCGGTGAATTCGGTCACTCCGTCCGGCCCGACCCGCCGGGCATGATCGGGGACGCGGAGCTGACCCTTCGGCCGCAGCACGACCACGATGACGTTCGGGACCTCGTTGCGGCTGAGGTACACCAGCATCAGGTCGCGCAGCGCCTGCTCGGCGGCCCGGGTCTCGGGATAGGTCGCGATCTCGATGATATACGGCTCGGGCCGGTCGCGGCCGGCGCGCCAGGCGTAGAGCAGGCCATCCGGGAGCTTGGACGGCAGGACGAGCTCCGCCGGCCCGGCGTGCCAGCGAACCAGGTCGGTGACGCCGCCGAACCGGAGGATGGAGTCGCCATGATGCTCGATGAGCCATTTGCCGCCCTTGTCCTTGTCCTTCTCCCCGCTCGGCTCCGCCATGACCCGCGGCACTCCTTCACCAACGAGGATCCGTCCTCAGCCGCTACCGCTCCGGCCGCAACACTCGGTGAACGACCTTCCTCATGATATCGGATCGCGCTCCGGCCCGGAATGAGACAGGGCCGTCCCGGCCCCCCGGACTTCCTGCAGTCGGCCCACCTGGCCGGTGAAGCGACCCGCGTCCCGGTTACGAGGCGCTTGCTCGGATAGGATCGTTCCTCCGGCAGAGCTTCGGTTAGAATCCTCGGGACCTCCCCGTCTGCGCGATCCGGGGAAAACCGCCGCACAGGACGCCCGAGGAGATCCCATGAAAACGTTACCGATGGAGGCCGCGACCCTCGACCGCTGTGTCGACGAGGCGCAGCACGAACGAGTGATCCTCACGCGCAATGGCCATCCCATCGCGCTGGTGGTAGGCGTCGAAGGGCTGGATGAAGAGCAGATTCGCCTCGGCAGTAGCCCCGAGTTCTGGGAGCTCATCGAGAAGAGCCGAGGGCAAAAGACCATCAGTCGCGAGGAGCTCGAGCGGCGGTTGGCGCCCAACCCTTGAGCTCACCCCCGGGGTGAATCGGACGACGCGGCGTCTGGCCGCGAGACGCCGTCGGCGGACCCGCACGGCGGACCGGGAAGGACATCATTGCGACTCCGGAGGATGTCCCCAGGCGATCTGCCGGGTTCGCCGGTGACCGGATAACCGGGACCAGGCGCGTTCGTCCGGCAGTATCACCAGTAGGTGAGGCCGATAACAACGTCGCGGCATCTCTCCGGGTCGTCGTCGAACGGGTAGACGAAGCGCCGTGCGGCTTCGAGAACGGCGTCGGATCCGCCCATCTCAATCGCTTGCAGGATGAGCGAAAGGAGATCGAGGTCCTTCTCCGCCTCGTCGTCGAGGATCTCCTCGGGATCCAGGAGCAGGTATCGGCCCTGCCAGCCGCGAACGTCGTTGACGAGCGCGTCGATCGCGCCCGTCGGAAGCCCGGCGCCCACCGCCGCCTCCAGGATCGGACGACGGACCTCGAAGCGTCGGATCGCGGCTTCCCTGTCGGATGCGAGTTTCAACTCATCCCAGGCCGACTCCCCGAAGGTCACCCGGACGTGCTTGATGTCGGGCAGCCCGTAGAAGAAGAACCACGAAAGCGGGATGTTCCAGCGAGAGTCGTAATAGCGATCTTCTGGAAAGGCCCAGGCGTCGGGCAGGTCGGCGGAAAACAGATAGGCGCGGTTCGCCATGGGCTTTCCACTCCGATTCACAACCAGGCTCAGCGATCCAGCCCGCCGAACGTTCGCGCGGCTCACAGATCGGGCACCGTGCCCCCACCCGGTTCGGTCCGATCCGGGTATTTGTAGGAGGCGGGTCCGTCCGCCGACCCCGTCCGATCCGATCCGATCCGGGCCCGCGGGGTCGGGGGACAGAGCCCCCTCCTACACCGGACCGGTCCGGGCCAGCGGGCCGATTTCGGATCGGCGGGCTGGCCGCGACCGAGTCCGCGAAACCGCGGAAACCGCCGTTCAATCCCACTTGAGGATCGCGCCGGTGTCGGCGCTGGTGGCCATCTTCGCGTAGCGGGCGAGGTAGCCGGTGGTGATCCTCGGCTTGGGGGCGACCCACGCCGCGCGGCGGCGGGCCAGCTCGTCGTCCGACAGGCGGACGGAGAGCACCCCGTTCAGGATGTCGATGTCGATGATGTCGCCGTCCTGGATCAGCCCGATCGGGCCGCCGACGGCCGCCTCGGGGCTGACATGCCCGATCGAGGCACCCGCGGTCCCGCCCGAGAAACGCCCATCGGTGATCAGGGCGCACTGGTCATCCAGGCCGACGCCCTTGATCGCGGTGGTCGGGGCGAGCATCTCCTGCATGCCCGGCCCGCCCCTGGGGCCCTCGTTCCGCACCACGACGACGTCACCGGGTTTGACCTTGCCGAAGACGATGCCGTTGTACGCGTCGACCTCGCTCTCGAAGATCACCGCCGGGCCCGAGTGCTTCAGCATCTTCGGGCTGACGCCGGCCGTCTTCACCACGGCGCCATTCGGGGCGAGGTTGCCCGAGAGCATCGACAGGCCGCCGGTCTTCGAGTAGGCGTTGTCGACCGTCCGGATCACGTCGAGCGGGTTGAATCCGTCGCCGTCGCCGTCGCCGCCATCGCCGTTCGACCCGTTGAACCCGCCGTTGCCATCCTCGCCGGTCTCGCCCTCGGCCTCGAGGACCGCGAGGCCCGCGGCCTGCGAGCGGGCCTCGGCGGCCACGCTGGGCACGGTCCACGCCTGGCTGGTGCGCTCGCCGCCGGGGCGGACGCGGGTCAGCAGTCGGGCATTCGCGGCGGCGCCGGCGCCCCGGACGTCGTACTCGCGGATGTTCTCGCCGATCGTCTTGCCGGTCACGGTGGAGCACGACAGGTCGAGCAGGCCCGGGCAGCCGCGTTCGACCTCGCCGAGGATCGTGTGAATCCCGCCGGCCCGCGCGACGTCCTCGATGTGGTAACTGCTGGACGGGCTGACCTTGCAGATGTTGGGCGTCTTGCGGCTCAGCTCGTCGATTCGCGCGAGGCTGAACGGGACCCCGGCCTCGTGCGCGATGGCCAGGATGTGCAGCACCGTGTTGGTGCTGCCGCCCATCGCCATGTCGAGGATCATGGCGTTGTCGAACGCCGACGCCGTGGCGATCTCGCGCGGAAGCAACCCGTGGCCCGGCCCCAGCCGGGCGAAGTCGCGGGCCATCGCGACGACCCGGCGGGCGGCGCGCTCATACAGCTCCTTGCGATCGGCCGAGGTGGCCAGGATCGTGCCGTTGCCTGGCAGCGCCAGGCCGATCGCCTCGGCCAGGCAGTTCATGCTGTTGGCCGTGAACATGCCCGAGCAGCTCCCGCAGGTCGGGCACGCGGCCTTCTCGATCTCCTCGAGCTCCTCGGCCGAGAGCTGGCCGTTCTGCTTCTTCGCGCCGGCGACGAAGGCGTCGATCAGGTCGACGACCTGGCCGGAGGCGGTGCGTCCGGCCTCCATCGGCCCGCCCGAGACGAAGATCGTCGGGACGTTCACGCGCATCGCGCCCATGAACATGCCGGGGACGATCTTGTCGCAGTTGGGGATGCAGATCATCGCGTCGAAGCAGTGGGCCTGGATCATCGTCTCGACGCTGTCGGCGATCAGCTCGCGCGAGGGGAGCGAGTACTTCATCCCGCCGTGCCCCATGGCGATGCCGTCGTCCACGCCGATCGTGTTGAACAGGAACGGCACGCCGCCGGCCGCGCGCACGCATTCCTTGACGTAGTTGCCGACCGCCTGGAGGTGGACGTGCCCCGGGATGATGTCGACGTGGCTGTTGCAGATGGCGATGAAGGGCTTGTCCCAGTCGCTGTCGCCGACCCCGGTGGCGCGGAGCAGGCTGCGGTGGGCGGCGCGGGCATCGCCCCGCTTGATCATGTCGGAACGCATGGTGAGGCTCTCGGTTCTTCGGGATGCACGACGGTTTGAACGGTCGGTCCACTCGCCTGTCCCAGGACCGGGAGGGCGAGGCTCCTGCCGAGCCGGCTTCTCAGGCTCGCCGGGAGGCTCACCCTCCCGTCCGGAAACCTTTCGGGACAGACCCTCATCGTAGCAGACGCCTATCGGCGGGCCAAGCTGAGCAGACGATGGCCTCGCGGTCCGATCCGGTGTAATCTCGGGATCCTCATCGGGCGCGGCGGCGCAGGAACGCGACGCCGCCGGCTTCCCGCCTCCAGTTCCCTCCCGGTGCGACCATGAAGCGATTCCCTGCCATCACCTGGAAGTCGGCCAAGCGGGCCGGACGCGACCATCAGCGGCTCCTGCCGTTCCTGGAGCGGACCCAGCGGCGTTTCCGGCTGTTCAAACGGACCATCGCGGCCTCGACGGCCCTGCTGATCGTGGCGACGATCGAGTTTAGCGCGGCGGGCCGATACCATGCCCGCATCTGGACGGACCGGGCGCACGATGTCGTCCGCTACAACCTGCTGGGCCTGGAACAGGACCGCGAGCAGGTCGAGGCGAACTGGCACCTCCGCCGCGAACACGGGATCGAGCAGACACATCAGCGGCTGTCGAGCTTTTATCGGGATACGGACGAGGCCACGCGAGAGCTCTTCCGCGTGGCGGGGATGGATCCGGATCACGCCCTGATCCGCTACGGCCGCGGCGATGCGGGCTTCGTGATCTCGCCCCAGGTCTTCGAGCGGGACGACCGGGGCCGCTCGTACCGGCTTCGTCCCGGGACGCGCTCGGTCTGGTTGCGGCAGATCACACTGCACGACGGACCGTTCGGGTTGTTCCAGGTGCTGGATACGCCGGCCCACCGCGCGGCGGCGGCCCGCGCCGGCGCGATCGTCGACGAGGGCTCGGTCCAACGCACCAATTCCTGGGGCCTGCGCGGGCCCGAGCCCGACCTCTCGGCCCCGGCGCGGGGGATCGTGCTGGGCGACTCGTTCATGCAGGGCATGTTCAACGGCGAGGAGGACACGCCGTCGCGCCGGCTCGAGCGCCGGCTCGAGGCCGCCTGGAAGCTGCCGGTCACGGTCGTGAACACGGGCCACATCGGCTACTCGCCCGAGCAGTATTACTACACGCTGGCCGAATACGGCGAGCGGGTGAAGCCGCAGTTCGTGGTCGTCAGCGTCTGCCCCAACGACTTCGGCGAGGGGATGGAGGTCCTCCGCGGCCGGGGCGACTGGTTCGACGAGGCCGGGTACTGGCTGGGCGAGATCCGCCGCTGGTGCCTCGGCCATCAGGCCATCTGCCTGATGGTCCCCGTGCCGACGAACGTTCAGGTCGAGGGGATTCGCGACGATGAATACTATCCCGGCCGGATCTGCCGGATCTTCCGGACGATCTCGATCCGCTACTGCGACCCTCTCAACGACTTCACCGACGAATACCTGCGGCTTCGCCGGATCGCCGAGATCGAGGGGCACCCGTCGAACCGTTGTGCCCTCTACAACTACCCGATCGAGGACGATCACTTCTCGCCGGCGGGTGCGGAGCTCTGGGCCGATGTGGTATCGCGTCGCCTGGCGCTCCTGCTCGATCCGCCGATGTCTGGGCCGCAAGAGGGGCGGTCCCTGGGAAACCACTGACGCGGCGACCGACGCCCCCCGCTCGCCTTCCACATCCAGGATTTCAGGGCCCGGCCTTCCAGAGGAAGTGGCCGATCATCAGCCCGGCAAGGAAGGCCATCGGGATCGACGCCAGGACGAAGAGCATCCAGGCGAGGACAACCGAGACGGGAAGGGCAACCTCGCGGATGGAGCGAGCCTCGGCCACGGCCGTCGGCCGGATCGGCGCGGGCTCGATCGCAATCGGCGGGACGACCGCGGCCGCCTCCGCCGGGCGGCTCGGGGCGGCGATCGCCGGCAGCGGCGGGGGCACCTCGACCGATCCCGGCGCGGCGACCTCGGGCTGCTCGGTCGTGAAGGACGACGTCGCGAGGTCTTCCGGCTCCTCGTCCCTCACCGAGGGCGACGCTGAAACGTCCGGCACCTGGAAATCGGCGGGCAGGTGGAACGAATCGTCCTCAAAGGGGGACCGCGGGACCTCGGCGGCCGGCTGGGGCGATGCGGTCGCCGGCGCCGAGGCCAAGGCCGGTGTCGGCGAAGGCTCGCGGACGATTGCCCCGAAAACCTCGGCCTCCACGCGCAGGTCCTCGGGGCGCAGGGAGGCGACCTCGGGGGGGATGATGGCCGCGATCTCGTCGAGGAACGACTGGGAGCCCGGATCACGCGGTTCGGACACGGGTCGCGTCGGCGGCGGCGTCTCCGAGGCTGGCGTGAGGGCCTGGTAGGTCCCCGACCTGAGCGATGTCACCTCGGAATCCGACGACCCGGCGGCGGAGGAGCTGCCGTCGGGGCGGGGGATCAGGAGGTCGGCCTTGCATTTGGGGCACGAGACGACCGAGCCGGCCTTGGACGGCACCACGGCCAGAAGCTGGTTGCACCGGTAGCAGCGGATCTTGAGCCGTTCGGCGGTCGGAGCGGGCATGAGCGATCCCTTTCACGCCGGCGGGTCCGTCCGGCCCCGCGCGAGGCCGGCCGCAGTCGACCCGTCCACCCGGATGGCACTGCGAACGGGGGCCTCGTCCCGGCGCCTGGGCAATCGGCGAATGGCATCGAATACGCCGGGCAAGCCGTGCGTCCATCCGGTCGGCGGCTTGACCTGATCGATGAGGCTGTCACAATAAAGCCTGAAGGGTCGCAGGGATTGCGTCAAGGGGTTGTCCGTACCTCGCGGCCGATCGCCCCACGGGCGGCGGTCGCCCGACCCCACGAGCTTGCACGCACAGCGATCGCGGCACGGCCACCAGCGGGAGGGATCACGAGATGAGATGCCATCGTCCGTCTGGCTGGGCCGGAGGGATCCTCGCGGCGGCCGTCGCGCTGCTCTCCACGGCCATGACCGGCGCCCCGGCCCGCGCCGACCGGGTCATCATGAAGAACGGGCTGGTGTACGTCAGTCAGGGGACGCCCGACAAGGATGACTCGCTGGTCTACATCTGGGACGGGCTCAAGCGGGTCATCGTCCGCGACTCGAAGATCGAGAAGATGTTGCCGGGCAACGAGTACCGGGCCGGCGAGCGGTTCCAGTTGATCCAGCCGATCGTCGTGCACGCCGGCGCGATGCCCAAGGAGGTCCTGAGCGTCGAGGCGGGCCCGTGGGACGAGCGGGGCCGACGGACGTTCCGCTACCTGGGCTCGCGGGCGAACCGGCCGATCAGCATGGAGCAGGCCATCATCGAGATCGGCCCGCACATCGTTCGCTATCGCGGGATCGACGGGTTCTGGGTGGGCGTCGTCGAGACCGATCAGGTCCCGCGTCCCGTGATCATGTCGCTGATCGGCCGGGTCGACCAGAAGAACGGCGAGGAGCGCGAGCGGGTCGTCCGCTTCCTCATGGATGCCGGCTGGTATCCCGAGGCGCGTGCCGAGCTCGACCGGCTGATCGCCGACTTCCCCAAATCCGACCTGAGCGAGCGTGCCGCCGGGGCGCGGACGTTCCTCATCCAGGCGGAGGCGACCCGCCGGCGGTCCGAGGTCGACCTGAGGCGCAAGGCGCAGCAGCCCCGCGAGGTCGCGCGGCTGTTGAAGAGCTTCCAGGACAAGGACATCGCCACCGAGCTGCAGCTCGAGGTCCGCGAGCTCGAGCGGGCCGAGCTCCAGCAGCAGTCCGCCGACCGCGCCATGGCCGTCGACCTCCGCCGGCTCGCCGCGCGCCTGACGCCGGCCGTGCGGGCGCCGTGGCAGAAGCCGATGGCCGATGTCCTGAAGGCCCTCGAGGAGGCGCCCGACGCGGTCCGCGACCGCCTCGCCGCCTGGCAGAAGGCCAAGGATGACCCGAAGGCGACCGACGAGCAGCGATTCGCCCTGGCCATGTCGGGGTTCGTCCTCGGCCAGGACATGGCGATCTCCGACCTGGCCGAGGTCGAGGGGCTCTGGCAGGCCCGCGACGCATCCCGCGGCTATCTCGTCAGCGCCGACCCCTCCGAGCGCAGCGGGCAGGCGGCCCGGCTGGAGAGCATCGCCTGGCCCACCGTGCCCGGCACGCCCGACCCCGTCCACCGGCTCGAGCTGATCACCCGGATCGTCCAGCTCATGCCGCCGCCGCGGCACGACCCCGACCAGCCCGTGCAGAAGACCACGCGGCATCGCGTGCTCGAGGACGAGAATTCCGATCCGACCGAGTACGCCGTCTGGCTCCCGCCCGAATACCACCCGCTGCGCAACTATCCCGCGCTGGTGGTCCTCCACTCCGGACCCGGCCCCGCCGCCGCGATCGACGAGTGGTCCGCCGAGGCCGCCCGGCACGGCTATATCCTCGTCGCCCCCGAGTACAACCTGCCCGGCCAGCCGCACGACTATCGCTACACGACCAGCGAGCACGCCGCCGTCGAGCTGGCGCTCCGCGACGCGCGGAAGCGCTACTCGATCGACAGCGACCGGGTCTTCATCGCGGGCCAGCTCACCGGCGGCAACATGGCCTGGGACTACGCCCTGGCGCACCCCGACCTGTTCGCCGGCGTGGTGGTGTTCTCGGGCCTGCCCGCCAAGTACGTGCCGCGATACACCTCGCACCACGAGCGGGTGCCGCTCTACTGCGTCCTGGGCGAGCTGGCCCCCGCCGCGAACGAGGTCATCTACAACAACTTCGTCAAGCCGATGATCCTCAAGACCTGGGACGTCACCTACATCGAGTACCAGCGCCGGGGCCTGGACACCTTCCCCGAGGAGGTCCCGCGGGCGTTCGACTGGATGGACCGCCACCATCGCGACCCGTGCCCGAAGTCGTTCAAGGTCGTGGCGGCCCGGCCGTCGGACAACCGCTTCTACGGCGTGGTCGTCAACGAGTTCTCCTCCGGCCGCACCACCGCGCCCGAGGCCGTGGAACTGTTCGGCAAGAACCTCAATCCCGCCGAGATCTCGATGAGCTCGAGCAGCCTGAGCAACCTCATCAAGCTCGACATCAAGGGAGTCCGGAGCCTCGACCTCTGGCTCAGCCCGAAGCTGATCGACTTCAAGAGGAAGGTCGAGATTCGCGTCAACCGCCGCCCGTATCCCCAGCGGGGGCGGCTGACGATCAAGCTGGACCCCGAGTCGCTGCTCGACGACCTCCGCGTCCGCGGCGACCGCCAGCAGATCTACTGGCACCGCGTTTCCATCAATTACCGTTGATGCTGGAGCGGCGTTGAAGTAGGTCGGGCATTCCTGCCCGACGGGAGTTGAGCGCGGCGGGCTGGAACGCCCGACCGACCTACCAATGGAGTCCCCGGTGCTCGATCCGCAGACACCCGACTGGGTCCGCGACGCGATCTTCTACCAGATCTTCCCCGACCGATTCGCCCGGAGCATCTCGGTCCCGAAGCCGCGCCACCTGGACGAGTGGGGCTCGCCGCCGAGCTATCACGGCTACCAGGGCGGCGACCTCGTCGGCGTCGTCGAGCACCTCGACTACCTGTCTGACCTGGGGATCACCGCCGTCTATTTCACGCCGATCTTCCAGTCGGCGTCGAACCACCGCTACCATACCCACGATTACGAGAAGGTCGACCCGATGCTGGGCGGCACGCCGGCCCTGCGTCGGCTGATCGACGAGGCGCACGCCCGCGGCATCCGGGTCGTGCTCGACGGAGTGTTCAACCACGCCAGCCGAGGCTTCTTCCAGTTCCACGACATCCTCGAAAATGGGCCCAATTCAGCCTATCTCGACTGGTTCACCGTCAACGAGTTCCCGCTCAACGCCTACGACGCCGACAAGGCCCCCAACTACACGGCCTGGTGGGGCCTGCCCGCGCTGCCGAAATTCAACACCGACACCCCCGAGGTCCGCGAGTTCCTCTGGGGGATCGGCCGCAGGTGGGTCGAGTTCGGCATCGACGGCTGGCGGCTGGACGTCGCCAACGAGATCGACGACGACGACTTCTGGCGCGAGTTCCGCCGCCGCGTCCGCGCGGCCGATCCCGAGACCTACATCGTCGGCGAGGTCTGGTCCGACGCACCCCGATGGCTCCAGGGGGATATGTGGGACGCCGTGATGAACTACCAGTTCACCCGGGCCTGCATCGCGTTCTTCGTCGGCGACGCGGTGAACCTCAAGGAACTCTCGCGGACGAGCCTGCATCCCGTCGGCCCGCCCGGCGCCGAGGCGTTCCGCAAGGCGATCGAGCGGCTGCTGGGGCTCTATCACCCCAACATCACGGCCGTGATGCTCAACCTGCTGGGCAGCCACGACATGGCGCGGTTCCTCACGCTGGCCGGCGAGGACCTCTCGGCCCTGCGGCTGGCGACCCTTTTTCAGATGACCTATCCCGGCGCGCCGTCGATCTACTACGGCGACGAGGTCGGACTCTCCGGCGGTCACGATCCGGCCAACCGCGGCGCCTTCCCCTGGCACCGGCCCGAGACCTGGGACACGGGTCTCCTGCACGAATTCCAGCGCCTGATTGCGTTGCGCAAGGCTCGCGAGGCGCTGCGCCGTGGCTCGTTCCGCTTCCTCCACGCCCGCGACGACGTGATCGCCTACGCCCGCCAGGCGGGCGACGAGACGGTCATCGTCGCGATCAACGCCGCAAGATCGCCGCGACGGCTGGATATCGCGGTCGAGGGGGTTCTCTCCGAGGGAACCGTGCTGGAACGAGCCTGGTCGCATCAATCGGCTCGCGTGGAGCAGGGGATGCTGCGAGGCATCGAGCTGGAGTCGCGGTCGGGCGTCGTGCTGGCGACGCCGGCTGCGCGGGGCTCATGAGCGCGTTCCGCGTGCCGCCGGCCTGGCAGCTTCCCGAGGGCGTGGACGCCCCCCTCTGGCAGTACACGCACACGCCCAGGCTGGCCGCCGAGGAAGACGCCTATTTCTCGGACCACCCGCTGTTCCGCCAGGATGCCCGCCTCCTCGACGAGCGGTTCACCACGCCGGGGCGGCTCGTCGACCTGGGCTGCGGCGCCGGGCGGCATGCGCTGCGGTTCGCCGGACGCGGCTTCACCGTAGCGGCCGTCGATCTGTCCCAGCCGATGCTGGAGATCGTCGGCCGCAAGGCCGAGGCCGAGGGTGTCGAACTGCTCCGCGTCGAGACGAACCTGTGCCGGCTGACGTGTTTCCCCGACGGCGGCTTTGACTATGCGCTGTCGATGTTCAGCACGCTGGGGATGATCCGGGGTGCCGGGGCGAGAGGGCGGGCGCTGGCGGAGTTCGCCCGGATCCTCCGGCCCGGCGGGCGGCTGGCGCTGCACGCCCACAACATCTGGCTGAACCTTCGCGATCGCCAGGGCCGGACGTGGCTCTTGCGGCACGCCGTCCGGACCCTGCTGCGTCGCGACGAGCTGGGCGAGCGCCGGATGACCTATCGCGGGATTCCCGGCATGCGCGTGCATCTCTACCGCTGGGGCGAGCTGAGGCGATCGCTCCACCGCGTGGGCTTCCGAATCGACGAGATCATCCCGCTCGACGAGGTCACCGCCGAGCCGATCCGACGGCCGGGGTTCCTGCACGGCCTGCGTGCGGGGGGCTGGATCGTGTTTGCCACGCGGGTCTAGTATTGTCCTTGCATCGGGATAACGATGACACCCAGTCGCACTGATGGCGGGAGGCGACCCAGATGGATCGACGCAACTTCTTGCACCTCGGAATCGCCGGGGCCGTACTGGCGCTCCACAGCGGTAACGCGTCGGCCCAGTCGGAGCCGACAGTCATCCGCGTGGATGCCTCGGCGCCGTCGCGGCCGTTCCCGCACTTCTGGGAGCAGGTGTTCGGCTCCGGGCGCGCCAACATCACGTTGCGCGAGAGCTGGCGCAAGGACCTGCGCGCGGTCAAGGGGGTCACCGACCTCCGCCACGTCCGGTTCCACGGCATCTTCGACGATCAGAACGGCGTCTACCGCGAAGATAAGGACGGCAAGTCCATCTACAACTGGTCGTACGTGGATCAGATCTACGACGGCGTGCTGGACCAGGGCGCGCGGCCGTTCATCGAGCTGAGCTTCATGCCGTCGGACCTGGCGTCGTCGCAGAAGCCGCACCCGTTCTGGTATAAACCGCTGCCGAATCCGCCGAAATCGTACGAGAAGTGGGGGAACCTGGTCGGCGCCTTCACCCGGCACCTGGTCGAGCGTTATGGAGCCGAGGAGGTCCGCCAGTGGTACTTCGAGGTCTGGAACGAGCCCAACATCGACTTCTGGTCCGGCACGCCGGCGCAGTCGACGTATTTCGAGCTCTATGACGCCGCGGCGCGGGCCGTGAAGGCCGTCGACGGCCGGCTGCGCGTGGGCGGCCCCGCCACGGCACAGGCCGCCTGGACGGGCGACTTCATCCGCCATTGCGTCGAGAAGGACGTCCCCGTGGACTTCGTCACGACGCACGTCTACGGCAACGACAGCTCGCGCGACGTCCTGCACAACGACGAAAGGGTGCCCCCGTGGCAGATGGTGGCACGGGCGGTGAAAAAGGTCCACGACGAGGTCAAGGCCTCGCCCCGACCCGATCTGCCGATCATCTGGTCCGAGTACAACGCCACGTACACGAACCAGCCCGAGATCACCGATTCGGCCTTCCTGGGCTCGTGGCTGGCGAACAACATCCGCCAGTGCGACGGCCTGACGACGATCATGGCCTACTGGTGCTTCTCGGACGTCTTCGAGGAGCAGGGGGTGGTGAAGAAGCCGTTCTACGGCGGATATGGGATGATCGCGGCGGGCGGCATCCCCAAGCCGGCGTTCAACGCCTTCGCGCTCCTGCACCGGCTCGGCGACCAGCGGCTCTCACCCGAGCTGAACGACGCCCTGGTGACGCGCCGAAATGACGGCAAGCTCGTCGTCGCCGTCTGGAACTACGCCGAGCCGACCGCGACCGGCCCGCCTCGCGATTTCGAGCTGCGATTCTCGGCGGGAACCTCGGCCGAGGTCACGATCCTCGACGATCAGCACGGCTCGGCGATCACCGAGTGGCGCAAGATGGGCCAGCCGGATTTCCCCAGCCGCGATCAGCAGCGTGCCCTGCGCGAAGCGGGGAAGCTGCCGGCCTCCCGGCGGATGCCGATCGAGAACGGCGTGCTCCGGCTGAACCTCTCGCCCCATGCTCTCGCGCTGGTCGAGATCACGCCCTGAACCGGGCTCCCGCTCTGTCATCTACGCCGGTGGGGGAAATCCCACCGTTCGAGTGCCTGGGCCTTCGAGTGCCATCCCGATGGCACGAGCCCCGACCTCGACCTCCTGCGCCTCCTGCCGGCCGAACCCCAGCGACGCCAGGTGCGCAATCACCTGAGAATACAGCTCCAGCGGCAGCGGCCCGTTGTAATGGGCCCACCCGTTCATCAGCCAGTTCAACTGCCGCAGGTGATCGGCCGGCCAGATGGGTAGAGGAGTGCCGAACGCGAGCGCCGACTGGGTCGAAACCAATCCGTCATTCGGCCCGTCCAGCTCGCCCAGGATGGAGTGAAACCGCCGCAGGGGCCAGCAGACCGATTCCATGGTCGGCTCGCCGGCCACGCTGAAACAGGGGATGTCCGTCGGGGCCGGGTTGCGGTCGTGATACCGGCCCGCCTCGCCCCGGGTGACGTCCAGGCATCCCCGCGGGTCGACGCCGACGCGCTCCAGCAGCCGGTAGATCCGCCCGACCCGCAGCTTGGCGAAGTCCGCCAGCCAGCTCCCCAGGTGGGGCGTGCCGATCGTGGTCAGGCTGAGGATCCGCCGACGCCACGACGGGTCGCCCAGCAGGCGGCGCGAGTCGAGCCCGCCCATGCTGTGGCCGATCAGGTGCACCGGCTGGTCGCCCAGCTCGCGCTCGATCTGCTCGCCCAGGCGCCCGGATCGCGTCTCCACCCCCGCCAGGGGCGGCACGCGCGTCACCAGTACCCGGTTCCCGGCGGATTCCAGCGCCTGCGGAAGTCCGCGGAAATAGGTCGTCAGGGTCACCGGACCCACGCCGAT
Source organism: Planctomycetales bacterium (assembly GCA_027452145.1). Taxonomy (GTDB): domain Bacteria; phylum Planctomycetota; class Planctomycetia; order Isosphaerales; family Isosphaeraceae; genus JAKAUH01. The sequence continues at coordinate 17,700 of DAIDHB010000015.1, forward strand.
CCGGCTGAACCCGCCCAGTCCGTGGGCCAGCACGATCGGCGCGTCCAGCCGCGCAAATGTCACAGGGGGTCGCATCGCCACGTTGCCAATCCATGTCGCTTCGGACCAACGGGACCGAACCACGACGTGAAACCCAGGCAAACGCGATACCGATCGCCCGGTTTCACACGTCCGATCCCCTCATTCCATTGTAGGTGCCTGCCGGCCGGAGTCGAGCCGTCGGGCGGAGTTTCCCCGGGGCATTCTCCTCCGAATTTAACGTCGGTCCGGTCTCAACGGAGCCATCGTGATGATTCTGGGCATCATCGGCCGGATGGACCCGCCTCATCGCGGGCAGGGCGCCCGGATCGCGTCAGCCGGCCGGCCAGGTCCCGGCGATCATCCGGCGGTACAGGTCGACGTAACGATCGACGACGACGGGCAATGCGAACTCCTCGTCGATCCGGCGCCGGGCCGCCTCGCCGAGGCGCCGGGCCGATGCCGAATCATCGAGCAGCTCGAGGATCGCCGCGGCCCACGCCGACGGCTGGGCGCGTTCCACCAGGCGGCCGTTGCGTCCGTCGTCGATCAGGTCGGTGTTCCCGGCGATCCGCGACGCGACGCAGGGCAGGGCGGTGGCCATCGCCTCCAGCAGCGAGTTGCTCATCCCCTCGGCCACGCTCGGCAGCACGAAAAGGTCGGCCGCTCGGAGATAATCGGCCGGATCGGGCACGCCGCCGGTGAACTGGACCCGGCCCGAGAGCCCCAGCGCCTCGACCATCTCCTCGAGCCGGGCCCGGTCGTTCCCCGGCCCGACCAGGAGCAGGTTGGCCGGCGATCGCCGGGCGACCTCGGTCCAGGCCTCGAGCAACAGCGGGAGGTTCTTCTGTGGGTGCAGCCGCCCGGTGAACACCGCCCGCGGCCGGGGCAGAAGCTCCGATTCGACCGCGCTCGGGCCCGGCCGGAACCGCTCGGAGTCGACTCCGCTGGCCATCCGGACCATCCGGGCCGCGGGCACCCCAAGCTGGATCCACTGCCGCTCAATCTCGGCCGAGATCGCCGCGAAACCCGTGTTGGCCAGGATGATCCGGCGAAGCAGCCCCGAGCCCCGCGTCCGGCGCAGCTCGTCGGCCTCGCCGTAATACCCGGCACTCGCGGGCTGGACGAGCGTCGGTATCCCGCCCAGCCGCCGACGCGCCACGCCGGTCGCCACGGCCTCCCAGAGCCCCTGATGCGTGTGGACGACGTCGATCTCGCCGCGGAGCTGGCGGAGCGCCTTCATCACGCCGGCGACGAAGCTCAGGCCGAACAGCGGGCCCAGCGACCGGGGCCGGACCCATCGGTGAATGTAGACCCCGTGATAGTCCTCGTCGTCGATCGGATAGCCCGGGATGGATTTTGTGACGACGTGGACGCGATGCCCGCGCCGGGCCAATTCCAGCCCCTGGGCCAGCGCCTGGCCCTCGGCGCCGCTGGCGAACGGGTGGAAGTAGCTGACCACGTAGCAGACGCTGAGCGGCGACGGCCCGGCGTGCTGTTCGGTCGGGGAGGTGCTCAAGGAACGATCGAACCGGGTTTCAAAGTCTGTCCGGTAAGGGCTTTGAGCCCCCGTCAGGGGGCGATCGGACGTAGCCGGGGGGCGTCAGCCCCCCGGACTCGGACCACCGCGCCACACACCGATTCCTCCCGACAAACCCTCCCGGCCGCGACCCCGCCGCGCGGGGTCGCGGCCGGGAGGATGACACGATAACGGAGGGAAGAGCCGGTCGCCTGGCGTTCCGGGGGGCTGACGCCCCCCGGCTACGTCCTGGCGCCCACTTCGTGGGCTCCCGCGACAGACTCCTGGCGCTCATGGCAACGATTGACCAGGGTTAACGCCCATGGGGCTAACGCCCCCCGATCACGTCCTGGCGCCCACTTCGTGGGCTTCCGGGACTGGCTCTCACAACTCGGGCTCGTGGACGTTACGCAGGTCCTTGAAATGCGGATGCTTGGCCAGGATGTCGACTGCCTTCCTCGCCATCGAGGACGGCCCGAAGACGCGGTGTCCCGACTCAAAAGGGAGCCCGCCGAAGGCCGGCGTGGCCGGGCTGGCGTCGCTCCAGGCGGGAATCCCCTCTTCTTGCAGCATGTTCACGACCAGGGTCGCCTCGACCTCGTTGGCGACCTCGCACAGCAGTACCTCTTTGACCTCATCCATCGGCTGGTCTCCTTCCGGCTTACCGGTGCGGCGTCGGGCGGGCGATCGATCGATCGAGTGGGCGGCGAGCCGCAACGAGCATCTGGCGCGTCGGGGTTCGACCCGACGCGCCCCGGGAATCCGGTTCAGCGGGTGATCTCCAGGCTGGGCACCCGGCGGCCCAATCGGTCGGTGACGACTCCGTCGGTGACGCGGAGCCGGCTGACCTCGTACACGGTCCCGCTCGGCATGGTGACGTCCACCGACCAGTCGCCGTCGCCCAGCCGCACCGCGAACCGGCCGAACGCATCGGTCGAGGTCGCCTTCGAGGCGCCGCTGGCATTCCGCACGCTGATCCGGACGCCCTCCTCGGGCTCGCGTTCGACGGAGAGCACCGTGCCGATCAGGACGTGGGGATACCGCGTGCGGACGACCGGCTGCGTGTTGTAATAGGCCGGCCTCTGGACCTCGTGGCGGCCCGTGATCGGGGGCGGCTCGTCCATGTTCTGGAGGCCGTTGGCATCGAGTCCGCCCGGTGCCGTCGGCGGCGCGACCGGTTTGTTTGGAGTGCCTCCGCCGGCTCCCGGAGTCGCCGTGCTGGACTTCGGCGCCGCCGCGCCGGTCCCGGCACCGCCCGCGCCGAGATTGGGGCTGGTGTTCACCCTGGGAGTTACGGCCCCACTTGCCGCCGGATTGGTGTTCGCCGCCGCCGGGTTGGTGTTCGTCGGAGTCTGGGTATTCCGCGGCGCGGTGGGAGGGGCGACGTTCCCTCCCGACGGGACGGCCGGGCGCGGGGCCGGCG
>DAIDHB010000016.1 GCA_027452145.1 Planctomycetales bacterium
GCGTCACCACGGCGACCAGGGCGCTCCGGAAGTGGAACAGGAACACCAGGCAGACGAGGCTCACGATCACGCTCTCCTCGACCAGCTTCTCGCGGAGCGTCGCCACCGAGTGCTCGATCAGCTCGGAGCGATCGTAGGTGACGACCAGCTCCACCCCCTCCGGGAGCGACGGCTTGACCGTCTCTTGGATGTTCTTCTTGACCCGCTGGAGCACGTCGTAGACGCTCTCGCCGAAGCGCACGACGACCACCCCACCGGCGGCATCGCCCAGGCCGTTGTAGTCGACGACGCCGCGGCGGATGTCGGGGCCGACCTGCACCCAGCCCAGGTCGCGAACCCGGATCGGAGTGCCGTCCTTTTGCGCTCCGACGCTCACTTCCTCGATGTCCGCGACCCCGCGGATGTAGCCGCGGCCGCGGACCATGTACTCGCGGCCGGTGAACTCGACGACCCGGCCCCCCACCTCCTGGTTGCTCGCGCGCACCCGCTCGACCACGCGGTTGATCGGCACATCGTAGGCGAGCAGCTTGTCCGGGTCGAGCGTCACCTGGTACTGCTTGACATACGCACCAACCGCCGCCACCTCGGCGACTCCGGGTACCGCACGGAGCTGGTATTGGACGTGCCAGTCCTGGAGCGTCCTGAGCTCGGCGAGGTCGTGCTTGCCCGACCGATCGACGAGCACATATTCCAGGCCCCAGCCAACGCCGGTCGCGTCGGGTCCGAGTTCGGGCGACACGCCGGCGGGAAGCCTACCAGCCATGCCGCTCAGGTACTCCAGTACCCGGCTCCTGGCCCAGTACAGGTCGGTGCCGTCCTCGAAGATAACGTAGATGAGCGAGAAGCCGAAGAAGGAGCTCGCCCGCACCGCCTTGACGCGCGGGGCCGAGAGCAGTTGGGTGACGATCGGGTAAGTGACCTGGTCCTCGATGATGTCGGGGCTGCGATCCGCCCACTGCGTATAGACGATGACCTGCACGTCGGACAGGTCGGGGATCGCGTCTAGCGGGGTGTGGTACATGGCCCAGACCCCGCCGGCGATGATCGCGACGATCAGCACGGCGATGAGGAAGCGGTTTCGTGCGCTAAACTCGATGACGCGAGCGATCATGGCCTCAGTGCTTCATCTTGGAATGGTCCATGCCTTCCATCCGCATCCCACCCCGAGCCTTACCGGGCATGGACGCCTGGCCCTTGCTGCTTTCTTTCATGTCCATGCCTCCCTTGCCTTTCATTTCACCCATGTCCATCCCGGCCATGCCCGCCATGTTGCCTCCGCCCTCCCGGAGGCGACTCTCGGAGTCGATGAGGAAGTTCGCCGAAGTCACCACCCGGTCGCCCGCATTGAGGCCCTTGAGAACCTGGAAGCGGTCGCCGAACTTCACTGCACCGATCTGCACCTCGACCGGCACGAGGCGGTTATCCTCTTCCACGCGGAAGGCGATATCGCGCTCGCCCGTCCGGATGACGGCCGAGGTCGGCACCAGGAGCCCATCGCCCATCACGTGTGCGATCTCGATGTCACCGAACATGCCGGGCTTAAGCACTCCGTCCTGGTTCGGCAGCTCGACCCGTACCTGGATCGTGCGCGTCGCCTCCTCCACCATCGGCTGAACGAAGACGACCTTGCCGGCGAACTGGCGGGCCGGGAGCGCCGCGACGGAGACCCTGGCGGGCATCCCCAACTCGACGTGCGGCAGCTCGTACTCGTAGACCTTCGCCTGGACCCAAACGGTCGAGAGGTCGGCCACGACGTACAGCTCCCGCTTCGGGTCGACGTACTCCTTCTCGAAGACGTTCTTCTCCAGAACGGTCCCCGCGATTGGGCTTCGAAGGGTCAGGTATTCCCGGGGCTTCCCCGTCTGCTCCAGCTCCCGGATCTCCTGGGGCGGCACGTCGAGCAGCTCGAGTTTTTTCAGTGACAGGTCGGCGAGCGACTGCGAGCCGGTCGCGAGGGTTCGGGTCCGCTCGGTGCGGCGGGCCGTGACGTAATCGACCTGCGTCCGGAGGAACTCCGGGCTGTAGATCGACAGGAGTGGGTCGTCCTTCTTGACCGCCTGGCCGGTGTAGGCAACGAACAGCTCCTGGACCCAGCCCTCGGTCCGCAGGTGGATGTGCGCCACCTTCGTCTCGTCGGGCCGGACGATCCCGACCGTGCGGACGCTCATCTTGAGCGGCGCCAGCTCGACCCGCCCGGTCGTGACGCCGATCCGCTGCTGGAGCTCGGGAGCGACCGTCAGCGCCGCATAGCCCGGCACCTTGGAAAACGGTCCCTCTCCGCCCCCGGCCATCGGCCCCATTTCCATTTCCGGCATGTTGCCCCTGTCCATGCCGCCTTTCTCCGCCGCCCCCCGCTTCGCAGTGAGGTGGCGGAGTCGCTCCTCGGCCGGACGCAGCCAGCCGCGCGCGTAGGCCAACCAGAGGCCGGCGGCGACGGCCGCGAGCACGACGACGGCCGCTAACCAAGGACGCCACGTTCGCCGTTCTGCTGCCATATCACCCTCACCTCGAGTCGGCCGATGCGCGTTCGGCGTCCTGCCGAGGGCGTTCGGTGCTCATCCCGTGCTTCTAACTGCTTCGGACCAGCCAGACGTTCAGCGGGCAGGTCACCGCGGTGCCGGCCGGGCCCGGCTTCGCGACTTGCTGGGCCATCTGTTCACTCCGGGAAGAGCGGCGTAGACAGGTAACGCTCGCCCAGGTCGGGCACTCGCCTCAAGCGGACCAGCGGGGTATTCCCGATCGTCTGCGTGATGTCGTCGTAGATCCGACCTCGGCCCCATTCGACTATCGTCATCCCGATCACCTCCGTCACGAACATGCCCAAAGTCCGCGGCCAGCCGCCCGCATCAACAGCCCGAGCCCATCCCCGCATTCGAATCTCCCTCACCGCCGCGGACGCTCGTCCGGCCCATCGTTGGTCCACTGCCGCCCAATCTCGTCCACCGACTTCGGGGGATCGATCTGGGGGACAGGGCCCAAGTCGGCTCGCTGACGCCGGATCTTTGGTGTCGAGACGTGCAGCCTGCGGTCGCGTTCGACCAGCAGCTTCGAATCGATCTGGCCGTCCCCGGTATTTGACCACATCAGAAGCGGCTCGCCCATCGGGATCGCCATCTTCGGGTCGGGCCAGGTGTGCCACGTCTTGCCCCAGGTCGTGACGAGCCTCCCCATCAGCTCGTGCTCCGGCCCCTCGGCCATCCCCGGCGCGATGAGCAGCCCCGAGAGGACCTCATAGGTATGGGGATGGTAGTACTTCTCCCCACGTCCGGCAAGCTCCTGTAGAGCCGATCACTGATGATGTACTCGACGCCCAGGATGCGGGCACCCTTGCCGGCGGAATCGAAGATGATGCACTGATGGACCTCATCGTTTACCGCCGAGCAGTAGTGGTGGGCTTCGACCTGGAACTTCGGGTCCTTCTTCGCGATGTGAAAGGCACACAGGTAGAGGCCGCACTCGTCCACCGGGGTCTTGCCATGGGGCTCGGTGGCCCCGCCTGCCTCCCGATCCGGGAGCCCGGCGGCCAACCCCGCCGCACTCAAGCCCAAAACGCCCAGCAAGTCACGACGGTCCATCACAATCTCCTCGGGCAACTTGATGACAACCAACGCGATATTCGGTGCAAACCCTTCCGGAAGTGGCGATTTGCCTTCGCGCGGGCGATCCCGTGACCAGCGACCCGCCCACGCGGCCCCCGGGCGAGCTTTGCACGGCTCACGCCATTCGGATGCACTTCCCGTCCCACTGGCGATCCGACGCGGGCCCTCGACCGCGTCGATCCGGCGGGCTCCGCCCCGCCCCCGACTTGGCCACGACGCGAGTCCCCCGTGCGGGGCTCAACACGCACGAGGGGCCCCGGCCGCGGCGTCCGACCGGAGGCAGGGCCGGAGGCCTATCCTACGACCCAACCCGCCTTAGCGGCCGCGCTTCTCCGTGGCCGAAGCGGCGGCCGCGCTGCCCAGGAACTTGTCCGGGTCGGCCTCGACTTGCTTGAGACAGTCCGGGCAGCACAGGAAGACGGACCGGTCCCCGCGCGTGACCTTGATGGGCGTGCCCATCGAGCGCAGCCCCTCGCCGCTGACCGGGCAGGTCTTTTGCGCGGCGATAGCTTTCTGATCCGCCCGGGCCGCCTTCGACGTGGTGATCGCGGCGGCCAGATACTTATCCGGTTCGGCCCGGAGCTTCTCCTCGCAGGACGGGCAGCAGAGGAATGTGGAGCGGTCGCCCCGCGTCGCCTTGATGGGCGTGCCCATCGAGCCGAGGTCCTCGCCGCTGACCTTGCACGCCTTCTGGGCGGCGATGGCCTTCTGATCGGCCCGCGTCGCCTTGGTGAAGGTGATGACCCCGGCCTCGGCCAAGGCGAAGGGGACGGTGAACGTGGCGGTGGGCTCGGCCGGGTCGGCCAGGCCACCGATCTGGAAGGTCACCTTCGAGCCCTTGGTCGGGACCTTCGTCAGGTCCACGGCCAGGGCGAGGGAGTCGGGCGTCCGTCCGGCAACGGGCGCCGCGGCCTTGAGCCGGTAGGTGAAGGGCTTGGATGCCCCGGGTAAGGTGAACGTGACGGTCCCGGTCAATCGGGAGACGTCAACCGGGGCATCCTTTTGCCCGATGGGATAGAGGTTCAGGCCGTTGGTGCGGAGGACGACCTCAAACTGGTGTCTTTGGGTCTTGGCCACGGTGCCGCCGTGCGGGGCCGCGCCGTGATCGTGTCCTTCCTGGGCACCGGCTAGAGCGCCGAGGCCGAGGGCCAAGGCGGGTACCAGGCAGGCAATGGCCCTGTACGAGGCGAGGCCAAGTGACCCGAGAAATCGCGTCATCGTCGGCATGGATCTTCTCTCCTATCGGGTGATGGTGGATGGGGCGGGCGCTTCCTCGCCCGCCGGACGTTTGAAGGGACAGTCGGGGCAACGGCACGTGTCCGCCGCGCCTCCCCTCGCCTGACGCTTGACCAGGGCGATGTGGCAGACTGGGCACGTGCCCGGAACGTTGCTCGCGACCTTCGGGTGCATCGGGCAACAGTAGGGAGCGGCCACGCCGAAGCCCGCATCCCGGGCGAAGCCGCTCCCCCCGAAGGGGTTGGCTGCGCCGCCGAAGTTCATGCTCGCGAGGGGAATCATCTCCGTCCCTCCGCAAGAGCCGCCGCAGGAGCATTCCGCGGCCTTGACTGTCGTCAGATCTTCCTCATGTACGGTGGAGGCTGATGCGTCCTCGGCAGTTCCCGCCGGCCCAAGTCGAACGAAGCCGACGATGAGGGCGAGCCCGGCCGCCAGGACGCCCGCCAAGGCGATGATCCGCAAGGTCAGTGGCTTCATGGTGTCGCTCCCTCTCTGGTGAGACCGCCGCTTGAGCGGCCCCGACGAGACCGACCCTGGCGGAGCCCGGGCTCTCCCGCTGAGCGAGCGTCAACGCGCCCGGGCTCGCCGCCGGTCCTAGCTCCTTCGCACCGCGGCCACCGTGCGCCGCGTGCGATCGCTTGAGGGTCCAGCGGATGGCCTAGGCGCCGAAGTACCGAGGAACTTCTCCGGGGCGGCCCAGACGCTCTTCACGCAGTCCGGGCAGCAGACGAAAACAGAACGTCCCCCCTGCGTGATCTTGAGGGGCGCGCCCATCGAGCCCAGGGCCGCGCCGCTCACCGGACAGGTTCTCTGCGCGGCGATCGCCTTCCAGTCGGCCTGCGTGATCCGGGCCATCGTCATCTCGGTGGCCGCCGATCGTTCGCTGGCGGGCATGGGCGGGGGCGGAGGAGCGGTTGCAACCGCCGCAGGGGCCGCCGGAGCGGGTGGAGCGACGGCAGCGGGACCTTGCCCCATGGCCATGCCACTCATGTCCATGCCGCCCATGGGCATCGCCGCGGCCATGCCTCCGCCCCAGCCCCTCGCCTGGAGGTACGGGGGATAGCCGCCGTAGTAGCCTCCCCCCATACTCATGCCGCCCATACCCATCCCGCCCATGCCCATCATGCCGCAGCCACCACATTGGGCGCGGGCCGAAGGGGTAGCGGCGGCCGAGCCGCCGACTGCCAGGGCACCCGCCAGGGCCATCGTCCGGAAAGTCCAACGCATGCTCTTTCTCCTCGCCAAGGTTTGTCCCATCCCTAGGGTCCAATCCACGCGGCGACTTCGATCGCCGCGAGCCGGATATCTTCCCCGCCCGAGCGACGCCTGGGCGGGATGTAGCCATCGCAGGACAACGGTATTCATGATCCGCACGGGCAGATTCCTGATGTCGGGCCTTCAACAACAGCCGCACCGCTCGGCGGGCGACACCAGTTCGGCTGCCTCGCCTGCGCGTGCGATCCAAGGGACCGGAGCCGTTGATGCCGTGCGGGGCCGCGCCACCGGGAGGAAGTTGCCGGCGGCTGGGCCCGGATGAGCCCTGATCGCGGTCGGGGGAGCAGCCACGACCACGCGGGTCGGCTGCTCTCGATGGCGCCTTTGAGTCCGGAGACGTGCCTGATCTCGGAGGCGGGCCTGCTCCTGTTGGCGCGCCTGCTGCACCAGGTAGCGGGCGAAGCCGTCCCCGGCCCAGGCTTGGCGAGTACCGGCGGCCGAGACGCCGATCGCCAGGGCACTCGCCAGGGCCATCGTCCGTAGTCGAAAACACATCGCAGTACCTCCAAGAACTTCGTCTGCCTCCGTGGCTCGACTCGCGCGACGGGTCCGGCCGCCGCGGACAAAGGACGACTCCCCCGCCCGTGAGCCCTCGGGCGGGGCCACCGATGGTGGCTCTAACGACCGCTCATGGCCTGGACCATCTCGCGGCATGACTTGACGCAGGAGTGACAAGCCTCGATGACGCTCCTCATCTCCGGGTCGTTGAGCTTCTCGCACTGAGTGATCAGGCCCTCGCAACACTCGGCGGCGGCCTTGCACGTGTGAGCCATCAGCGGGCTCATGCGCGCGACCAGCGCGGCCGCCGTGCCGCAGATGTCGGCGCAGTCCACGCACAGGTGCATCGTCCTGGCATGCTCCCTCTTGCCCTCGGCAACCTGCCGATAGCAGTGGTGGAAGCCCTTGTTGCACGCATTCATCGCCGAGGCGCAGTCCTTGGCGCACCGATCGTGCATGTCATTCGTGCCACCCTGGGCGGCATGCGCCTCGCTCGCGCCGGCCACAGCGGTCAGCCCGGCGGCAGTCGCCCCGATCACCCCAAACAGTTCTCGACGATCCATGATTATCCTCCTGTTGCCTTATTCTTGTGCCAGGGCGGGCGTGTTGACGTCCACAGTGGGACCCGCTGCCGAATCCCATCCCACTTCGCCCTCGGGCGGCCCGCCCCAGCTCTGGACCCGGCCCGGAGCGTGTTGCCTCACGAGACCGCGACGGGGCCGTTGCGGCTCGCCGCCACCTCCTCCAACTCCTCGAACTGGCTCAGGCCGTGCAGCTTCCTCCACTGTCGCTTCTGAACTGCGAAGTAGAGCACCGGCAGGAATACGTCGATCACTTCGTCCGCGATCAGCAGGCCGCCGAGCACCGGCGCCGCCATCGGGCGGATCACCTCGGCCCCCACGCCGCTGGCCCAGAGCATCGGGGCGATCGAGATGATGGCCGCCCCTTCCGTCAGCAGCTTGGGCCGCAGCCGGTGGATTGCCCCCTCCAGGATGGCCTGCCGCAATTCTCCGATCGATCCGATCCGCGCCAGCCCCCCGCGCTCATCGATCGCCTCGTGGAGGTACACCAGCATGACCACGCCGGTCTCGACCGCCATGCCGAAGCAGGCGATGTAGCCGACCTGCACCGCCACGCTGAAGTTGAAGCCGAACAGCCACTGGAAGATCGCGCCGCCGGCCAAGGCGCCGAGCACGCTGGTCATCATCAAGAGCGCGTCGATCCAGCTCTTGTGCGTCAGGTAGAGGATCAGCGCGATCACGGCGATGACGGCCGGGAAGACGATCCGTAGCGTCTTCTGGGCGCGAACCTGATGCTCGAAGGTTCCTGTCCATTCGAGGTACATGCCCTGCGGCAGATGGGGCTCGACCTTTTCGGCGACGACCCGCCGCGCCTCCTCGACGAAGCCAACCTCGTCGCGGTCGCGAACGAGGAGCTGGACGTACGCACGGAGCAGTCCATTCTCGCTCTTGATCATCGATGGCCCCTCGACCACCCGGATGTCGGCTACCGCCGACAGGGGGATCTGGAGGGGCGGGGACTGGCCGGGCGCGGCGGCCGACGCCATCGACGCACCCATCCCGCTGCCGCCCATCCCGCCCATGCCGCCGGCCTGGCCGGCGTCGGCGGCCATCCCCCGCGCGGAGACGAGGATGCCCTTCAGCGCCTCCACGTCATCGCGGTAAGCGCGGGCATAGCGGACGCGGACCGGGTACCGCTCGCGCCCCTCGACGGTCATCGTCAGCGGCCGGCCCCCCATCGCCACCTCGACGACATCCTGGATATCGCCGACGTTGATGCCGTAGCGGGCCGCCTTCTTGCGGTCGATCTTGACCTCGATGTATCCCTTGCCGACGATCTGATCCGCGAACACGTTGGCCGCGCCGCGGACGCCGCGGAGCACGGCGGCGACCTCCTGGCTCACCCGCTGGATGTCGTCGAGCTTGGAGCCGAAGACCTTCACGGCGACCGGCTGGCGCACGCCGGTCGAGAGCATTTCGATGCGGTTGGCGATCGGCTGGGTGAAGCTGTTGCCCCAGCCGGGCATCTTCAGGGCCGTGTCCATCTCATCGCGCAGCTCGAGCTTCGTCTTCTTCCAGAGCAGGAGCCGGTCGGCGAACGGCTTGTCGAGCGCGGTGCGGAGGCCCTCCAACTCCCCCGGGGCCGCGTCGCGTGCGACGAGCTTGCGGTCGCGGCCCAGCTTCGACACTTCCTCGAGGGCCGCCCAGTTGGTGGCGCCCACGGCGTGGTCGAATAATTCCCAGTTGAGCGACTTCATCCGTTCCTTGAGCCGGTGGGTATGGCCGGCGTCGAGCTGCTCGGCGATCCGGGTGAAGAGGGTCGGCTTGGCGAACCCCAGCACGTCGCCGGCGGCCGCGGCGGCCCGCTCAAGGTAGGACGGTAGCGGCGTGAGCAGATCGGGGCGATCGCGGAGAACCCCCAGGTCGATGAGTTGCTTCTTGGCGTCGTCGATCAACCGGGTCACGTCATCGGGCAGGACCTGGACGGCGAGCCGATCGCCGTAGGTCTTCGCCAGCGACTCGATCAGGGCCTCGCGCTCGGCGGGCGTCGGTCCGCGAACGACGGCGGCCGGTTCGACGCGGTCGAGCAGGGCGTCGATGGCTTCTCCGATCAGGCCGCGGCCCAATTCCGGGCGGAACTCCGCCAGTCGCCGCACCGCCAGGTCGCGGAGCACCTCATCGACCGTATTCGCGACGGACATCGCCGCTTCGCCGACCAGGCCCTCCCGCTCTTCCGCCGACTCCGTGCGCCGGAGCAAGCCCTTGGATTCCAGTGCCTGTAGCACGACTCGGGTCTGGGCCTCGGCATCCTCGAACCGGAGCTTTCGCTTGAGCCAGACCTCGTGGTCGCGCAGGTTGATGACCGTCTCGATCATGTCCAGCGGGGCCGTGTCGGTGGGCGTCTCGGCGCGGCCGGCCTTGCCCACCACTTGCCACACTTCGGGGAAGCCGCGCAACACCTCGTCGCGCACCCGAAGGTCGCGCTCCGCCTGGACAATCGACGCACGCGGCACCGTCGTCGGCATATCCATGAGGCTCTGCTCGTCCAGGTCGGGCATGAA
>DAIDHB010000017.1 GCA_027452145.1 Planctomycetales bacterium
CTGCCGCTCGTCGTCGGTGAGGGTCAGCACGGGCTTGGGGCGACCACCTTTATTCATCATGTTTCTCCTTTATTGGATTATATGATGAATCCTGCGATAGAACAAGGTTGGTCGGCGAATTTCTAACTCAGGACACTAGCCCGAGAAGCCCGAACAGGCCAGCGGCCCCATCCGACCGACCGAACGACGGACGACGCTCATGCGCGACTCGACCCGCACCTTCATCGCCATCCCGATCCCCGACCCGATCGGCCGGCAGCTCGCCCGTCGGCAGCAGGACCTGGCCCCCGAGGTCCCCGGCTGCCGCTGGACCGAGGCCGGCTGCGCGTTCCACATCACACTCGCGTTCCTGGGCGACGTCCCCAGCCGCGACCTGAGCGGCCTTTGCCTCGCCGTCGCCGAGGCCGTCGGGCCGTTCTCCCGGTTCGACCTCAAGGTCGCCGGACTGGGGGCGTTTCCCAGCCCCGGACGCCCGCGCGTGCTCTGGGCCGGGGTCACGGCCGACGACCTTGCACCGCTCCAGGCCCTCCGCCAGGCGGTCGTCGAGGCCGCGGCGCAGTCGGGCTACCCGCCCGACGACCCCCGTTTCCACCCGCATGTCACCCTGGGACGGCCCCGCTCCGACCGGAAGCGCCCGCCGGTCGACCTCACCGACCTCGTCCGCCGCGACGAGCGCCGCGCGTTCGGTTCGTTCACCGTCGCCGAGGTCGTGACCTACGCCTCGACCCTCGGCCCCGACGGCCCCACCTACGCCCCGCTCAACCGGGCCCGACTCCAGGGTAAAAAGACTGAAGCCACGCATTGACTTGCGGCGAACGGCGGCGTTACCGTGCACTCGGCGCGTCGCCCGGTTCGGGGCCCGGCGGCTCCGGGTCGACCCGTCGCCGAAATCCTCGAATTTCGACCCGTACCTTCACATTGACCGAACGCTCGGACGATGATAACATAGTGTTCTAAGGTTCATTATCCAGACCTGGGGCCGGAGGGGGTGATCGCCGTGGCCAAGCGACAGGGAACGACCGAGGTGAAGCCGAGTGTGTCGGCGGAGCAGAAGGCGCTGAACAACACGATCACGCAGATCGAGAAGACGTTCGGCGCCGGGGCGATCATGAAGCTGGGCGAGGGGTCGCACATGGAGGTCGAGGGGATCTCGACCGGTGCGCTGTCGCTGGACCTGGCGCTTGGGGGCAAGGGGCTGCCCCGGGGCCGGATCATCGAGCTGTTCGGGCCGGAGTCGAGCGGCAAGACGACGATCGCGCTGCATGCGGTGGCGCAGGCCCAGCGGAACGGCGGCGTGGCGGCGTTCATCGACGCCGAGCACGCGCTCGACCCCGCCTGGTGCAAGCGGCTGGGGGTCGATATCGAGGCCCTGCTGGTCAGCCAGCCCGGCAGTGCCGAGGAGGCGCTCCAGATCGCCGAGATGCTGGTGCTGTCCAACGCCGTGGACATCGTGGTGATCGACTCGGTGGCAGCCCTGGTGCCGAAGGCCGAGATCGAGGGCGAGATTGGCGACAGCTTCGTCGGCGTGCAGGCCCGGCTGATGAGCCAGGCGCTGCGCAAGCTCACCGGCGGCGTCTCGCGGTCCAAGTGCGTGCTGATCTTCATCAACCAGATCCGCGAGAAGATCGGCGTGATGTTCGGCAGCCCCGAGACCACCCCGGGCGGCCGCGCGCTGAAGTTCTACAGCTCCTGCCGCATCGACGTCCGCCGCATCGGGCCGGTGAAGGACGGCGAGGAGGTCGTCGGCTCCCGGGTGAAGGCCAAGGTCGTCAAGAACAAGGTCGCCCCGCCGTTCCGCGTGTGCGAGTTCGACATGATGTACACGCACGGCATCTCCCGCGAGGCCGACCTGCTCGACCTGGCCATCCTCGACAAGCTGATCGAGAAGTCCGGCTCGTGGTTCAACTACGGCGACCAGCGGCTCGGCCAGGGCCGGGAGAACGTCAAGCAGTACCTCCGCGACAACCCCGCGATCGCCGACGAGATCGCGACGAAGGTCATCGCCAATCGCAACGCCTCGGGCGCGACCGTCAGCCTCAACGGCGACGGCGAGGGCGACGGCGACGAGGAGTGATCGGGACGATCGGATCGCGACCGCGCCCACGACCGACCCGCGGGCCGGTATAATGACCTTCGCTACCAGAACAGGTCGGATCGGCGGCCGGCCGGGCGGGATCCGGGAATCCCGACCGGCCCCGGCGGTCGCGACGGTCATTGCCAGCGGTCCCTCCCGGTTTGCCTGAAATCCCCCCATGACTCTCCCCGACTTCCTGGGCGATCGTGCCTCGTCGGTGCAGCTCAGCCCGGCCGAAATTCAGCGCTATGCCCGGCACCTCATCATGCCCGAGGTCGCCATGGCCGGGCAGAAGCGGCTCAAGGCAGCGAAGGTCCTGTGCATCGGCACCGGCGGGCTCGGCTCGCCCCTGTCGCTCTACCTGGCCGCCGCCGGCGTCGGCACGATCGGCCTGGCCGACTTCGACGTGGTGGATGTCTCGAACCTCCAGCGCCAGATCATCCACTTCACCACCGACGTGGGCCGGCCCAAGATCGACAGCGCCCAGGAGAAGCTCACCGCCCTCAACCCGGATCTGATCGTCCGCCGGCACGAGCACCCGGTGGACAGCTCCAACGCGCTGGAGATGTTCGCCGATTACGACGTCATCGTCGACGGCACCGACAACTTCCCGACCCGCTACCTGGTCAATGATGCCTGCGTCCTGCTGGGCAAGCCGAACGTGTATGGTTCGATCTTCCGGTTCGACGGGCAGGCGACGGTCTTTTACCCGCCTCACGGCCCGTGCTACCGCTGCCTCTACCCCGAGCCGCCGCCGCCGGACCTCGTGCCCAACTGTGCCGAGGGGGGCGTGCTGGGGATCCTCCCCGGCCTGATCGGCGTCGTGCAGGCGACCGAGACGGTCAAGCTCATCCTGGGCACGGGCACGCCGCTCGTCGGCCGGCTGTTATTGTATGACGCCCTCGAGATGACCTTCCGCGAGATGAAGGTCCGCAAGAACCCTCGGTGCCCGATCTGCGGCCCCGAGCCGACGATCCGCGAGCTGATCGACTACCAGGAGTTCTGCGGCGTCCGCGGCGCCGAGCCCGCGGCGGCCTCCGGAGACAGCTCGGGCGAGATCACGCCGGGCGAGCTGAAGGCGCTGTTCGACCGGGGCGCCCGGCCGTTCGTCCTGGACGTGCGCAATCCCGAGGAGATCGCGATCTGCCGGATCGCCGGCTCGACGGTGATCCCGCTGCCCGAGCTGCCCGCCCGCCTGGGCGAGCTCGACCCATCCACCCCGATGGTCGTCCACTGCAAGAGCGGGGTCCGCAGCGCCAAGGCGATCACGCTGCTTCAGTCCGCGGGCTTCAGCGAGCTGAGGAACCTCAAGGGCGGCATCCTCGCCTGGATCCAGGACGTCGATCCCAGCCTGCCGAGTTATTAAGAGAAGAGTTTCACGCAGAGTTGCAGAGAAGGCAGAGACGCAGAGAAGAGCAGAGTTTCACGCAGAGTCGCAGAGAAGGCGGAGACGCAGAGAGTCGAATCAGCGGTCGAGGTCGATTCGAGTCTTCGAGTCGAGTCAGCGGCGTGAGGTTTGTCGCCGCGCTCGAATGGCGTCACTCTTTGGTCTTCTCTGCGTCGCTGCTCTCTCTGCGTCTCTGCGTGAAACGTCTTCGTCTTCTCTGCCTCTCCGCGTGAAACCCGTGCGCGAAGCCGGAGGCCGGCTCAGGCGATCTCTTACTCCGCGCCGCGTACGACAATCGCCGCGTGCGGCCCGCGGGCGCCGATTGGGTGCGCGAGGTCGACCACGGCGCGGGGGCCCGGCGAGGGCCAGCGGGCCTCGATGCGGCGGAGCTCCGTCGCCAGGCGATCGGCCGACTCGGGCCGTCGTGCGGGGTTTCGGTCCATCGCCGTGAGGATCAGCTTCTCGAGATCCTCCGGAAACCCCGGTCGGACCTCTCTCGGGCGCCTGGGGCGGGCGACGGCCAGGAACGCCGGCAAGGCGGCCAGCGTGATGTGCCCAGGTACCCGGAACGGGCGGTTGAGCGTAAGCGCCTCGAAGATCGTCACGCCCAGCGAGTAGATGTCACACCGGATCTCGTCGGCCGTGGCGCGGAGCAGCCGCTCGGGGGCCATGTACATCGGCGTGCCGGCCCCGTCGCGCATCTGCTGCGGCGTGGCCACCTCCAGGTCGCGGCCCAGGCCGAAGTCGCACAAATAGACCCCCTCGGGCTGGCCGTCGTCGAGCAGGATGTTCGCCGGCTTCACGTCGCGGTGCGCGACCCGCTGGGCATGCACTCGCGCCAGGCACTCGGCGGCGCCGGCGAGGATCCCGAGCATCGCGTGCAGATACCCGGGTTCGTCCAGTTCGACCAGCCGGTGCGAGTCCTCGTCCATCCGTCCGACCAGCCTGGCCGCGCGGGCCCGGATCACGCCGCGGAGCGTGATGCCTTCAATATAAGGCATTACCATGAAATGATAGCCATTCTCGACGCCGCGATCCGAGACGGGCAGCAGCGAGGGCCCGGCGAGCCGGCCGCCCCGCTCGGCCTCGCGACGGAACTGCGCCGTGCGCGCCGGGTCGCGCGCCAGGGACGGCCGGAGCACCTTCAGGGCGACGAGCCCATGGCCCGCCCCGCCGCGCATGGCCTTCCAGACGTCTCCTTGCCCGCCGTGGCCGAGGCGCTCCAGCAGCCGGTACTCGCCCAGCCGATCGCCGGGCGCCAGCGGAGGCCGGCTGTCCGGTCCATTCCACCGCTCGCGCGGCCAGCCGGCCGACCAGGGCTCGGAGGCCGGGATGTCGACGCTGCGCACCAGCGTCGACGGCTCGAGAGGCAAGCTACCCTCCCGGCCTCTCGTCCAGCCCGAGACCAGGCTGCGGATGCGCCCTCGGGGCGTGGGCGTGGGCGTGGCCGGTCGACGCACCTGCCTTCTCGCGACGGGGTCCATGATTCTTACCGGCCCAGGGTCCTGGAACGTCCCCTCGCCCGGTCGCACCGACCCGGTCCGTTCGAGGGACGTCCATCACAAGGCTAGGCCCCGGCTCGACGCCCCGCCGGATGTTGACCGGAATCGACGAGCGCGGCGATCGGGCCCTGCTGCACCACCTCGGATTCCCCGGCGCCGGTCCGCCTCGAACCCGGACGGGCCGAGGTCGGCAACCCGCATCGCCCGGCCCGTTCGCCAACCTTGACACCGGATATCGAGGGTCCCATGATGGCGGGAGCCCGCCGGGGTCGTGCGGGCGGATGCAACCGGCCCGGCATTCGGCACGCCCTGCTCCCCTGTTCGTCGCCGAGCTTTTCCGATCCGATGCGGAATGCCTCGTCAACCCCGGACGAGCCGCCCGGATTCCCCACCCCCTGCCCCGAGGACCCGGCCCGCGCGGCCGGCTTGCGATGAGCGAACCGGACCGCCCCAGGCCCAGGACCACGACCTCGGCCCCCGACCTCGACCACCACGCCGAGCCCGGGCACGACCTGTATGCCCTGCCGAAGGAGGCGATCCGCGAGCCGCCCCGCTCGTTCGGCCTCGCGCTGACCGAGATCGGACCCGGGCTGATCCTGGCCGCGTCGATCGTCGGCACTGGTGAGCTGATCAACACGACGAGCCTGGGTGCCCAGGCGGGCTTCGGCCTGCTCTGGCTGATCCTGCTCTCGTGCGTCATCAAGGTCTTCGTCCAGGTCGAGCTGGGCCGGTACGCGATTACCCACGGCCGCACGACCCTCGAGGCGTTCGACTCGCTCCCAGGGCCGAGGCTGGGCGCCTCGTGGCTTTGCTGGCTCTGGCTGATCATGATGCTCACGACCCAGGCGCAGATCGCCGCCATGGAGGGCACGGTCGGCCAGGCGGCCCACATGGCCTTTCCAAATGCCTCGCGCGCCATGGCCGGCGCCGTCGGCCACATCGCGCCGGCCTGGGGGACCTATCTCGGAGCCCACCAGGAGCACATCTGGGCGGCCTTCACCACGATCGCCGCGATCCTGTTATTGCTCTCCGGCGGCTATCACCGGCTCGAGCGGGTGACCACCATCCTGGTCGCGGCCGTCACCCTGTTCACCGTGGCGAGCGTGCTGGTCCTCCAGTTCACCGACTTCCACATCACCGGCGCCGATCTGGCGAAGGGCTTCGACCCGGTGATCCCGGCCGCCGCGCTCGCCCTGGCGTTCTCGGCGTTCGGGATCACGGGCGTGGGCGCGAGTGAGCTGGTGGCCTATCCGTACTGGTGCATCGAGAAGGGTTACGCGCGCTACGCCGGCGCCCGCAGCGACGACCCAGCCTGGGCCGACCGGGCGCGCGGCTGGATCCGCGTGATGCAGCTCGACGCCTGGTTCAGCATGGTCGTCTTCACGGTGGCAACGGTCGCCTTCTACTTCCTGGGCGCCGCGGTGCTGCATCCCCAGGGGCTGCGGCCCGAGGGGGCGAAGATGATCCCCACGCTCTCGCAGATGTACCTCCAGCCGCTCAAGGGCACGCCGCTGGCCTGGATGGCGCCCTTCACGCGGGTCGGCTTCCTGCTCGGGGCCTGGGCCGTGCTGTTCAAGACACTGTACGTGGCCACGGCGGCGAACAGCCGGCTCACGGCGGATTTCCTCCACCGCGCCGGGATCTGGCAGCCGGCCTCGCCCGCGGCGCGCGAGCGGATGGTCAAGGTGTTCTGCGTGATCTACCCGGCCGCCTCGCTGCTGGTGTATTACCGCTTCCCCGAGCCGAGGGGCCTGATCACCGCCGGCGGCATCGCGCAGGCGCTTTTGCTCCCGTTCATCGCCGGCGCGACGATTTATCTGAAGCGCCGCGACGCCGATCCGCGCGTCCGGCCGTCGCCGCTGAGCAATCTTTTTACCTGGGTGGCGTTCCTGTCCATCACGGCCGTCGCCGTGTACAGCACGTATAACCAGGTGATGGGCCTCTTCGCGCGGCCGGTGGCCCCGCGCTGATCGGGGCCCGCGGTCTCGGCCGGCTGCTGTTCAGACTCCGATGCGGAGGTGGGAGGGCGAGGCTCCTGCCGAGCCGGGATGGCGCTCGGCATCGGCGATAGCTGGCTCGCCGGGAGGCTCGCCCTCCCGAACCGATCTTACCGGAGCAGACTCTCAACCGACCTGCGTATCAAACCCGTGCTGCTTGCGGTGCACCGGCCCGTCGAACATCTTCGACGACTTGAACAGTTCGAACCGACCGTCGCCGGCCAGGGCGATCGTTTTCGTCTCGATCGCGGCGCGTTCCTCGGCGGTCATCGGCCGGAATTCGCGGACGATCTTGAGGTTCTGGTCCAGCACCTTCTCTGAGTCGATCCCTGAGACCAGGGTCGACACCGGCAGCGATAGCACGTACCGGATCGCGTCCTCGACGGGGATCCCCGCCTTGTTGACGATCACGCCGGTGCCGCCCAGGCTCTTCATCGCCAGCACGCCGATATTGCGCTGGAGCAACACCGGCAGGACCTGGCGCTGGAAGCTCCGATAGTGCACGTCCATGACGTTCAGCGGCATCTGCACGCTGGCCCATTCGTAGGGCATCCCCAGCATCTTCAGGTGGATGATCGGGTCCTTGTGGCCGGTGAACCCGACGTACCGCACCTTCCCCTGCTGCACGGCCTTCATCGCGACCTGGAAGGCTCCGTCCGGGGCGAAGATCCAGTCGGGATCGTTGTCATAAACGATCTCGTGGAACTGCCAGAGGTCGATCCGATCGGTCCTGAGCCGGCGGAGGCTGTCCTCGAGGTTGGACTGGGCGTCCTTTGCCGTCCGGCCGCAGACCTTGGTCATGAGGAACACCTTGTCGCGCCGGCCGCCCTCGGCCAGCGCCTTGCCCATGCGCTCCTCGGCCTCGCCGTCGTGATAATCCCAGCAGTTGTCCATGAAGGTGATCCCCTCATCGACGGCGCGCCGGATGAGCTTGAGGCTCTCCGCCTCGGACATTTTCCTGGGATTGGTGCAGGCGTGTCCGCCCAGGCACATCGCGCTGACGGCCTCGCCGGTCTTGCCCAGCGGCCGCATCGGGATGCCCCCGGCATTCACCCGCGGCGCCTGGGCCTGCACCGGGGCCGCCGCCTGCTGCGCATCGGCCGCGACGGCGCCCGCGGACGCAGCCGCGACGCCCGCGGCGGTGGCCTGGAGGAATCCGCGACGATTGGGGTTCGGGCTGGTCATGGCTTGTCTCTCTCCCTGGGAGCCGGTCGGTACGCCCGCCGATCGAGTATGAGCTGAGATGCAACATCCCGGCGCCCGCCGCGACAGACGGCATCCCCGGGACAATCCCCGGCCAAGATGGTACGCTGAGGATTTGGGGCCGTCCACCGCGCCGCACCGATCCGCATCGGGAAGAAGGCGCCTGGCCACCGGTTTTCCTGCATACCTCGCGCCACTCCGGAGCCCGGCCGACGGGATCCGCCACCTGGGGTTATCCGCACGATGAGCACCATGAACGTGACGCTCGACTACGGCCGGACCGGCCTCTCGGTCGCCCTGCCCGCCGATCGCGTCGTCGGGCCGCTGGCCATCCGCAACGTTCCGCCGCTCGATGATCCCGAGCGCGCCGTCGCCGAGGCCCTCGAGCGGCCGATCGCCACGCCCCCGCTCCGCCAGGTCGCCCAGGGCCGCAAGGACGCCTGCATCCTCGTCTGCGACATCACGCGCCCCGTGCCCAATCGCACGATCCTCACCCCGATGCTCCGCGTCCTGCACGAGGCGGGCATCACGGCCGAGCGCATCCTCATCCTGGTCGCCACCGGGTTGCACCGGCCCAGCACGCCCGCCGAGAAGGAAGAAATGCTCGGCGCCGAAATCGCCGCGGGCTACCGCGTCGAGGATCACTACGGTACCCGGCTCGACGAGCACACGCTCGTCGGCACCACCGAGCGTGGCATCCCCGGCTGGATCGACACCCGCTACGTCCGCGCCGACCTCAAGATCACCACCGGCCTGATCGAGCCCCACCTGATGGCCGGCTATTCAGGCGGCCGAAAGCTCATCTGCCCGGGCGTCGCCGCGCTCGAGACCGTCAAGCGATGGCACGGCCCCGAGCTGCTCGAGCACCCCAACGCTGATTGCGGCATCCTCGACGGCAACCCGGTCCACGAGGAGAATACGCGGATCGCGAAGATGGCCGGCTGCGACTTCATCGTGAACGTCACGCTCGACAGCAGCCGGCGGGTCACTTCGGTCGTCGCGGGCGACATGGAAAAGGCATTCCTCGAGGGCGTCCGCTTCATGCGCGATGTTTGCCGCGCCCCGGTGCGCGAGGCCGTCGACGTCGTCGTCACCAGCGCGGCCGGCTACCCGCTCGACACAACGTTCTACCAGGCGGTCAAGGGCCTCACCGGCTGCCTGCCGATCGTCAAGCAAGGCGGCACGATCATCCTGGCCGCCAGCCTGACCGAGGGCCTCGGCAGCCCCGAGTTCCAGTCGGCGCTCTTCGACCATAGCTCGCTCGACGCCTTCATGCACCGCATCCTGGGCAAGGACTACTTCGTGATGGACCAGTGGCAGGTCGAGGAGCTCGCCAAGGTCCGGCGCAAGGCGCGGGTGAAGATCGTCTCCGACGGCATCCCCGCCGACGTCCTGGCCACGTGCCACGTCGAGCCGGCGACGAGCGTCGAATCCGCGCTGGCCGACACCCTGGCCGAATACGGCCCCGACGCGAGGGTCGCCGTCATCCCCAAGGGGCCCTATGTCCTGCCGGTCGTCGAATAGCGCTTCGGCTTGACGGCGGACCGCATCGTTACCAGGCCGAGGTATCAGGTCACCGCACCGCACCCGCACGCCTGAGCATCGCGGCGACCTCGTGTCGACCTTCTCGGGCGGCCCACGCAAGAGGTGTCAGGCCGTCCCTGCCGACGGCGTGAAGGTCCGCCCCGCGATCGATCAACAGTTGGGCTACCTCGAGATGCCCGTGTCTCGCGGCCTCTGCGAGAAGTGTATGATCGTCCCACTCCTGGAAGTGGACCGCGCCTCGATCGAGCAGCAGGCGGACAATTGCCAGATTCCCCCGCCCCGCCGCGAGCATCGCGAGCCGAACGCCGCCGTCAGAGAGCCGATCGACGTCGGGGTCGCCACGAAGTTCCTGATCCAGGAGGTCTTCGAGGAGTGGAATGTCATTCAGCGCGAACGCGTCGAAAATGCCCCGCCGCGCCCCGCGCGACAGCAGCAAATCGAACGAGTTGGAATCATTTGCCACCACCGAGTTCAACAGGGCGCTGTGACCGGACCAGTCGACGGCGTTGATGTCCGCACCGCGATCGAGCAGGCGGCGTATGACCTCGGTCCGGCCGTAGCGCGTCGCGCTCAACAGGGCCCTCTGGCCCAGGTCATCCGTCGCCTCGGTATTGGCCCCGCAATCGAGCAGCAGGTCCACGATCTCGAGGTATCCGAGCTCGGCGGCGATCTTGAGCACCGGGCCGTGATACGTGCCTTCTCCCGTATCGACGTCGTCCCCTTCATCGAGCCGGACGCGGGCGAGCTCGACGTCGTTCAACAGCACAGCCTCGCGGAGTCGATAACGCGCCCCCGCCGCGAGCAGGATGTCCAGCGGCCTGCGATCGGGCTCGGGAATGCGCCAGTAATCCCCGGGCCAGGACCGTGAGCGGATCACCGCAGTCGTGAGCGCCGTAAAACCGTAGCTGTCCTCCAGGCTCAGGTCCGCCCCGTGGTCGAGCAGGAGCCGAATCATGTCGATTTGACAGCCCCAGACGGCCTTTATCAAGGCTGTCGTGTTGGTTAGCCTGTGTCCCGCGTTGACGTCCATCCCGCGTTGGAGTTGCTCGACCACGAACGCCGTGTCACCGCGTTCGGCGGCATCGAGCCATTTTTCCAGCATCATCTTCGGTTCAAGAATTTCGCCCATGCGTATTCCGAACAGGTGTTCGTCTGGCATTCAATTAGGTCGGGCAGTCTTGCCGGTCGGGGCCCGAGCGTCGGGCAAGACTGCCCGACCTACTTGAGAATCTCCTCGTCCGTGCGCACGTGCTCCGGCCGGAAGCCGATCCCGATGATCCGCGCCGGGATGCGGCGGAGGAACGGGAACCGCCTGAGCAATCGAAGCGCCAGCGGCATCCGCAACGGCCCCGCCGCGCCCAGCACCCGGCCGATCACCCGGTCCTGGATCAGGACCTGGAGCCCCTGCGTCATCCGCGTGGGCCACTCGCGGCGCGACTGCACTTTTCGCAGGTCGTCGAGCGTTAGCCGCCGCTCGCGCAGCGGCGCCGCCAGGATGTTCGCCGCTGCCACCGCGTCCTGGATCGCCAGGTTGATGCCGACCCCGCCCACCGGCGACATCGCGTGCGCCGCATCCCCGATGCACAGAAGGCCCGGGACCGACCACTCGCGCAGGCGGTCGATGACGACCGTCAGCAGCTTGACGTCGTCCCAGCTCTTCAGCTCGCCCACGCGGTCGCGCAAGAAAGGCGCGATCGCCACGATGTCGTTGCGGAACGCCTCGATCCCCCGGGCGCGCAGGGTGTTGATGCCCCCCTTGGGGATGATATAGCCGCACTGCCAGTAATCGCCCCGGTAGATCATCACCAGGATTCGCCCCTGGCCGAACCGGCCCAGCGGCTGCTCGGGATCGCCCGGCGACCGCGAGATCCGCATCCACAGCACGTCGATCGGCGCCCCGATGTTTTCGACGATCAGCCCGGCCCGGGCTCGCGTCGTCGAATGCCGGCCGTCGGTGCCGAACGTCAGTTTCGCCCGGACCTCCAGCGGGCCGTCGGGCGTCTTCGCCGTCACGCCGACGACGCGGCCGTCCTGCTCGATCACGTCGGTCACCTCGGCCCGCAGTATCAGCCGGAACGTCGGATATCGCCGCGCGTGCTCGGCGATGAAGTCGAGGAAGTCCCACTGCGGCATGAACGCGATGAAGGGGCAGCGGCTGCCGACGTGCGCGAAATCGGCGACGGGCACCTCCTCGTCGCCCACCACGCCGCCGATCTGCCGGGCCTCCTGGTGCGGGCGCCGCAGGAACTCGTCGAGCAGCCCCAGCTCGTGGAGGACCTGCAATGTGGATGGATGGATCGTGTCCCCGCGGAAGTCGCGGAGGAAATCCCCGTGCTTCTCCAGCACGACGACCTCGACCCCGGCGCGGGCCAGCAGGAACCCGAGCACCATCCCCGCCGGGCCGCCACCGACGATGCAGCATGTCGTCTCGATCACCGCGTCCCTCCCTGATGTTCACGGGCCGGAGTGTCCCGCGACATTAGAGCGACCGATAAGTGAGCGGGCAACGGCGGAGGGGCCGCCCCATGTCTCCTGACGACCGCACGACGCGTTCCCATGCCGCGCTCCCCTTCCTGGACTTCTCCAGGAACGTATGCAGCACGTGGATGACGTTGCCAGGTTGTCCGGATAACCTGCACCGCCACTGCAATCCGGAGGCTCGGCACGCCGCCGTGGCCCCATTGACCGGTTTTCCGGAAATCTCGAGAAAAACGCGAATTTTTTAAACGATTTCTCTGAAAAGACTTAAATGCGGTTTTTTCCGGATTCTTCGATCGAGGCCGTACAGAATTTGAAAACCTGATACATCCTGTTAGTAGAGGATTCTCTCCGCCACGGGGCAGGCCAGCCGCGCCTGCCCTGTTCTGCCTGGCCGGCCCGGCATTCCGCCCCCGCTCCTTGACCATCAACTGACCAGGAAAGGCCCGTGGTGAGACCCCGGAAATCGCACGAACGAACCCAACTGCCGAATTGGCAGGGTTCCAGGTGCGGAGTGCGGTGCGCAAAACGAACCCAATTCTGCCAATCTGGCGCCTGCTCCGGCGTGCTCGGGGAGCAAAACGAACCCAATTCCGCCATCTTGACGCCCGATCGATGGCCCGCGGCGCGCGAACGAACCCAATCTTGCCAATCGGGCATACTGGCCGATAGTGGCTGTGTCGATTTTGCAGGTTAGGAGGATTGCGACGATCGACCGGATTCGTCCGGCTGACAACGGCCACTCGACCGCCCGAGGTGATGAGCCCACGAGGCGCGGATGACCGGGCGGGCGGCGAGCGGCTATCCTGGTCGGGGGCCGATCGGCCGCTCACTGCATCCACCACCCAGGGAAGACTCTGATGGAATGGTTGAAGGCCTTGGTCCTGGGCGCGGTCCAGGGCGTGACGGAGTTCCTGCCGATCTCGAGCGACGGACACCTGCTCATCACGCAGAACCTGTTCGACTGGATCAACGGCACGAAGACCAGCGGCGAGAAGAACCTGTTCTTCGACGTGATCGTGCACCTGGGGACCACGGTGGCCATTCTCGTCTGGTACCGCGCCGCGATCGCGACCGGCCTGCGCGGTCTCGCGGGCGACGACACGGTGCCCGAGGGGTTCCGGCGGTCGTCGATCATCCGGGTCGGCATCCTGGCCGCGATCGCCACCTCGCCGCTGATCCCCCTGGCGTTGTTCCTCAAGAAGTGGATCGACAGGGCGTTCGAGGGGATCACCATGGCCGGCATTGGCTTCCTGGTGACGGCGGCCGTGCTGCTGCTGACGGCCTGGCTCAGCCGTCGCGACGGCACAAAGGGGCCGGCGACCATGACCTGGCTCGATGCCCTCGTGATCGGCCTGGCGCAGATGCTGGCGCCCCTGCCGGGCGTCAGCCGCAGCGGCATGACGATCGCCGCTGCCCTGGCGCTAGGCCTGTCGCGTTCGTGGGCCGTCGGCTTCAGCCTCCTCATTGCCGTCCCGGCCATCCTGGGCGCCGTCGCCAAGGAGATGCTGGAGATCCCCCTCTCGAGCCTGAGTTCCGACGAGGTCGCCCGCACGCTGGCCGCCACCGTGGTGGCCGGACTGGTCGGCTACATCGCGATTACCTGGCTGGTTCGGATTGTCCGCTCGGGACGCATCTGGTATTTCTCTGTATACTTGATCCTGATGGGGACGCTGGTGCTGGCGATTGCGTTCCGCGGGGGATTCGACCATGCCGATGGCGGCCGAACGAGTGCTGTGGACGGGCCCGTACGGGTCGGGGGTCCGTGACCACGCGGTGGCGTCCGCGTCGCTGGACCCCTCGGCGCTGTGGGTCGTCCCGTCGCCGCTGGCCCGCGACCAGGTCCGGGCCGAGCTGGCGGCCCGGTGCCGGGCGAGCGGGACCGGGGCGGCCCAGGCCGCGGGCAGGATCCCGCGGGTCTGGTGCTGGGC
Source organism: Planctomycetales bacterium (assembly GCA_027452145.1). Lineage (GTDB taxonomy): Bacteria > Planctomycetota > Planctomycetia > Isosphaerales > Isosphaeraceae > JAKAUH01. The sequence continues at coordinate 14,118 of DAIDHB010000017.1, forward strand.
CGACCTGTGGGCCCGGGTGCGCGCCGGGTCGAGCGAGGGGCCGGCCGTGCTGTCCGATGGCGCGGCGGGCGCGGTGTTCCGCGAGGCGATCCGGCGGGCGCGGCAGGCCGGCGAGACGGCGGCCATCGAGGCTGTGCTCGACTGGCCCGGGTACCGTCGTCGCCTGAGGCGGCGGTTCGCCGCGTGGACGGCCGACGAGCGCTCGCCGCGCGACGCGACCCCGGTCGATCCGGTCGCCGCCGCCGAGTGGGCGGCGTTCCGCCGCTATCGGGCGCTGCTGGCCGAGCTGGGCGCCGAGGACGAGCCGGGCCTGGCGGTCTGGGCCTCCCACCGGCTGGGCCGGCGCTCGTCCGGCGACGCGACGGCGCTCGCCCAGGCGACGTTCCTCGACTTCGAATCGCCCACCCGCGCCATGTGGCGGGCCCTCGATCACGCGACCCGGCGCGCCCGCGCGGTCCGCGTGACCCTGGGGTTCGAGGCGGCCGACGGCGATCCGGCCGGTTCGCCCTACGAGGCGAATGCCAATGTCCGCGACCGACTGGTGCGCACCCTCGGCTTCACCGAGTCGCCCGTTGAGCCTGATCTCTGGCGTCCGGCCGGGCTACGGGACGTCGAGCGCGCCTTGTTTCGGCCGGGCATCCCTGGAGGCTCGCGGGTATCCGTGCACCAGGGCCTGGCGATCCGGGGCGCCCCGGTGGGCGACGGCGTGGCGCGGGTGCTGGCGCGCGAGGTGCGCGACCGGCTCGACGCCGGAATCGCGCCCGACGACATCCTGGTCGTGTTCCGCCAGTGGGGCGATCAGGCCGACATCGCGCTCGAGACCCTGCGCGACTGGGGCATCCCGGCGGCGGCCGAGTCGCGCCGGCCGCTGGGCTCGGACCCGGCCGTCGCCGCGCTCTTGCTGGCGATCGGCCTGCCGGGCGACGAGTGGTCGACGGACCGGGTGATCCGCCTGCTGCGCAACGGCCGGATCCAGCCCGGCGGGCCCGGCATGGATCCGCTGTCGATGGCGGCGGCCGCGTCGGTGGTGCGGACATCCCCGGTGTTCCGCGGACGAGACACCCTGCTGAACTGGCTCGACCGCGCCGTGGCGAACGCGCGGGACAACACAGTCAAGGCCGAGCGCGCCCGGCTGGCGCGCACCGTCGCGGAGCGAGTCCTCGGGCTGATCGAGCCGATCGACCGGCCTCGGAAGTTCGGCGATCAGGTCGACCGGCTGTTCGGCCTGGCGCGCGCGCTGGGGATCGTCGAGGCCCCCGCGGGTCGAGACGCGGACACGCCGGCCCTGTCGGCCTCCGACTGCGCCGGGCTCGACCGCCTGCGCGACGCGCTCGAGGACCGCGCGGCGGTGATCGATCGGCTGGGCCGCGGCGGCGGGTCGTGGAGCTGGGCCGACTTCGCCGAGGAGGTCGAGTCGCTGGCGGCCGAGCTAACCATGCCGCCGGTCGACCCGCGGCCCGGCTCGATCCGGCTGGCGACGGTCGACGAGATGGGCGGCGCCCGGGCCGCCCATGTGATCCTCGCCGACCTGGCCGAGGGGACGTTCCCGGGCCGCGAGGCGGTCGAGGCGTTTCTGTCGCTACGCCCCGGCGCGCCGGCGGATGCCGACGCCCGCCGCGCCTTCTCTCGCGAGATGCTCAGGTTCCTCCGCGTGCTTGGCGCTTCAGGAACGTCGCTGACCTTGCTCTACCCGACGACTGACGCGAAGGGGCAGGACCTGCTCCGCGCCGGGTTCCTCGACGAGCTGATGGGGCACCTCGAGCCGTCGGCGCTGGCCGCCTGCCATCGCGCCGTGCGCCGGCTCGACCCCGCGCTGGTCGACGCGCCCGAGCTGGCCGGCTCTCCGGCTGACCTGCGCGTCCGCGCAGTGGCAATCGCCCGCGGGCGGGGCGACTCGCAAGCACTCGCCGGCCTGCTCGACCTGCCCGGCCATCGCCGGCCGCTGGCCGGCACGGCCGCGGCGCTGCGGGTGCTGTCGCGCCGGCTGCGCGGGACGCCGTTCGGCGAGTATGACGGATTGCTCCGCGACGGGCACGTCATGCTCGACGTGGCCGCGCTGTTCCCGCCCGAGTATCTCTTCAGCGCCAGCCAGCTCGAGACGTACAGCGATTGCCCGTTTTTGTTCTACTGCAAATATGTGCTGAAGCTCGAGCCGGCCGAGCGCCGCGACGAGATCGACGAGGACTACACCGAGCGCGGCAGCCGGATCCACCGCATCCTCGAGGAGCTCGAGCAGCTCAAGCGCGGGGCGGCCGACGCCGAGGACCTGGAGGAGCTCGAGCGGGCCGCGCTGGAGCACGCTCTGGCGGCCGAGCCGGTCGATCCCTCGGAGGTCGCGCAGGGCCTGGCGGAGATCGAGCGCCGGCGGCTGGTCCAGACGGTGCTCCGCTACCGGGTCCAGCACATCCGTTACGCCGTGGACGACCCGGCCCCGCCGGTGCCGCACCGGTTCGAGGTGAGCTTCGGCGACGAGGACTCGGGGCACCCGTGGCTCGAGCTGGGCCGTGGCTCGCGGGCCGTGCGGCTCCAGGGGAAGATCGACCGGATCGACATCGTGGACGGCCCCGACGGCCCTGCGTTCCGCGTCATCGACTACAAGAGCGGGCACGGCCCGTCGGCCGCCGAGGTGCGCAACGCCCGGAAGCTCCAGCTCCCGCTGTATGCGATGGCCGTCGAGCGGCTGGACCTCACCGAGCAGGGCCTGGGGCTGGGCGACGTGGGGTACTGGGCCCTGCGCGAGAAGGGGTACACGGCGATCGCGTTCGAGGCGTGGGACACGGTGCAGGCCCAGCTCGAGTCGTATGTCGGGGCGCTGGTCGACCGCCTGAGGCGCGGCGAGTTCGTGGTCGACTCGCAGCTCGACGGCTGCGAGGGCTTCTGCGAGTTCCGCTCGATCTGCCGCGTGCGCCAGGCCCGACTGGCCGCCAAGCGATACGACCGGCCCGAGGCGCCGCAGTGGGAAACCGTGCGGCGCGGGGGCAAGTCCCCGGGCCGTCGCGGCGGCGGGGCGGGAGGTGCGCCATGAGCGCGGGCTCGAACCCACACGCGAACGCCAACGCCGCGGGCATCTCGCTGACCGTCCAGCAGAGCCGGGCGCTGGCCGTGCCGGACGCGAGCGTGGCCCTGAGCGCCGGGGCCGGCTGCGGCAAGACGATGGTGCTGACCGAGCGGTTCCTCGCCGCGCTCGACGACGGCGGCGGCCGGCCGCTCGAGGCGCTCGTCGCCCTGACCTTCACCGAGAAGGCCGCGCGCGAGCTTCGCCAGCGCATCCGCGCCCGCTGCCGCGCCCGGCTGGCGGCGGGGGGCGACGGCTCGTCATCCGCCGCCGCCGCCGAGTGGTGGGCGGCCGTGCTCCGTGGGCTGGATGCGGCGCCGATCGGGACGTTCCACGAGTTCTGCGCCCGGCTGCTCCGCCGCCATTCGATGCTCGCCGGCGTCGACCCCGAGTTCGCCATCCTGGACCAGTCGATCGGCGGCTCGCTCCGGGATGAGGCCGTGCGGATCGCGATCCGGCGGCGCCTGGCCGAGCGCGATGCCGACCTGGTGGACCTGGGCACCGACTATGGGCTTGCCCAGGTGCGCGACGCGCTCGGCCGGCTGACGACGGCGAGGGGCGGCGTCGAGCTGGCGGAGTGGGCCAGCCTCGAGCCCGGTGCGATCGTCGACCGATGGCTCGGCCTGGCCCGCGAGCGGCTCTGGCCGGCCGTGCGCGACCGCGCCGCGGCGATCGCCGCGACCTGCTCGCGGCGGCTCGTGCGACTCGACTCGGACAACCCCCGCATCATGGAGCGCGCCGCGGCCGTGTTCGAGGCGCTGAGCATCCTCGGCCCGACCGCGCCCCCCTGCCCCGTCGACCGGCTCGACGAGCTGGTGGGCCTGCTGCGCGTGCAGGACCTGCCCAGGGCCGCCGCCTGGCCATCGCAGGAGGTCTACGACGGCGTCAAGGACGCCTTCACCGAGCTGCGCGAGCACCTTCGCAAGGAGGTCCGCCCGGCGCTGGGGTGGTCCAACCAGGAGATGCTGCTCGCCTCGGCCGAGCGCAGTCTGCGCTTCGCCCGGCTGGCGCTGGGCGTTCGCCGCGAGCACGAGCGGCTCAAGCACCGACGCCACGGGCTCGACTTCGACGACCTGCTGATCAAGGCCCGCGACCTGCTGCGCGATCACCCCGAGATTGCCGCTCCCGCCCGGGCCGGCGACCGGGCGCCACTGGTTGAGTTCGTCCTGGTGGACGAGTTCCAGGACACCGACGGCGTCCAGGGCGAGATCCTCCGGCTGCTCAGCGGCGAGTCGTTCCTGACCGGCCGGCTGTTCCTGGTGGGCGACGTCAAGCAGTCGATCTACCGGTTTCGCGGCGCCGAGCCGGGCATCTTCCGCGACTGGCGGGCGGCGTTCCCCGCGCGGGGGCGGCTGAGCCTCACCGAGAACTTCCGCAGCGTCCCCGGCGTCATCGGGTTCGTGAATGCCCTCTTCGGCGAGTGCTTCCGCGACCTGGACCGCTCCGATGGCGACGACCAGGGCCGGCCGATCCCGGAAGACCCGCACCGGCTCCTCCCGATCCGCGGCAAGGACACCTGCCAGCCGGCCGTCGAGTTCCTCTGGCCGATGTCGGCGGAGGAGCAGGATGAAGACGATGAGGAGGTGGACGGCGGCGAGCGCACGGCCCGACATTCTGCCCCGAAGCCGAAGCTGTCGGCGCACGAGCGGCGGATGATCGAGGCGCGCTGCATCGCCCGTCGGCTGCGCGAGCGGCTCGACGCCGGCTGGCCGGTGCTCGACCGCGCGAGCGGCCAGGTCCGCCCGGCCCATGCCGGCGACGTGGCCCTCTTGTTCCGCGCCATGACCGACCTGTGGCCGTACGAATCGGCGCTCGCCGACGAGGGGTTCGACTACCACACGATCGGCGGCTCGGCGTTCTATGCGCAGCAGGAGGTCCACGACGTGATCAACCTGCTCTCGGTCGTGGAGGACCCGTTCGACGAGGTCGCGCTGGCCGGTGCGCTGCGGAGCCCGTTCTTCGGCGTCAGCGACGAGGGGCTGTTCCGCCTGTCGACGGCGCGCGAGCGTGAGGGGGGCATCACGGCCGGCGTCTACTGGCTCGACGCGGTCCCTGGCCTCTCCGGCCTCGACCGCGCACGGGCCGCGCGGGCCGTCGAGCTGCTCGCGCGGTGGCGGGCGGACAAGGACCGCATCCCGATGGCCGAGCTGGTGGCCCGGGTGCTGGACGAATCGGGCTTCGAGGCGGCGGTCGTCTGCGAGTTCCTCGGCGACCGCAAGCTGGCCAACACGCGGAAGGTCGTCCGGCTGGCCCGCGACTTCGACCGCCAGGGCGGATTCACCCTGGCGGACTTCGTCGCCCGGCTGCGCGCCGACCTCGAGGACGAGCCGAAGGAGGAGCAGGCCGCGACGACCGACGAGGAGGGTGCGAGCATCCGCCTGATGTCGATCCACCAGGCAAAGGGCCTCGAGTTCCCCATCGTCGTCCTGCCCGACGTGGGGCGGACCTCGCGCGGCCAGAGCCCGCTCGTCGCCTGCCGCCCCGACCTCGGCCTGGTCGTCCGCCCGCCGCTGCCGATGCCCCAGGCGCCCGATGGATCAACGGGAAGCACCGAGCCCGGCGAGAACGATCCGGTCTGGAGGGCCTATCTGGCGCTCGAGCGACTCGACGAGGAGCAGGAGTCGCTGCGCCTCTTCTACGTCGCGGCGACCCGCGCCCGCGACGCGCTGATCCTCTCCGCGGGCCTGGAGCCGGGCGAATCGGTGCCGTCGAACGCGGTCGCGATGCGGCTGCTCGACGAGCGGTTCGACCGCGCGACCGGCGCGTGCCGGGTGCCCCACGACCCGGCCGATCGCGGGCCCCACCCCGATGTCCGCGTCCACCGGATGATGCCGCCCCCGCCGCGCGAGGACCGGCCGCCGGATCGCGGCCCGGCGGCCTCGACATCGACCCCGCGGCTCTCGATCACGGCGATCGCCGAGGCGATCGAGGCTGCCGGGCCGCCCGCGCCCACTGTCGAGGGGCCGACTCGCGCGCGGGGCGTGCCCGGCTATCTGGAACTCGACCCGGCCGCGGGGGCGGCCTCGCGCGCGGCGCGGCTGGACGGCCTGGTCCGTGCGATCGTGCGCGATCCCCGCTGGCGCCGGTCCGACCCGCCCGCGATGGGCGCGCTGGCCGCGCTGGCCGCCGAGCGTCAGGTGCCGGCGGCCGGGCCGGCGCTCGTCCGCGACGCCGTCCGCCGGCTCGACGCCTTGTGGGAGCTACCGGCTTTCCGGGCGCTGCGCCACGCGGCCTCGGGCCGCGATCCTGCGATCGTGGACGACCTGGAGTTTACCACGACCGCGACGACCGGCGATGGGGCCGCCGTGATCTGTCACGGCGCGGGCGACCTGGCATTCCGCGACCGCGAGGGGGACTGGCACATTGTCGCCGTGGCCGACGCGCAGGACGACCCGGCGAGACATCGCCTCCGCCTGCTTCTGGCCGCCGAGTCCGTCCAGGCCCGCGGCCTAGACCCGATCGCCCGCGGCTGGCTCGTCCGCCACGGTCCGGATGGTCAGACGCGCGACGAGGCCGTGACGGACTTCCGGGAAGCCGCCATCGCCTTGACGCTGGACGAGGTGCTGAATGGGACGCCGTCGCACCGCGCCTGAGCCTCGAACTGGTGGGCGATGCCCACCCTGCAAGACGGTCTCGGGGTTTCGCAGGGTGGGCATCGCCCACCACTTCGAGCCCTCGACCGGAGCTTCGTGTTAAGCCCGATCCCCAGCCGCCCTGCGAAACGCCTCGGCCTCGACCGCGATCAGCTCCTGAATGATGGCCTCGGCGTCGAGCCCCTTCGCTTCCATGTGCCAGACGATTCCGGTTGCTCGCTGCTTCCAGCCCCGGGACGCCGCCGCAGTCTCGTAGATCTCGCGAGTAACGTCCAGCCCGCCGAGATGACACCCGGCCTCAAGGCCATGGAGGTAGCTCTGAATGGTCGCGATCTCCACCGGCTGGACATACATGCCCGGCCGACGGCTCATGCCCTCAAGAAGTTGGAGGACACCCTCGATCATGGATTTCTCTCGCCGCCAGACGGCTGAATGGCGGTCGCAATCATCACTCGCGCCGGACCGTATCGGCCTTGGCGTCGGCACCCGGGCTGATCGCCACGTTCTCGGGGGTCTGGCTTCGCGCGTAGGCCAGCCAGCGTTCCTGGAGCGCCGAGAGGCCGTCAATCTGGTAGATGTCGCGGAGCGCCGGCTCCGGCCCGAGGCGCTGGGCCTCGCGCACGAACTGGATGAACCGCTCGGGCGGACCCTGGTCGACCAGAAACCGCGTCAGCGAGACGCTCTGGGCATAGAACAGCTTCCAGTCCTTCGGCTCGGGGTAGTCCATCGTCATCAGCTTCCCCGCCTCGAAGACCCGGCCCGAGTCGAGCGGCCCCTTCAGATCCGCCTGGCGGCGGTGCTGCTCTGCGGCCGGCTCGGCGAGCACTGCCAGCCCCTCGTCAGCCCACCGCGGGATCATCCGGGTCACGAACAGGTCGGCCAGGACAATATGCGTCACCTCGTGCGGCAAGGTGGCGGTGAGCAGCCGCGGGTTATCCGCCCGGAGGTTCATCCGCCGCGACAGGACACGTGTGCCGTCGTTCGCCATCGACGAGATGCCCGGCGAGTTCTCCGGCTGGCCGGTCGCGTCGGCATACGAGCGGCGGTCGGGGAACAGGTAGAGCTCGCACCGCGGCGACCAGGCCGACCCGGCGCCCGGGCTGCCCCAGCGCTTGCCCTGCGCCGAGCGGGTCGCCTCGGCGATCGCCGCGACCCGTTCGGCCAGCTCCGGGTCGCGGTGGAAGATGCGGAAGTTGGCCGTCTCGTGGACCTGCCAGGCGATCCGATTCGCGTTCGCCGGGTCGTCGTCCAGCCCCAGACGGACGGCGCGGCCGGGCGAGCCCGGCGCCTTCTCCGGCCCGTCGGACCGCGACAGGTCGCCGGGGAGGCTCAGCGAGCCGTCGGGCTCGAGGCCGGGGCCGGGGCCGGAGGGCGAGGCCGGGCCCGACGACGGGGGCGTCGGCGCAGCCGGCGGTCCGGCGGGTTCCTGCGGGGTCCGCGAGCGGCCGAAGAGGCGACGGCGCGATGACGAGGGAGGCGGGGCCGCATTCGAGGAGGGCGACCCGGCGGGCGCCGGCATCGGCGTCGGCTCGTCGGGGGATGAGCCCCGGACCACGGCGTTGCCGCCTGCGGGGAGCGGCCTCCGGCCTCGCGAGCGCCGGACCTCGCCGACCTTGCTCATCAGGTAGTTGCCGAACCACACACCAGGAGCCAGACGTTGAATGCTGCGGATCTCGGCCTCGATCTCGTCCCATTCGCCCCGCGAGCGCGGGTGGGCGTTGATCCGTCGGACGACCGCGCGATACCGGCAATAGGCCCAGTGCGGCCGCCGCTCGGGCGACAGCCGATTCCGGGCGGCCAGCTCGGCATAGATGCGCCCGGCCTGGTCGTAGCGCTCGGCCTGGAACAGCCGGTCGGCCTCGGCGGACTGCTCCGCGGCGGGGTCAGCTCCCGCTTCAGGCGCGGCGAGCGCGGGCCCGCGGCGCGAGGGCAATGGCCGGGGCGCCTCGGCCTCGCCGGCGGGCGCGGATGCTTTGGTGCCCTCCTCCGGCTGCAACGCCAGCGGCGCCGCCGCCGCCGGTCCGCCGCCGATCGCCGCGCCGGGGTTCACCAGCATCTCGCCGGAGGGAGCATCCGGGTCCGCGGGGCCGATCGAGGCGGGCGGCAGGACCGGTGCCGGGACATCAGCCGGGGACGTTGCCGCGGCGCGAGCATCAGGCCCCGGAGAGACGGCCGCCGGCGGCGGGACCGTCGCGGTTCGGCTTCCCGAAGCCGCCGGCATGGGACCGGGCCTCGGGAGATCCGCCGGCTCGGGCAGTGCGATGGGCTCGCCCGGGCCCGGGTCGGGCCGGGGTGCCTCGAGGATGGGCGGACCGGAAGCCGGCGGCGGCTCGTCGACCCGAGGCGCCTCGGGGACCGCGTCGGCGGGCCGAGGCGTCGCGACAGCCGGGGCGGACCTGGGGGCGGGGTCCGCGGCCGGGGCCTTCGGCGCAGCGCCCTCGCGTGCGGTGCCGGACGACCCGGGGCGCGGGGAATCGGCGGCCGGGCGGGACTCCGGCGGCTCCGGGCGAGCGGCGGCTTTCACTGGAGGAGGACCGGCGGCCCGGCGGGCACGCTCCAGGATCGCCAGGTTGTCGCGGTAGCGGGCCGCGTCCTCGGGGCGTCCCGCGGATTCGGCCGCGCGGGCCATCGCCTCGTACGAACGGCCGAGCAGCTCAAGCGTGGCTCGCCGGTCGCCGGCCGGGCCGTCGATCAGGGCGTCCTCGAGCACCGTCACCGCGGCCGCGCGGTCGCCGGCCTGGATCAGTCGACGTGCCCTCGCCAGTGGCGTCTCGTCGCCCGGCGGCGGGCCATGGCCGTCGCCGGCTCCTCGCACCGCCGGGGCCAGGACCAGGCACAATCCCATCAAAGTCGTCGCAACAACCTGGCGCATGACATCCGTGTCCGTGTCCATCGGGGTGGGACCCTTGGCCGTCCGCGCCGTCCGGACGCGGGCCGATCGCCGCGGGTACGGGCGATCGGAAGACCTCGGGTGGGCGGAGTATCGTCGGAATCCGCCGGCCCGTCAACACGAACCCCGGTCTGTTGGACCGGGTCCGTTCCGAAAGGCGTGCGTGGGGCGTCAACCCCCCGGCTTCGAGGGTGTGGCCCCTCGGACTGGGGGCTGACGCCCACGCTCGCCCCGACCTGCTCCTCCCTGTTGGGCGCGGATCTCATGTCCGCGCCCTCGCTCCCGGACCGCGGATCTCCCGCACTTCCCCGGGCTTTCGGTCGCGAGCGAGACCCGCGCCGAACCGTGCTCTCCTCCGCCCTGTCCACTTGCCAGCGCCTGATCCGCTCAGGCCGAGGCGGCCTTGGCGTTGATGCGCGACTCGGCGATCTCGGTCAGGGTCTTGTCGCACGCGCCTTCCTCGTCGAGCGTCTGCTGGAGGATGCGGGCGATCTCCTTCTGGCCGAGTTCCTCGGCCAGGGTACGGACCGTGCCGTAGCCGGCCATCTCGTAGTGCTCGACCCGCTGCGCCGCGGCGATCAGGGCGGCGTCGCGGACCGAGTCGTCCCCGCCGGCCTTGATCGCCTCGTCCCCCTCCGCGATCAGGCCCTTCATGGCCTCGCACGTCTCGCTCTTGGGGGTCTTCCCGATGATGCTGAAGACCTTCTCCAGCCGCGTGACGTGCTGCTCGGTCTCGCGGAGATGCTTCTGGAAGGCCGACCTGAGCTGCTTGTTGGTCGCAGCCTCAGCCATCTTGGGCAGCGCCTTGGTGAGCCGCTGCTCGGCGTCGTACAGGTCCTGGATCTGACAGAGAAACAGGTCGTCGAGCGTATTGAGAGTCATGCTGGTGAACAGGCCCATTTTACCCTCCTGCCGGGGACCGTCCGGCCGGCGCTGACGGCCGGCGAGCCGGGGTCCCGGGACGTGGCGGCTGCCGCCGCGAACTGGGGCGTTCGTTCCGTCGAGCAAACGACTTGCCAGAGCCATCCGTCCTGGGCGCTCCACGGGCGCGAAATACGTCTTCCCGCGCCCCTCGCCATGGAAGCCTGCAAACGCCGCGCCCCTCGACCCCGTCCCGTCGCCACGAGACCGGTCGGCCGCCCGGCGGCGACGAAACGGAGGGCATCGCCTTTGCACAGCCATTCCAACCGCGACGCTCGCCCTCGTTGGCAGGTACAGAACAGCTTCGGGGGCGGGCCGTTGTCGCGCCGAACCCGCGCGGCCGCCGCTCGGGGTGCGCGCCTCGAAAGAACCGATCCGGCGCGAGGGTCGTGGTCCGACCCGACCCGACCCGGCCCGGCCCGATCACCACCACACGGAACAGCCGAGGAGGACACGCCCGATGGCCGCCAAGCAGCCGCCCCCCCAGCAACAATCCCAGCAGCCCGGCCGCGAGTCGGAGATGACCCCACAGCCCGAGTCCGAGGGCCGCCCCCAGCGAGGCTCAGGCAAGCTCAGGGACAGGGTTGCGCTGATCACCGGCGGCGACAGCGGCATCGGCCGCGCCGTCGCCATCGCCTTCGCCCGCGAGGGCGCCGACGTCGCCATCGTCTACCTCGACGAGCACGAGGACGCCGCCGAGACCCGCAAGCGCGTCGAGCGCGAGGGCCGGCGCTGCCTCACGATCGCCGGCGACATCGGCGACGAGGGATTCTGCCGCGAGGCCGTCCGCCAGGCCGTCGGCGAGCTGGGCCGCCTCGATATCCTGGTCAACAACGCCGCCGAACAGCACCCGCAAGACTCCATCGAGGCCATCTCGGCCGAGCAGCTCGAGCGCACGTTCCGCACCAACATCTTCGCGATGTTCTTCATGACGAAGGCCGCGCTGCCGCACCTGAAGGAGGGCTCGGCGATCGTCAACACGACCTCGGTCACCGCCTACCAGGGCAACCCGATGCTGCTCGACTACTCCTCGACCAAGGGGGCGATCGTCGCGTTCACCCGCTCGCTGTCGCGGTCGCTCGTCGAACGCGGGATCCGCGTCAATGGGGTCGCGCCCGGTCCGATCTGGACCCCGCTGATCCCCTCGACCTTCCCGCCCGACAAGGTCGCGGAGTTCGGCAAGGACGTCCCGATGAAGCGGCCCGGCCAGCCCGACGAGGTCGCCGCCTGCTTCGTCTTCCTCGCCTCCGAGGACGCCTCGTACATGGCCGGCCAGATCCTCCACCCCAACGGCGGCACCGTCGTCAACGGCTAGGTCGCGTCGCGGAGGAATCGCGCTGATCCCGACCCCTCACCCCGTCCCTCTCCCCGCGAGCGGGACGAAGGCGACCGCTCTCTCCATTCGCCACGTATGCCATGCGAGGCGACGGACTCGGCCCTCCCCTTCTCCCCGCGAGCCGCGGAGAGAAGGTGCCCGAAGGGCGGATGAGGGTCTCCTGCAACCCACACAATCGCCATGCGCTCCGAACTTCAGCGGGCCGCGCAACCCCGCCCGACATCCCGCGGCACAACCGCCCGGCGCCGGCAAAGGTCGCTCCGGCAGTCCGCCGCCCCATTTTTTTCGGGCCCGGGACATGCCCATCTCCGAGAAAACTCGTTCTCCCCGGCGAGAACGACGGTTTCCCATTCCAGAGAATCCGGGGTTCCATCGTTCTCGCAATCGAGAACATGGGCCCCTGATTCCCGTCGGGCGGGGTGATTCCGGGTCCATTTCCCGGCGACTGGAAGGACGACCGGCGCGAGACGCTCGACCGGGGCGACCGGCCCGGCCGGTCGGAGTCGCCGGGCCGCCCCGCCGGGCGAGGCGCCGGGCAGGGGCTGGGCCACAGCCTCCTTGACTCAGGCGGGCCAGCGTTTAGCATAGCCCTTGAAATCCGAGCGATCCGCGGTACAGACCGACACCGGCCGGGGCCCTGCCACGCGGCCCCGAGGTCCCGCGATCGCTCGCGTCGTCCCACGGGTGAGGAGCGAGAGAGCGGGCCCGACCCGACCAATGGCGGCGGCCAGCCCGGCCACCGAACGGATCGGTGCCGGCCCGGCATGCCCACCGGAGCGAGCGATGCCGCAGATATTCC